>DASTHS010000226.1:0-9522 GCA_035718085.1 Acidimicrobiales bacterium | reverse complement strand
GGAGGCCGCCGACGGGCGGGACGCGGAGTTCTCCACGAGCGGCCGGGTGATCTCCTTCCCCGGGTTCCTGCGGGCCTACGTCGAGGGGTCGGACGACCCCGACGCCGAGCTCGGAGACCGGGAGGTGCGGCTGCCGTCGATGGCGGCGGGCGACGGGCTCGATGCCGCCGCCATGGAGGCGGAGTCGCACACGACGTCACCGCCGGCCCGGTACCCCGAGGCGTCGCTGGTGAAGGCGCTGGAGGAGCTGGGCGTGGGTCGCCCCTCGACGTACGCGTCGATCATGGAGACGATCCAGTCCCGGGGCTACGCCTGGAAGAAGGGGACGGCGCTGGTGCCGTCGTGGACGAGCTTCGCGGTCATCACGCTGCTCGAGCAGCACTTCGGCCGGCTGGTCGACTACGGGTTCACCGCGGCGATGGAGGAGGACCTCGACGAGATCGCCCGGGGCGGAGAGGAGTCGGTCCCGTGGCTGACCCGCTTCTACTTCGGCACGGTTGCCCCGGGGATCGCCGCCGGCGGGGACGGAGCGTCGCTCGGTGACGGGGCGGTCCGGGGAAACGCCCCCCTGGGCGGCGTGCACGTCGACGGCATCGGGCTCAAGCGCCTCGTGTCGGACCAGCTCGGCGCGATCGACGCCCGGGAGGTCAACTCCATCCCGATCGGTGAGGACGCCGAGGGCCGGGCGATCGTGGTCCGCGTCGGCCGGTACGGCCCGTACGTGGAGCGCGGCGGGGAGCGGGCGTCGGTGCCCGAGGAGCTCGCCCCGGACGAGCTGACCGTCGAGCGGGCGGAGCAGCTGCTGTCGGTGGGGTCCAGCGACCGGGTCGTCGGCGAGGACCCGGAGTCGGGCCTGCCGGTCATCGTGCGGGCCGGGCGGTACGGGCCCTACGTCCAGGTGGGTGAGGCGGACGAGGTGGAGGGCAAGCCGCGCACCGCGTCGCTGCTGTCCACGATGGACCCCTCGACGGTGACGCTGGAGGACGCCCTCAAGGTGCTGCAGCTTCCGCGGGTGGTGGGCGCCGACCCGGGTTCCGGGGAGGAGATCGTCGCGACCAACGGGCGGTACGGCCCGTACCTGAAGAAGGGTGCCGACAGCCGCTCCCTCGAGTCCGAGCAGCAGCTCTTCGACGTCACGCTCGACCAGGCGCTGGCCCTGTTCGCCCAGCCCCGCCAGCGGCGGGGGCAGCGCTCGACCGCACCACTGCGCGAGCTCGGCCCCGACCCGGTGACCGGGACCGTGATCCAGCTCAAGGACGGTCGCTTCGGCCCATACGTCACCGACGGGACGACCAACGCGTCGCTGCGCAAGGGCGACACCGTCGACGGCCTGACCCCCGAACGGGCGCACGAGCTGCTGGCCGACCGTCGCGCCGCCGGCCCGGCGAAGAAGACTGCCCGCAAGGCCCCGGCCAAGAAGGCGGCCAGCACCACCAGGAAGGCCGCCGGCACCACGAAGAAGGCAGCGACCAAGAAGGCGGCAGGCGCCCCGGCGAAGGCTGCAGCCAAGGGTGGGAGCACGTCGTCGGCGACCGGGAAGGCAGCCGGGCCCCGAGCGGGCGGGCCGCCACCGGAGGGGTGACGCCGCCACCCGGCCGCTTCATCGTGCTCGAGGGCGGCGAGGGGTGCGGCAAGTCGACCCAGGCCGCCCGGCTGGCCGGCGCCCTCGGCGCCGTGCTGACCCGCGAGCCGGGCGGCACCCCCGCCGGTGAGGCGATGCGGGCGCTGCTGCTCGACCCGGCGCTGCCACCCCTCGCGGCGCGAGCCGAGGTGCTGTTGCTGCTGGCGGCGCGCGCCCAGCACGTGACCGAGGTGATCGCCCCCGCGCTGGCCGCCGGGCGCGACGTGGTGTGCGACCGCTTCGACGGGTCGACCCTCGCCTACCAGGGATGGGGCCGGGGGTTCGCCCCCGAGGAGCTGGCCGAGCTGTCGGCCTGGGCCACCGGTGGCCTGGTCGCCGACCGGGTGATCTACCTGCGCGTGTCGCCGGGGGTCGCCGCCAGCCGCATGGCGGCGCGAGGGCGCCGGACCGACCGGCTGGAGGGGGAGGGGGACGCCTTCTTCGACCGGGTGGCGGCGGGCTTCGAGGCGCTCGCCGCCGCCGAGCCCGACCGTTGGCGGGTGGTCGACGGCGACGGCGGGGTCGACGAGGTCGCCGTCGCGGTCGCCGTGGCGGCGCGCCCCGGGCCCAGCTGAGCCAGACCCGGGGCGCGCCGCCGAGGGCTGTTACGGGCGGCGGCTGCGGCCCGGCCGGGGGGCGCGGGCCGGACGGTCGAGCGCCTCGCCCTCGACCGGCACGTTGGCGGCCAGCTGGTCGGGCTGGCCCTGTAGGTAGAGGTAGTGGTAGGCGCCGGCCACGAACACCGCGGCCCCGACCAGGTTGCCGAGCAGCGCCCAGCCCAGGTTGGCGGCGACCAGGCTGCCGGTGATGCCGGGGACGTGGTCGAACATGGCGAGGGGCAGGAAGAACATGTTCGCCACCACGTGGTCGAACCCGATGGCCACGAAGGCCAGGATCGGGAAGAAGATGCCCAGGATCTTGCCGGCGATGTCTTCGGCGGCGAGGCCGAGCCACACGGCGAGGCACACCAGCCAGTTGCACCCGATGGCCCGCAGGAACTGCTGCAGGTGGGTCTCGGTCACCGCCTTGCCCTTGGCGATCGCGGCGATGCGCTCGTAGACGATGCCCCCGGCGTGGTGGTCGGGGATGACGCCCGTCTTGTAGGCGAGCAGCCACGCCACCAGCAGGGCGCCGACCAGGTTCCCGACCATCACCCAGCCGAGGTTGGCGGCCCACGAGGCCGGGCTGACCTTCCGGCGCAGCACGGCGATGGTGACCACGGCCATGTTGCCGGTCAGGAGGTCGCTGCCGGCGATCACCACCAGGATGAGGCCGAGGCTGAACGTGGCGCCGGTCACCAGGGTGGGCAGGGAGCCCCACGTGGCCGGCTTGAGCCCGGAGGTCGTGGCGATGGCCACCAGGCCACCGAACGCGATGTAGGCGCCGGCCAGGAAGCTGCTCACGAACAGCTTGCCGGGGCCGAGTGATGCTTTGGCCACGCCGCTGGCGACGGCGGCGCTCGCCACCTCTGCTGGGGTCTTGTAGGGCACCGTGCTCCTCTTCTGTGGCGGCCTCGCCGGTTCGGTTGCCGGCGGCGGCCGGGATGAGGGCCCGATGATCGCACCCCGCCGGGAGGAGGTGCGGGGACCGTCGGCGTCGCCGCTCCCGGCAGGGGTTGCGCGCGGCGGCGGCGAACCTCCCGTCGACCGCACCGCGCCCATCCCCGCCGAGGAGCCGCATGCCCCGACCGTCGCCGCGCAGGCTCGCCCTGCTCGCCGCCCTGCCCGCGCTCGCCGTGGGCACGGCCCCGATCGCCGCCGCCGGCGCGTCGGCCGCTCCCGCACCCGCCCCCACCGAGGTGCTCACCACCCAGGTGGTGCACGGCTTGTCGTCGGCGACCCGCACCGGGGACGTCGACCCGGCGAAGGTGATGACCGTCGACCTCCTCCTCACCCCGTCGGGGTCGGGCTTCGAGGGCATGACCGCCGCGCAGCTCGAAGCCCACCTCTACACGCCGGGCGACCCGCTATACCACCACTTCCTCACCACCGACCAATACGCCGCCGCCTACGGCGCCCCCGCGGGATCCGCGGCGCAGGCCGCCGCGTTCGGCACGGCCCATGGGCTGCACCTGGTGAGCATCGACGCCATGCACGACGCGGTCGTGCTCTCGGGCACCGCCGCCCAGGTCGAGGCCACCTTCAAGACCGGCCTGGCCACCTACGCCACCCGGAACCGCACCTTCTTCGCCAACACCACCGCGCCGACGGTGCCAGCCGGCATCGGCGTCGCCGGCGTGCTCGGCCTCGACGACGCCACGAAGTTCACCACCGCATCCGGCGCCACCCCCCGGACCGCCCAGCAGATCTGCGCGGCGGCGTGCGTCGGGGCCACCACCCCGCAGGACATGTGGGTGGCCTACGACCAGCCGACCGGCGACCCGAAGAGCCCCGGCACCACCGACTTCGGCCAGGGCCAGCAGCTCGCGGTGATCGGCGAGGGTGAGACGGCGACGGTCATCAACGACCTCGGCAAGTTCGAGGACGAGTTCGGCCTCCCGCACATCCCCGTCACCGTCGACCACGTCAACGGGCCGGCCGCCAACTACTCCGACAGCAGCGGCGACGAGGAGTGGGACATCGACATGCAGGCGTCGACGGGCATGGCCCCCGACGCGTCGAAGCTCACCCTCTACTTCGGCAGCGCCCTCGACGACACGTCGCTGGTCAACGCCATCGATGCCTGGACCAACCAGCCCGACGGCGCCCTCCAGGCCAACATGTCGATCGACGGCTGCGAGGGCGTCGCCCCGGCCAGCCCGGCCAGCCCGGTCAGCGGCACCCCGTACACGACCCTCGACCCGCTCTCGGAGGACCTCACCTTCCAGAACGGCTTCGACACCGCCCTCCAAGAGGCGGTCGACACCGGCCGGACCCTCTTCAACAGCTCCGGCGACGTCGGCTCGGGCTGCCCGTACCTTCCTGCCGACACCAACGGCGTGGCCGTCCAGCCGGGCGTGCCCGGGTACCCCGCGTCCAGCCCCCACGTGGTGTCGGTCGGCGGCACCGTGCTCTACGGCACGCCCGGCGCGACCACCAACGCCTCGAGCGGCGACACGCCGATCACCGGCCGGGCGCTCGAGTACGCCTGGACCTTCAGTGGCGGCGGGTTCTCGCAGGCCTACCCCCAGCCCGCCTACCAGGCCGACAGTGGGCTGATCGCGGCGGCGCCGCCGTGCGTGACCAACCCGGCCGACGGCAACACCTACGTGCAGGACGGCCAGACCCCGCCGGCGGCGTGCCGGGCGGTGCCCGACATCGCCGCCCAGTCGGGTGACGTCGCCACCAACGGCTACGACATCGTCGCCAGCGGCGCCGACACCGAAGGCGGTGGCACCTCGCTGGCCAGCCCGCTGTCGATGGGCATGTGGGCCCGCGTGCAGGCCGCCGACGCCGCCGACACGCTCAACGGCGCCTACGTGGGCCACGGCTTCGCCGACTACACCCTCTACCGCGCTGCTGCGGCCAAGAGCAGCCCAGGTGCCTATGACCCGAACGGCGACTTCTTCGACGTCGGCGACGTCACCAACGGCCAGACGATCGTCAACAACAACGGCCTCTACACCACCGGCCCCGGCTACGACGAGGTGACCGGCCTCGGCGTCATGGACGTGGGGAAGCTGCTCGTCGACGTCGACGGTGGCAACACCACGCCGACCAGCTCGGCGGTGCCTCCAGCGACCGGCGGCACCGCCACCGGCGGCACCACGACCGGTGGCAGCACCGGGTCGACGGCATCGCCGTCGACGGCCGCCTGCTACCCGCTGTTCACCGACGCTGCCGGCGACGACGACTTCACCGCCGGAGGCACCGCCTCGGGCAACAAGGGCGCCAACCCGCAGCTCGACCTGCTGCAGGGCGACCTCCACACGGTGCAGCTCGACGCCAACCACAAGCCGGTGACGTCCGGGGGCACCGACTACCTCGAGGCCACCCTGACCCTCAAGGACCTGTCGACCGCGCCGCCGTCGGCGAACGGCGCCCCCCTCTACGGGGTCACCGCCAACCAGTACTACCTGCTCTGGACGGTCGGCTCGACCACCTACTTCGCCAGCGCCCAGGTCGACCCCACGGTCAGTGCGACCGGCACCCCGTCGGTGACCTACGGCAACGGCACCCTGACCAAGGTCGGCACCAGCACCCAGTACACCAACGCCGCCGGCACCGGCGACTTCGGGGACTTCAACCCCGGCCCCGACGGCACGATCGACATCTACGTGCCCCTGAGCGCCGCCAACGTCGGCGCCACCACCACGGGGACTGCGCTGGCCAGCCCGTACGGCACCACCTTCGTGGAGATCGGCAACCCGAACGTCGGCGGGTCGCTGCAGCAGGTCGACACCGGCGGACCCGGGTACGACTACACCCTCGGCGAGGTGTGCTCGGCGAACGGCAAGCCGGGCAGTGACGCCGACCCGGGACTGGCGGCAGGCACCCCGCCGCCCAGCACCCCGGAGGCGCCCTTCGTCGTGGCCCTCCCGCTGGTCGGCGCCTACGCTGCCTACCGGGTGCGGCGCCGTCGGCAGGGCGCCACCGCATAGCCCGGCCCGGGTGCGCGCCGGCCGCACCCCGTCGGGCGCGGCCGAGCGTCACCGGCCTCGGGCACCATGGGGGCGTGCTGTTCGACCAAGTGCCCGGCCAGCCCCGCGCCGTCGCCGCCCTACGGGCGGCGGCGGCCCGCCCGGTGCACGCCTACCTCTTCGTCGGGCCGCCCGGCACCGGGAGGGCGGCGGCGGCGACCGACTTCGCGGCCGCCCTGCTCTGCCCCCACGGCGGCGACGGCACGTGCGACACCTGCCGTCGGGTGCGGGCGGGCCCCCACCCCGATGTGGTGGTCGTCGAGCGCGAGGGGGCGGCCATCTCGGTGGGCGATGCGCCGGAGGTCATCCGCCTGGCCGCCCGCAGCCCCGTCGAGGGCGACCGCAAGGTGCTGGTGCTCACCGACTTCCACCTCGTCCGCGACGCCGGGCCGGTCCTGCTCAAGACGATCGAGGAGCCGCCGCCGTCGGCCGTGTTCGTCGTCGTCGCCGAGTGGGTGCCACCTGAGCTGGTGACCATCGCCAGCCGCTGCGTGCGGGTGGAGTTCTCCCCGCTGGGCCCGGCTGCCGTCGCCGAGATCCTCGTCCGCGACGGGGTCGGCCCCGACGAGGCAGCGGAGCTGGCCGCCGCCGCCGGGGGCCGCCTCGACCGGGCCCGGCTGCTCGCCGCCGACCCCGGCTTCGCCGCCCGGCGGGCGGCGTGGCGGGCGGTGCCCGACCGCCTCGACGGCCGAGGCCGGTCGGCCGCCGTGCTGGCCGACGAGCTCGTCGGGTTGCTCGACGAGTCGGTCGGGCCCCTCCGCGCCCGGCACGAGTCCGAGGTGGCCGCACTCGAGGAGCGCAACGCGCGCGGCCTCGAGGTCAACGGCAAGGTGGGCCGCTCGACCCGCGGGGGCCTCAAGGCCGGCCTCGACGAGCTCGACAAGCGGCAGAAGCGCGAGGTGCGCAGGCAGCGCACCGACGAGGTGCGCACCGGGTTGGCCACCCTCGCCGCCGCCTATCGCGACCGCCTCGTCGGGGCATCACCGACCGCACGGGCCGATGCCGTCGCCGCCATCGCCCTCGTCGAGGCGGCGGGTGCCGCTCTGGTCAACAACCCCGGCGAGCTGCTGCTTCTGCAGGGGCTGTTCGCCCGGCTCGGCCGGCTGGGGCGGGGGCGGCCCCCCGGGTAGCCGCAAAGGCCGGGCTACCCGGGCGCTGCCGGTCGCCCCGCACCGCTTCGTGTTCGTGCCTCACGAGGGGTTCCGCCCTACGATGAGCCTCCGAGCCGCTCCAGTCGGCCCGAGAGCGGGTGGGTCGATGGCGCATGGGGTGTTCCACGAGCACGAAGCGCCGCGCTCCGGCGATGGAGCCGCCCGGCCTGCCCCGCAGGCCGTGACCTCTGCGGTCGGGCAGCCCTCAGCAGCAGGCCCGCTCGCGTCGGGCACCCTCACGTCGTTGCAGCGGGCGATCGGCAACCGGGCCGTCAACGACCTGATCGCCCATCGGGCGCCCCCGACGTTGCAGCGGGCGCCGGGCTGGCGTGACGTCGATGCCCAGGCCGACGACCGGCGCCTCGCCCACGCCCGCGACGGCTACCTCTTCGACAAGAGCCTGAAGGGCCCCGATGAAGGCGTCACCCCCGGCGACCGGCGGCGCAGCGCTGAAGCCCACGAGGCCACGACAGCGAGGCTCGCCGGGCAGGGCGTCGACGCCAGGTCCAACGACGTGCCGTGGCCGCCCGCCACCGCCTTCTTCTTCTGGAAGTACCGGGAGGACCCCGGCGCTGCGGTGGCGCACTACGTCAAGGCCAACAAGCTCGCAGGCACCAAGCAGCAGGTGGCCACGATCCACGCCCGGGCGAAGGCGAAGGCGAACATCCCGCCTCCCGAGTCGGTGCTGGCGCCGGAGGCCGTGGCCGCCCACCTCGGCAAGTTCGCCAACGGTGCGCACGCGTTCATCGACCCGTCGGCCAGCAAGAAGATCGAGGGCGAGATCACCGACCCGCGGTTCAAGGGCTGGGGGGTCGACGCCAACTTCGTCGCCCCGCTCGACGAGGCGAACGCCCTGAACGCCAAGGCCCACGCCGGCGCCGGCATCGAGACCATCGAGGAGGAGCTCGGCATCCCCGGCAAGTACTGGTCGAAGACGGAGTGGAACCCGCGCAAGCAGCTCGTGCGCTGGATCATCCCCAAGCCGAAGCTCGCCATCGACGCCGGCGACGACGAGGTGTCGCTCGAGATGGCCAAGGGCACCGAGTGGGGCGCCGACTCGGCGCTGTGGGTCGCCGGTGGCCTCACCAAGGGCGGTGCCAGCGAGGCAGTGCTCAAGGCGATCCCCCGGCCGCAGCTGATCAAGATGCTGGCCAAGGGGACGATCCGGCAGGTCACCGAGACCTATCCCGAGACCCGCGACGGCATCACCTGATGGCCGCCGGCGCTCGCCGCTGCGGGAGCCCACGCTAGGCTCTCGGCGCGCCGACCCCCTAGAGGTCGGCACGCCCGAGTAGCTCAGACGGCAGAGCAACGCACTCGTAATGCGTAGGTCAGGAGTTCGATTCTCCTCTCGGGCTCAGGGTTCCTGCCCCACCGCCGGGCCTCGTGTCTAGAGTTTGTCTAGAACGAGCGGGGAGGTCGCCGTGCGGGGCACGGGGTCACTCGAGGAGCGGGCGCCGGGCGCCGGGTACCTGCGTGCCTGGGACCGCCGGGCCGGCCGGCAGGTGCGCCAGGTCGTCAAGGGCACCAAGCGGGAGGCCGAGACGGCGCTGGCCCGCCTGGTCACCAAGGTCGAGGCGGGCGAGGTGGCCACCAGCGGCACCCTCACCGTGGGCGAGTACCTCGAGCGGTGGCTCGGGCACGTGACGCCGACGCTGCAGCCG
The DNA here is from genome assembly GCA_035718085.1 of Acidimicrobiales bacterium. Lineage (GTDB taxonomy): Bacteria > Actinomycetota > Acidimicrobiia > Acidimicrobiales > Palsa-688 > DASTHS01. Next base: position 507 of record DASTHS010000226.1, on the reverse strand, counting down.
GGCACGGTGCGCTCGTACCGGCAGCGGGCCCGTCGGCTCACCGAGGAGATCGGCACGGTGAAGCTGGCCAAGCTCACCACCCGACGGGTCGACCAGCTCTGCCCGCTACCGCTCGACGGTGCCCGAGGTGGCGACCGCGCGCCAGCTGTTCGCCACCGCCGAGCTGACCAACCCGGTGCTCGGGGCGGCGATCATGCTGGCTGCGGTCACCGGCTGCCGGCGGGGCGAACTGTGCGGGCTGCGCTGGGGCGACGTCGACGCCGAGCGGCTGGTGCTGCACGTGCGCCGGGCCGTGAAGCAGGCGGCCACCGGCAACGGCGTGGTGGTCGGGCCGACCAAGACCCACCGGGAGCGGCGGGTCAGCGTCGACGACGTCACATTGGCGGTGCTCGCCACCCACCGGGCCCGGGTCGAGGGCTGGGCGGCCGACGCCGGCGTCGTGCTCGACCCCGACGGCTACCTGCTTACCCTCGACCCGACGGGGGCGACGCCGATGTCGCCCAACGT
>DASTHS010000225.1:0-11108 GCA_035718085.1 Acidimicrobiales bacterium | reverse complement strand
GGGGGGGCGTGTGCACCCCCCGCAGCCTACGGGCGGCGCGCGTGGGAGAGTTCCGGGCGCTGGATTACCCTCGCCCCGTGACCACCGACAACCCCACCGCCGTCCCCCCGCGCAGCGGCACCGGCAAGGGGGCCTCCGCGTCGAAGGTGCCGCCCCGGGGCGGCCAGGCCCGCAAGGGGCGGCAGAGCAGCTTCCGCGCCCGGCGCCGGCGGCGCAACCAGCTCGTCGCTGGTGGGGTCATCGGCCTGGTGGTGATCGTCGTCGCTGTGGTGGTGGCGGTCGGGCTGTCGTCGAGCAGCTCGAGCGGCGCGTCGGCCGCCGCCCCGGTGCCGGCGGCCACCCTCACCTCGGTGGAGTCGGTGACCCCCGACGTCATGGCCGCCGCCCAGGCCGGCTCGGCCACGAAGGCACCGAACCTGCCGATCGCGGTGGCGGTCGGCTCGCAGCAGGCGCCCGCCGCCCTCACCTCCGGCGGCAAGCCGGAGGTGCTCTACATGGGAGCCGAGTACTGCCCCTACTGCGCCGGTGAGCGGTGGGCGATGGTGCTGGCCATGTCGAAGTTCGGCACCTGGTCGAACCTCCACTCGATCGCGTCGGCCGCCGACGACAACCCGGCGGCCATCCCGACCTTCACCTTCCTCGGCTCGAGCTACACCAGTGACCTGCTGAGCTTCACCTCCGTCGAGATGCAGACCGTCGACCGCAAGCCGCTGCAGAACCCCACGGCCGCGCAGCAGGCGCTGCTCTCCAAGTTCGACAACGCGCCCTACGTGCCGAGCGGTGCGGCGGGCGGCATCCCCTTCGTCGACCTGGCCAACTCGAGCGTGCAGGACGGCCTGGGCTTCAACTCGACCGCCGAGACGGCCCTGCAGCACCAGAGCTTCTCCTCGGTGGCGTCCCAGGTGGCCAACCAGAGCAGCCAGGTCGGCGGCAGCATCGCCGCCGAGGCCGGGGTGCTGGTGTCGAACCTCTGCAAGCTGACCGGCGGCAAAGACGCGGTGGGCGGCGCCGCCTGCAAGGCCTTCCCCACCCCCCTGACCCAGCCGCCCGCCGGCGCCTAGCGCCGGGACCGCCGTGCACGACGTGGAGCTCGACGGCGGGGCCACCGCCGCGACGCCCCGCTGGCCGTGGGTGGCGGGGCTGGTGCTCTGCGCCCTCGGGGTCGCCGACGCCGCCTACCTGACCTACGCCCACTTCACCACGGCGACGGTGCTGGCATGCCCCTCGACGGGGTTCGTCAACTGCGCCAAGGTCACCACCAGCAGCTACAGCCGATTCCTGGGCATGCCGGTGGCGGTGCTCGGCCTGGCGTTCTTCGTGGGCATGGTGCCGCTGCAGACGCCGTGGGCGTGGCGGTCGCAGTGGCGGCTGCTGCGCGCCGGGCGGATGGCCGCCCTCGCCGGCGGGGTGGCCATGGTGGTGTGGCTGATGTACGCCGAGTTCCTGGCGCTGCACAACCTCTGCGAGTACTGCACCGGCGTGCACGCCATCACCCTCGTGCTCTTCGCCACCACCCTCTTCGGCACACTGGCGACCACCGTGTACGCCGACGACGACGGTGACCCCGGTGCGGAAGGTGTCGACGCGCCGTCCGGCGTCGCCGCGCCCAGCCCGGCGGCGCGCCCGACCGGGCCGCAGCCCGCCGGCCGTCCCTAGGAGGACCCCAGCCCCCCGGTCTAGCGCCGCAGGTCGAGGCCGGCGAACTCGCCGTCGGTGCGCCAGCGCTCGATGTGGTCGAAGAACGCGGTGGCGCCCTGGGGGTGGCCGACCATGGTGCGCGCCATCGGCCCGGGGGGCTGGCCCTCGTTGTTGTAGTAGCCGGGGGTGCAGTCGGCCGACCCCAGCATGCGCCCCGGGCCCGACAGCAGCAGGTCGAGCCACGCCTGCTCGGCCTCGGCGGTGACCTCGACCTCCCGGTACCCGTGCCGCACGGCGTGGGCCACCACCGCGGCGATGGTCTCGCCCGACTCGGTGAGGTTGTGGGGCACGTTGCTGATGAGGTTGGCGCCCTGGCTCGGCTGCACCACGTAGAGGTTCGGGAAGCCGTGCACGTGGATGCCGTGCAGGCTGCGCATGCCGTCGGCCCAGTGCTCGCTGAGCAGGCGCCCGTCGCGGCCGGCGACGTCGAAGCCCCGGCGGCTGGTGTGGTCGGTGCCGACCTCGAAGCCGGTCGACCAGATGATGCAGTCGACCTCGTACTCCGTCTCCCCCACCACGACGCCGTGCTCGGTGATGCGGCTGACGCCCTGGCCGTCGGTGTCGACCAGCACGCACCCCGGCTCGTTGAAGGCGTCGAGGTACTCGTCGTGGAAGCACGGCCGCTTGCACAGCTGGCGGTACCAGGCCTTGAGCCGGTAGGCGGTGTCGGGGTCGGTGACGACGGCGTCGATCCGGCGGCGGATCTCCTCCATCTTCTCGAAGTCGCTGTCCTCCCAGGCCTCCCACATCTTCAGGGGGTCGCGCTGGTCGGGCGCCAGGGCGGCGATGCGCTCGCGGATGCGGCGGCTCAGGTCGGTCCAGCCGTCCTGCACCAGGTCTTCGTCGGCGTCGCCGCCGGTCTGGTTGGCGGTGAAGTTGGCCAGCCACCGCTTCTGCCAGCCGGGGGTGGCGATGGTCGCGAACCAGTCGGGGTCGACCGAAGCGTTGGCGCGCACGTCGACCGACGACGGGGTGCGCTGGAACACGTAGAGCCGCTGGGCCGACCGGGCCAGGTGCGGGATGCACTGCACGGCGGTGGCGCCGGTGCCGATGATGGCCACCCGCTTGTCGGCCAGCCCGGTGAGGGGGGCGCCGAAGCGGTCGCCGCCGGTGTAGTCGTAGTCCCACCGGCTGGTGTGGAAGCTGTGGCCCTCGAAGGTCTCGATGTCGGGAAGGTCGGGCAGCTTCGGCACGTGCAGGGGGCCGGTGCCCATGGCCACGTGGTCGGCGGTGAAGCGGTCGCCCCGGTTCGTCTCGATGACCCAGCGCCGGTCGGTGTCGTCCCAGGCGACGCTGGTGACGTCGGTGTGGAACAGGGCGTGCTCGTACAGGCCGAACTGGGTGGCGATGCGCTGGCAGTGCTCGAGCAGCTCGGGGCCGTGGGCGTACTTCTCGCTCGGCATGTGGCCGGTCTCTTCGAGCAGCGGCATGTACACCAGCGAGGCGGTGTCGCACTGGGCGCCGGGGTAGCGGTTCCAGTACCAGGTGCCGCCGACGTCGCCGGCCCGGTCGACGAGGCGCACGTCGCGGATGCCGGCCTGGGCCAGCCGGGCGCCGGTGACCAGTCCGGCGAAGCCGGCGCCGACGAAGGCGACGGTGACGTGGTCGGTGACCGGCGGCCGCTCGGTGAACGGCGTGTGCGGGTCGCGCAGCAGGTCGCCGGCGAGCCGGCGGTACTGGTCGTTGCCGTCGGGCCGCAGCCGCTTGGCCCGCTCCTCCGCGTACTTGGCCTTGAGGGCGGCCTTGTCGATGGGTGGTGCGTCGGTCGTGGTCATCGTTCCCCCGAGAACGGTCAGCAGGCGACGGGTACGGCGGTGTAGCCGCGCAGGGTCATGCGGTGGCGGCGCACCAGGTCGCCGTCGAGGCGCAGGGTCGGGCACCGGGCGACCAGGGCGCGCAGCACCTCCTGGCCCTCGACCCGGGCCAGGTTGGCGCCGAGGCAGTGGTGGATGCCGGCGGCGAAGCTGAGCGGCGGCCCGTCGTCGCGGCGTACGTCGAGGCGGTCGGGGTCACCGAAGCGGGCCGGGTCGTGGTTGGCGGCGCCGAGCAGCGTGACGACGGCCTGGCCGTCGGCGACGGGTTCGCCGAGGAGGTCGGCGGGCTCGAGGGCGCGGCGCACGTCGAGCTGCACCGGCGAGTCGTAGCGCAGCACCTCGTCGACGGCTCCGGCGATCAGCGACGGGTCGTCGACGATCAGCTGCCACTGGTCGGGGTGGCTGAGCAGGGCGGCGACCCCGTTGCCGATCAGGTTGGTGGTGGTCTCGAAGCCGGCGCCGAAGAGCAGGGTGGCGGTGGCGATGACCTCGCCGTCGGTGAGGCGGTCGCCGCCGTCGTCGACCACGGCGATCAGGTCGGAGAGCAGGTCGTCGGCCGGCTCGGCCCGCCGCTCGGCGACGAGGTCGACGAAGTAGTCGCCGACCTGCATGCCGGCGGCCTCCGCCGCCTTCAGCTCGTCGAGCGTGGCGCCAGGCTCGAGGCCGGCGGCGCTGGCGGTGACCAGGCTGCGGAACCGGGCCCAGTCGGCCTCGGGCACGCCGACCATGGTGCCGATCACCGCCACCGGCAGCGGGAAGCCGACCAGGTCGAGCAGGTCACCCGTGCGGGCCTCGGCCAGCCGAGCCACGGCGGCGTCCGCGAGGCCGGCGATGCTGGCCCGCAGCTGCTCGACCCGCTTGGGGGTGAAGGCACGGGACACCAGCCGGCGCTGGCGGGTGTGGGCGGGGGGGTCGAGCATGAGCATCGACGGCGCCGCGCCCCGGTTGGCGGCCATGCGCTTGCGCTGCTCCTCCCGGAAGGCGATCGTCGCCTCGTCGCCCTGGGGGATCAGGCCGCCCTCGCGCTGGTCGGCCGCCTTGCCGAACCGGTTGTCGCGCAGCACGCGGTCGCAGTCGTCGAACCGGCTGAGGAAGACCGCCCCGGTGGCGCTGTGGTGCACCGGCGCCGTCTCCCGGAGGAGGTGGTAGAGCGGCACCGGGTCGGCGAGCCCTTCGTCGGTGAAGAACAGCCGGGCGATGGCGTCATCGGGGCTGACAGTGGTGCCGAGGGTCACCCGGAGAGGGTAACGCCCCCGTTACCAGGGTGTCGAGGCGCCGGGGGCGGGCCGGCCGGACCGGGGTCGGACCCGAGAGGGCGCCCACCCGAGACGCGGCAGTCAGGCTTCCCGGCGGATGGCGGCGAAGGTGGCGGCCAGGCCGCGCATGCGCGCCGGGTCGGGGCCCTCCGCGGCCGCGACCGGTGCGGTCCCGGCGAGGGCGGCGGCGTCGAGGCGGGCGTCGTCTCGGCGCGCCTGGCGGGTGTCGGCACGCGACCACTGCACGAAGATGGGCACCAGGGCAGCCACGGTGAACAGCTCGGTGGCGGCCCAGAGGATGCCGGCCCCCAGGTGCGTGCTGTCGAGGGTGTACATCGGGGCCACGGGCGACGTCAGCGTGAGCAGGGCGATGCCCAGGAACGACTCGAACGGCACCCCGATCAGCAAGTTGATGAACCGCATGCCGTAGCCCATGCGCCACCGGGGGATGGGGTCGAGCCCGACCATTGGCCACCAGAAGCAGGCGGCGCCGACGAAGAACCCGATGTTCCAGAGGTCCATCACGTCCATGTGGGTCATGGCGAAGCCGAGGGCGGGGCTCAGGAAGAAGGCGAACATGGCGCCGTAGTAGAGGAACCACACCACGACGGGGTGGGTCAGCACCGCGAACGGGGTGGAGTGCAGCACCCGGAGCCAGGCGCTGCGCACGGGCTTCGGGGCCGTCTGCAGCAGCAGGGTCGACGGGGCGCCGAGGGCGAGCAGCGGGGGTGCCACCACCATGAGCAGCAGGTGCTGCCAGATGTGGTAGGCGAACGAACCCATCGACCAGGTCGCCACGAACGAGCCGAGCGCCAGCTCGATGGTGAGCAGCCCGGCCAGGAAGGCGCTGGTGCGGCCGGGTCCCCAGTGGCGGCCCTTGGCCCGGACCCGGGTGGCGGCGCGTAGGTACCAGACGCCGGCGGCGACCACGGCGAGAGCGACCGCGACACCGAAGGGGCCGACCGACCAGGCGGTCAGGGCGGAGGCCAGGTCGTGGTGCGCGCTGCCCGTGCCGGCCATGGGCGAGGAGGGTGGCATCGACGCCAATGCTACGACCGCGCCCGCCGCTCACCACAGCGGCCGAGAGGACGTCAGGTGGTGTAGTCGGCGTTGATCCGCACGTAGCCGGCCGACAGGTCGCAGCCGTAGACGGTGGCCTCCCCGGCGGCGATGCCGAGGTCGACGCCGACCTCGACGTGGTCGGCGCGCAGCTCGGCGGCGAGGGCGGCGAGGCCCGCGTCGTCGAGCAGCGCCGGGTAGGTCTCGACGGCCCCGAAGCGGATGACGACCCGGCCGGGGTCGATGTCGTCGTCGGGCACCTTGCCGACGGCCATCGCCACCCGTCCCCAGTTCGGGTCGGCGCCGTGCACGGCGGTCTTGACCAGCGGGGAGTTGAGCACCGACTTGGCGACCCGCTTGGCCTGACCGTCGTCGCGGGCGCCGGTCACGGTGACGGTGAGCAGCTTGGTGGCGCCCTCACCGTCGCGGGCCAGCTGCAGGGTGAGGTCGGTGCACACCTCGCCGACGGCCGAGGCGAGCAGCCCGGGGGCGACCGGCCCGGCGGCGCCGCTGGCGAAGATCGCCGCCGTGTCGGACGTGGAGGTGTCGGTGTCGATGCTCAGGCAGTTGAAGCTGCGGTCGACCGCCCGCCGCCAGATGCCGTCGAGGGTGGCGGCGTCGACCTCGGCGTCGGTGAAGACGAACGCCAGCATGGTGGCCATGTCGGGCTCGATCATCCCCACCCCCTTGGCCACCCCGACGACCTCGGCGCCGCCCGCTTGGCGGCGGGCCACCTTCGGCCGGGTGTCGGTGGTCATCATGGCGGTGGCCAGGTCGAGGGGGGTGGCCGCCCAGCCCGCCCGGTCGCCCAGCCCGCGAAGCGCGGCCCGCACCTCTGGCATCGGGTAGGGGCGCCCGATCACGCCGGTCGACGCGACCAGCACCTCGTCGGGTCGGCACCCGGCCGCCCGGGCGGCGAGGGCCACCACCTCCTCGGCGTTGGCCAGGCCCTCGGGCCCGGTGGCCACGTTGGCGTTGCGGGCGACGACGACCGCCGCGCGCGCCGCCCGGTGGCGCCGGGACACGACCACGCTCGGGCCGGCGAAACGGCTCCGGGTGTACACCGCCGCGCTGGTCGTGCCGGACCGCCCGACCCCGACCCAGCAGTCGGCGCCCTCGTCGCGCAGCCCGATGCGGGCGGTGGTGGCGGAGAAGCCCGAGGGCAGGCCGCTCACCGGGCGGCGCGAGCGATCAGCACACCGGCGAGGGCGCCGGCAGCCCCAAAGGCTACGGTGACCGCCCGCTTCGACGTGGGGAGGCTCGACCCGGCCAGGGCGGCGGCGGTGGCGTCGGCGAGGTCGGCGACCACCCCGGCCCGCAGCCAGGCCACCGACGCCTCGTCACCGACGAGGGCGGTGCCAGCGCCGATCACCGCGTCACGCGCCCCCATGCCACGCAGGATGGCCGACGCCGCCGGCCCGATCTCCCGGTCCCACCACAGCTTGCCCACCAGGCCGGGGGCGACGGCCATGGCGGCGCCGATGGCGACGCGGGCGTAGCCGAAGGGGCGGCGGACGGAAGCGGGAGACGAGGCCACCGGTCGAGCGTACGCGGTCGGGCTGCGCACGCCGCCCGGCCCCGGGCGCGCCACGGCCGGCGGCACGGAGCCGCCGGCCGTGGGCCCCTCCTGTGACCGGGGGTCAGGCCAGGGTGTCGGTCTCCAGCTGCTCGAGGCAGCGGCGGATCTCGGAGGCCCGGAACCGGCGGTGGCCGCCGAGGGTGCGGATGGCGGTGATCTTGCCGGCGCGGGCCCAGCGGGTCACGGTCTTGGGGTTCACCCGGAACAGGGCGGCCACCTCGGCCGGGGTGAGCAGGGCGTCCGCCTGGGTCTGGTCAGCCATCTCGAATCGACTTCCTTCTCGGGGTTGCGGACCGGGTGTCCGTTTCGAGAGAGACGATACGGAGCGGGGTGATTGCCCGCCATCGCCCGAAGGGGCCATTTCGCGTGGACAGTTGACTAGTTCCTCCCGTCGGTGCCGGTCGAGCACCGTCAGGGCAGGAAGCGCACCGTCCCGCTGCCCTCGACCAGATGGCCGATCACGGTGGGTTCGTGCCCGGCGCCCGCCAGGATGTCGACGGCCTCGGCCACCTCCTCGGGCGGCACCACCAGCACCATGCCGACCCCGAGGTTGAACACCCGGCGCATCTCGTCCTCGTCGACGCTGCCGGCGGCGGCGATCTCGTCGAAGATGCGCGGGCGGCGCCAGCGGGTCGGGTCGACCTCGGCGTCGAGGGTGGGGGGCAGCACCCGGGGCAGGTTGCCGGGGATGCCGCCGCCGGTGATGTGGGCCACGGCGTGCACGTCGACCATCGGCACGCCGTCGTGCAACTCGAGGAGGGCGAGCACGGCGGGGGCGTAGATGACCGAGGGGCGCAGCAGCTCGTCGGCCAGGCTGGCCGTGGCACCCGGCCACGCCGGCCCGTCGAGGGGCAGCCCGGCGCGCTCGAGCAGCGCCCGGCGGGCCAGCGAGTAGCCGTTGGAGCGCAGGCCTGGGGATGGCAGGGCCACCAGGGCGTCGCCGGGGCGGCACCGGGCGGGGCCGTCGATGATGCGGTCGTGGTCGACCACCCCGACGGCGAAGCCGGCCACGTCGAGCTCGCCGGGGGCGAGGAGCCCGGGGTGCTCGGCCAGTTCGCCGCCGACGATCGTGCAGCCGGCGGTGCGGCAGCCGGCGGCGATGCCGATCATGACCTCGCGCACCTGGGCGGGGTCGATGCGACCGAGGAGCTGGTAGTCGAGGAAGACCAGCGGGGTGGCGCCGCAGCAGACCAGGTCGTCGACGCACATGGCCACCAAGTCGATGCCGATGGTGTCGAACCGGCCGGTGGCGGTGGCCACCGCCATCTTGGTGCCGACGCCGTCGGTCGACGACACCAGCACCGGGCGGGTGTAGCCGGCCGGCAGCTCGAAGAGGCCGCCGAAGCCGCCGATGGCCCCGATGGCCCCCGGCCGGTCGGCGGTCGACGCCACGAGGTCGCGGATGGCGTCGACGGCGCGGTCGGCGGCGTCGATGTCGACGCCGGCGGCGGCGTAGGTGAGGGGGGCGTCGGTCACGGGGCGGCTCACCCGAGCGCCGGGGTGGCGCACAGGGTCACCGGCAGCTCGACCGGGTAGCGGCCGGTGAGGCAGGCGTCGCAGAAGCCGGCGTCAGGCACACCCGTGGCCTCGAGGAGGCCGTCGAGCGACAGGTAGGCGAGGCTGTCGGCCTCGAGGAAGGCGCGGATCTCCTCCACGTCGAGGCGGGCGGCGATCAGCTCGTCGCGGGTGCCGGTGTCGAGGCCGAAGTAGCACGGCCAGCGGTAGGGCGGCGACGAGATGCGCAGGTGCACCTCGGCGGCGCCGGCGTCGCGGAGCATGGTGACCATCGCCCGGGTGGTGGTGCCCCGCACGATCGAGTCGTCGACGACCACCAACCGGCGCCCCTCGATGGCGTCGCGGAGCGGGTTCAGCTTGCGGCGGACGCTCTTGGCCCGGGCCGCCTGGTCGGGCACGATGAACGTTCGGCCGATGTAACGGTTCTTCACCAGGCCCGTGCCGAAGGGGATGCCCGAGCGGCGGGCGTAGCCCTCGGCGGCGGGGATGCCCGAGTCGGGCACGCCGGTGACCAGGTCGGCGGCGACGGGGGCCTGCTCGGCCAGCAGCTCCCCCATCCGGATGCGGGCGCTGTGCACCTCCTGGCCGTAGAGGCGGCTGTCGGGCCGGGCCAGGTAGACGAACTCGAAGAGGCACAGCTTGGGCTCGGCGGCCGGCTGGCGCCAGGCCGGTCGGCTGCTGCGCAGGCCGTCGCCGTCGATGACCACCAGCTCGCCCGGCTCGATCTCCCGCACGAAGCGGGCGCCACAGATGTCGAGCGCCGGGCTCTCGGAGGCGACCAGCCAGCCGCCGTCGTCGAGGGCGCCGAGGCAGAGCGGACGGAACCCGTGCGGGTCGCGGAGGGCGATCACCCGCGAACGGTCGAGCAGCACGAGCGAGAAGGCGCCCTCCAGCATCGGCGCCACGGCGTGCAGGGCGTCGACGAGGTCGGCGCCCGGGTCGCCCTCGAGGTGCTGGCCGAGCAGCTCGCCGATGACGTCGCTGTCGCTGGTGATCATGCCGGGCAGCATCCCGGCCGTCTCGGCCAGGGCCAGGGTGTTGGTGAGGTTGCCGTTGTGCCCGAGGGCGAACGCCGTGGCGCCCGCCACCCGGTAGATCGGCTGGGCGTTGGTCCAGGTCGAGCTGCCCGTGGTCGAGTAGCGGGTGTGGCCGATCGCCAGGCTGCCCTCGAGGCCGGCGAGCTTGTACTCGTTGAACACGTTGGTGACCAGGCCCATGTCTTTGACGACCATCACCTCGGCCCCGTCGCTCACGGCCATGCCCGCCGACTCCTGCCCGCGGTGCTGGAGGGCGTAGAGCCCGTCATAGGTGAGGTGGGCGACGCTGCGGCCCGGTGCGTAGGCGCCGAAGACCCCACACGCCTCCCTCGGCTTGCCGTCTTCGTCGACTGCCACGAGGGCCGAGTCTACGGGTCGCAGGCCGCTGGGGGTCGGGGCAGCTCGGTGGCGAAGGCGAGCGCCTCGGGGTACGGGCCGAACCGCTCGATGCGCCGGTACCCCCGGGCCGCGTACAGGCGGGCGGCCTCGGGTTGGGCGGGGCCCGTCTCGAGGACCAGCCGGCGGTAGCCGGCCGAGGCAGCCGCGGCCTCGAGGGCGTCGAGCACCGTGCCCGCCAGGCCCCGGCGGCGGGAGCCGGGAGCGGTCCACATGCGCTTGACCTCGCAGGTCTCGGGCCCGTGGCGGCGGAACCCGCCGCCCGCCACAGTGACCCCGGCGTCGACCACGACGACGAACAGGCCGTCGGGCGGGGAGAAGTCCGCCGGGACGGCGAGGGCCATCTCGTCGCTCGGCCCGTAGCGGGCCAGGTAGTCGGCGTGGAGGGCCGCCAGCAGCGGCGCCACCTCCGGCGAGTCGAGGGCGGCGGCCCGCAGGTCGGCGGCCACCGGGCTCAGCCGGCCCCGCCTCCGAGCCCGAGGTGGCCCTCGAGCACGGCCCGCCCGGCTGCGGCGGCGTCGGCCACGGCGACGTCGACCAGCCCCGGCACGACGATGCGGTCGCCCCCGGCGGTGGCGATGGCGGTGACCTCCAGGTCGCTGGCGGTCGCGGCCACCAGGGCCTCGACGGCGGCCACCCGGTCGGGCGCGACGCAGGCGAGCACCCGGGAGGGCCCCTCGCCGAAGAGGCCGCCGTGGTCGGCGACCGCCCCCTCGTCGACGACCACGCCGACCCCACCGGCGACGGCCATCTC
>DASTHS010000224.1:0-8076 GCA_035718085.1 Acidimicrobiales bacterium | reverse complement strand
GGTCGTGGTGCTCGACCGCGGCCGCATCGTGCAGGAGGGCACGCCGGAAGACATCTACCACCGGCCGGCCACCCCCTTCGTCGCCCGCTTCACCGGCATCGCCGGCGAACTGGCAGGCACGGCGGGCGCCCGCGTCGGGGCCGGGGCCGGGGCCGACCGCGTCAGCGTCGAGGTGGCGGGGGCGGCCCTGTCGGCCCGGGCGGCCGACCGCATCGACCCCGGGCAGGCCGTCAGGCTGCTGGTCCGGCCGGCGGCGACCGGCATCGTCGGGGCGGGCGCGCCGGCGGGCGCGGCCGCCGCAGCCGTCACGGGCACGGTCGTCGACGTCGCCTACCGGGGCCGGGGCTACGACCACGTGGTCACCAGCCCGGCCGGCACCCTGGCCGCCGTGTTCTCGCCCCACCGCTGGGAGCGGGGCAGCGCCGTGTCGGTCACCGTCGACCCCGCCGGCTGCAGCGCGTACCCGGAGCAGGTTCACAACCGGCGCGTCGGCGAGGTAACAGCTGTTAGAATGCCGGCCGTGACGCACGGTGGCCCGGAGGCAGATCGATGAACGCAGGCGCGTTGTTCGTGGCGGTGTTCCTCGCCTGCGCCGTCGAAGCGGTCGAGGCCACGACCATCGTCCTGGCGGCCGGCACCACCCGCCACTGGCGGTCGGCGCTGCTCGGCGTCGGCGCCGGCCTGGTGGTGCTGGCGGTGGTCATCGCCGCCCTCGGCCCGGCGCTGTCGGCGGTCCCGCTGCGCGGCCTGCGGCTGGTGGTCGGCGGGCTGCTCCTCGTCTTCGGCCTCCAGTGGCTGCGCAAGGCGATCCTGCGGGCCAGCGGCCACAAGGCCCTCCACGACGAGGCCCAGATCTACCTCGACGAGGTGGCCGCCGCCCGGGCCGCGGCCACCGAGCGCCGGGGCGTGGTGCAGGACTGGTACGCGTTCACCCTGTCGTTCAAGGGCGTCGTGCTCGAGGGGCTCGAGGTCGCCTTCATCGCCTTGACCTTCGGCAGCAACCAGCACGACATCCCCCTCGCCGCGCTGGCCGCTGTCGCCGCCGTGGTGGCCGTGGTCGCCGCCGGCGTGGCCGTGCGGGCGCCCCTCGCCCGGGTGCCGGAGAACACCATGAAGTTCGTGGTCGGCATCATGCTCACCGCCTTCGGCACCTTCTGGGGGGCCGAGGGCGCCGGGGCCCGCTGGCCGGGCAACGACGCCGCCCTCCTCGTGCTGGTGCCGGCCATCGCCGTGCTCGGCCTCGCCCTCACCGCCGGGCTGCGCCGGCAGGGCACCCCGGCCGCCCGGCGGCCAGCCCCCGTCGCCTCCGAGGTGCAGGCGTGATGCGCCGGCTGCGGGCGTTCGGCGCCTTCTGGTACGACTTCGTGGTCGGCGACGACTGGCGGGTGGCGATCGGCGTGGTGATCGCCCTGGCCGCCACCTACGGCCTCAGCCGCACCTCGGTGCCGGCGTGGTGGCTGGTGCCGTGCGCGGTCGTCGTGCTGCTCAGCGCCAGCCTCTGGCGCGCCGTGGCCGCCAGCCGGCGCTGACCCGGGCGCGGCGCACCCCCGCTGTGGGCGGCCGCCCTCAGTGGGCGTCGGCGTCGCGGGCGTACACCTGGCCGGCGTAGCCCTCGAGCGACGCCTCGCAGGCGGCGAGCGCCTCGACGGCGGCCTGCCGGCCCGGCGACCCGAAGGTGTCGCGTGCCTGCACCTTGGCCAGCCAGTTCTGCAGCTTGACGAGGTCGACCTCGTTCTCCTCGAGCTCGGCGAAGGTGAAGTGGTCGGCGGCGTGCTCCTTGTCGACCTGCACCAGGAAGTCGCGGGCGCGATCGACGATCTCCTCGTACTCGTCGTCGCGTGCGGCCTGGAAGGCGGCCACCACCTCCTCCTCCCCCGCCAGGGCGTCGCAGCGCAACAGCACGGCGCTGCCCCCGAGCTCGATGATCTCGTGGCGCAGCTTGCGCAGCGCCCGCTCACCGGCGGCGGTCGCCGGCAGGGCCGCCGCCGCGCTCTGCAGGTAGATGGCGCCCAGGCTCTTGAGCCGCCGCCACACCGTGGCCCGGAGGCGGGTGGGCTCCGACGGCACCCGGTAGACGAGCAGAAGCCACCCCGAGCTGCGGTCCCGGGCGGCGGGGCTCCTCGTCGGCACGCCCCGAGTCTGCCGCGCCCGGCCGTGATCGTCGGCCCGGGCAGCGGAGCGGGGAGCGGCGCCGGGGGCCGCCGACCCGGGCCGCCGCTGACGCCTCAGAGGGCCGGCAGCTCCTGCTCGACGGTGAGCACCGGCGCCATCAGGTCACCGAGGCGTTCCACCCGGTCGAGCACGGCGGCGGCCTCGAAGCGCAGCCCGCCGCCGTCCCCCGTGCTGGCGGCGTGGTCGACCTCGTCCCAGGTCACCGGCGTCGAGCACGTGGGTGCTTCGCGTGCCCGCAACGAGTAGACGGCCACCGTGGTCTTGGAGGCGGTGTTCTGGCTCCAGTCGATCAGCACCTTGCCCGGCCGCAGCCGCTTCTCCTGGCTGGTGACCACCAGGTCGGGGTGCGACCGTTCCAGCAGGCGGGCCAGGGCGTTGCTGAACCCCCGGGTGGCGTCGTAGCCGACCGGGGTGTTGAGGGGCACGTAGAGCTGGAGGCCCTTGCTGCCCGAGGTCTTTACCCACGCCTGCAGGCCGAGGCGGTCGAGCACGTCGCGCAGCAACAGCGCGACCCGGGCGCAGGTGACGACGTCGGCGGGGGCGCCGGGGTCGAGGTCGAAGACCACGCTGCGGGGCCGGTCGAGGTCGGGCGCCCCGGCGAGGGTCGGGTGGATCTCGATGGCGGCCAGGTTGGCCAGCCACACCAGCGCGGCGGTGGAGTCGACCCCGCAGTAGGTCACGTCGCCCATCTCGACGCGGGGCACCCAGTCGGGGGCGTAGGAGGGGCACGCCTTCTCGTAGAAGTGGGGGCCGTCGACCCCGTCGGGCCAGCGGGTCCGGGTGATCGCCCGGCCCACCACGTGCGGCACCATCACCGCCGCCACCCGCGTGTAGTAGTCGACCATCTGGCCCTTGGTGAAGCCGGCGGCCGGCCACAGCACCTTGTCGAGGTTGGAGAGCTTGAGGTGGCGGCCCTCGACGGTCACCTCCACCGGCGGCGGTTTCGCCATGGCAGCGGGCGGCGCCGGGCCCGCTAGGCCGACGCCGCTTGCCGCTCGCCGGCCGCGGCCTGGCGTTCACCGGCGGCGGCCAGGCTGGCCTCGAGGGCGGCCAGCAGGTCGTGGATCTCGGCCGGCTGGGCGGGGGCGGTGGGGGCCTCGACGACCTCGCCGGCGGCCTTGGCGTCGATCAGGGCCAGCACCTTCTCCCGGTAGTCGTCGTGGTACTTCGCCGGGTCGAACGCCACGGTGAGCGACTCGACGAGCCGCTCGGCCATGTCGAGCTCACGGTCGCTCGGGCGGGTGTCGGCGGTGGTCGGCACCCGCAGCTCGTCGGTGGCGACGATCTCGTCGGGATAGAGCATCGTCGAGAGCACCAGCACCCCGTCGAGCGAGCGCATGGCGGCCAGGTACTGCTTGGTGCGCAGCACGAACCGGCCGAGGGCCACCTTGCCGGTGCGGGCCATCGTCTCGGCCAGCAGGGCGTAGGGCTTGTCGGCCCGGCCGTCGGGCACCAGGTAGTAGCTGTGCTCGAAGTAGAGGGGGTCGATGTCGGAGAGCTCGACGAACTCCTCGATGTCGATGGTGCGTGTCGCCTCCGGGTCGAGGGCGGCGAGCTCCTCGGGCTCGACGACCACGTAGCGGCCGCCGCCGAGGTCGTAGCCCTTGACCGTGTCGCCCCACTCCACGTCGGCCCCGTCGACCGAGCACACCCGCTTCTGGTTGATGCGGCCGCCGTCGGGGGCGTGGAGCATGTTGAAGCGCACGTCCTTCGACGACGTCGCCGTCACCAGCTTCACCGGCACGTTCACCAGCCCGAAGCTCACAGAGCCTGACCAGATGGCGCGGGGCATGACGTCATTGTTCCCCAAGTAGGGCCGTCGAGCACCGGGCACCGAGCACCGTTCAAGGGGCACCGGGTGCCGGGCCGGACGGGCACCGGGTGCCGGGTGCCGGGTGCCGGGCGGGAAGGGCCCCGTGCCAGGAGTTCGCCTCGATGTTGCCGGCGCGTGCCCCGGCGTTCAGGCGGGCCGGGTAGCGCGTGGGCCAGGTGGGTCACACCGACCCGCCGGGCTCGATCGACACGAGGAGCACGAGATGCAAGCTCGCCACACAGGGGCCACCACGGGCAGGTTCGGTGCGGCCCTGGCCGCCGGGTTCGTCGCCCTGCCGCTGGGCGCCATGTCGCCGGCCGTCGCCCACGCAGCGCCCCACGACGACGCTCCGGCGTCGGCCGGCTACCAGGTCACCCCAATCTTCACCGCCGAGGGCGCCACCACCGGCCTGGGCAAGCCGCTCACCAAGCCCGACGACATCGTGCGCCTCGGCGACCGGCTGTTCGTGGCGTTCCAGAACGGGGTGGGCTCCACAGGAGGGCCGGCCAACAACGGCGGCACCCAGAGCTCGCTCGTCGAGCTGACCCCCGACGGCCAGCAGGTCGGCCAGTGGGACCTCACCGGGAAGATCGACGGGCTCGGCGTCGACCCCGCCATGAACGCGGTGGTCGCCACGGTCGACGAGGACGGCAACTCCAGCCTGTACACCGTCGCCCCCCAGCGCGGGAGCTCGGCGGTCACCCACTACTGCTACAACGCCAACCCCCTCCCCCACGGCGGCGGCACCGACAGCATCGCCTACTACGGCGGCAGGTTGGTCATCAGCGCGTCGGCGCCCGACCCGTCGCCGGCCGACGTGCCCGCGGTCTACGCCGCCACCCTCGAACCCGGCGTCGCGCCTACCACTTGCCCCGCCGGGAGCGCACCGGCGACCGGCACGGCGGTCCTGACCAACGGCTTCTCCGACACTGCTGCCGCCACCCCTGCCAACGCCGGCGCACCCTCGCGGCTGGCGTTGACCGACCCCGACTCCAGCACCGTCGTGCCCGGATCGGCCCCCCGCTTCGGCGGCGAGTTCATGCTCGACAGCCAGGGCGACGACCAGCAGGTCTACACGACCGACCCCATCGGCGGGTCGTCGCTCTCGGTCCTGCAGCTCAGCCAGTCGGTCAACGACACCGCCTTCGTGACCTCCCGCGGCGCCCTCTACGTCACCGACCCGTCGGCCGACGCCGTCGACCGGGTGACCGGGCCGTTCCGGGTCGGGCAGGCGTTCGTGGCGGCGACGCCATGCAGCGACAACAGCGCCCCCAGCACCTGCACGACTGCCAACTACCTGGGCACGCTCGACCTCTCCAGCGGCGCCGTGACCTCGGTGGGTGCCGCCCTGGCCCCCCAGGGCATGCTGTTCGTCCCCGGCCACCAGGGCAAGAGCGACGACCACGGCTCCGACAACCGCGGTTCCGACAGCCGGGGCTGACCTCAGCCGACGCCCGTGCCGTGGGGCCCGGCCGGCGACGCTGGGGAGGCCCGCCGCCGGCCGGGTTCCTCGAGGCCCACGGCGAGCACCACCCCGGCGACCAGGCCGAGCACCCCGGCGACGGGGCCGGCGAAGGTGATCGACGCCGCCGCCACCACCACCGAGTCGACGAGCGGGCCGGTGGTGTTGCCGGCGTCGGACACCAGCCGCCACACCGACAGGAACGACGCCCGCCCGACCGCTGGGCTCAGGTCGGCGCCGAGGGTCATGACGATGCCCGACCCCATGCCGTTGCCCACGCCGAGCAGCAGGGCGACGGCGAAGAGCCCGCGGGCGCTGTGGCTGAGCGGGATCAGCAGGTGCCCCACCGACAGCAGGGCGATGCAGGGCAGGGCGACGGCCCGCCGCCCCCACCGGTCCGACACGACCCCGGCGGGATAGAACAGGGCCAGGTCGACCAGCGACGTCCACGCGAAGATCGTCGCCGCCGTCGACGAGCCGAGCCCGATGTGGGCCGCCCACAGCGGCACGATCGCCGTGCGGCTGCCCCGCAGCAGCATGATGCCGAACGCCCCCACCCCCGAGGTGGCGAACCCCCGGCGGTGGTCGTGGAGCACCCGCAGCGGGCGCACGGTCTCCTGCCTGCCGGCGCTGGCCTCGTGGTCGGAGCGGTCGCGCGCCGCCACCAGCCAGAGCAGGGCCAGGAGCACGGCGACGAGGTAGACGGCGAAGGCGGCGGCGGCGTCGTTGCGGGCGGCGACGGCCACGAACACGAACGGCCCGATCACGTTGCCGGCCCGCATCACCCCGCCGAAGAGCGACAGGGCCCGGCCCCGCACGGCCGGCGGGGCCACCCGGCTGAGGTGCGTCAGGCGGGCCAGGCTCCAGAGCGCCAGGCCGCCGGCCTGCACGAACAGCGACGCCGCCAGCACCGGCACCGACCCGGCGAGCAGGCAGCCGACGAGCCCGGCGGCCATCAGCGCCGCGCCCAGCCAGCCCGACCGGTTCTCGCCGAGCCGGGCGACGACCCGGCCTGCCGGCAGGTCGAACAGCATGGTGCCGAAGGCGTTGGCGGCCACCACCGCCGTCGCCACCCCGGGCGTGGCGTGCAGGTCGTGGGCGGCGTAGACCAGCACCGGCAGCATGGCGCCCTGCCCGGCCGCCAGCACCAGGTTCGGCAGGTAGACCTGCATCCACAGTGGCCGGAGGGCCCCCTTCTCCGACGCCCCCCCGAGGGTCGGGTCGCCCGGCGCGGTCGGGCCGACCGGCGGCCCGGGCTCGGCGGGTGTGCCGGGGCCCGGGTCGGCCCCAGCGGCCGGAGGCGGGGGGCGGTGGTGGGATGCGGTCACCTCGTTGGTCCTCTCGCCCGTCGCCACGTCCGGGGGAACGTTCCCATCGGGGGGCGCCGACCGGCAACTCGGCCCGACCCGACCCGCCCAGCCCGGAGGCCGCGGTGCGGGCACGTCATGGTGCAGCACGGCGTCGTCACGACCCCGTGCGGTCGCATCATGGGGCGGAAGGCGTCGTCATGACGCCGAGCGGTCGCATCGACTCGCGCCGGCGGCCCCGGCTGCAAGGCTGGGGCGGTGGCGACCGTCGACCCGCACCCCAGCATCACGCCCGACGGTGCGGTGACGGCCACCGCCGATCCGGTGGCGGCCACCGCCGACCGGGTGGCGGAGCTGCTGACCGGCGGCGGCGGCCTGTCCGACCCGACCCGCGGCGACCTGGTGTTCGCCGCCGAGGTGACCCCCCGCCCCCTCGCCCGGGCCGGGGCGCCCGGCGACTGCTGGGCGGTCGACGGCGGCCAGGCGCTGGTGGCCGACGCCCGCACCCTGCAGGTGGTGGCCACCCGCGCCGCCACCGTGCGCTGGCGCGCCGGCGCCATGGCGCTCGAGTCCGAGGGCGACCTCGAGGCGCACCTGCTCGGCTGCGGCGAGGAGCGCGCCAGCCTGGCCCGCACCGGCGCCCCCGTGCCGCCCGGCTCGTCGGTCGACGTCGGGCTGCTGCGCGACTGGGGCGAGTGGCGCGCCACCGCGGCCGCCGTGGAGGCCGCCGACCCCGGCGCCGTGGTGCTGGTCGACGGCGACCTGCAGCCCGACTGGCGCATCCCGTCGTCCTGGCTGGAGGCGCTGCTGGCCCGCGCCGCCGACCGGGGCGTCACCGTCGCCGGGGTCACCAAGCACTCGTCGCTGGCCCGCGGCGGGGCGCCGCTGGTCGGGCTGCTCGAACAGCAGGCGGCCGCCGCCCTCAGCCCGCGGGCCACGTGGTGGGCGCCGGTGGCCACCACCCGCCCCGACGTCGGCGCCGGCCTGCAGGTGGTGGTGGCCCGCCTCGACCCCGACGCGCCCTACGCGTTCCGGGTCGACCTGCCCGCCGCCGCCGACGCCGAGGGCGAGCTCGGGCGGCTCAGCGCCCTCTGCGACGACGCCGCCTTCCCCGGATACCCGTACCCGCTGACCGTGGCCGACCGGCTGGCCGCCTGCGGCAGCTGGGTGCGCGACGAGCTGTGGCGCCGCCTCGACGACCGCTGGGCCCGCACCGGCCTCGACGAGGGCGTCCGCGACCGGGCGTTCAGCGACCGCCACCGCCTGATGGAGCGGGCGTGACCGCCGCCGGCGCCCCCGCCCCCCGCACCGGCACCGCCTTC
>DASTHS010000223.1:0-4306 GCA_035718085.1 Acidimicrobiales bacterium | reverse complement strand
GCGGCCGGCGGCCGGCGGCCGGCGGCGCCGCTTGTGGCCGGCGGCTCGGTTCGGCGGCGTCGGCTGTCGGGCCGGCAGTGGGCGATCGTCGGCGGGGTGGTCGCAGTGCTGGTGATCATCGGCGCTGCGGCGGGCGGGTCGAAGCCGTCGGCTCCGCTGCCGGCGGCGTCCGGCGCTGCGGCGAGGGTATCGACGAGCACGAGTTCCACGTCGGCGGCACCGACGACGGTTCAGGTGACGGTCCCGGCGACGACGGCCGCGCCCGCTACGGCGGCGCCGACCGTACCGACGACCCTGGCGCCGGTCGTGACTGCCGCGCCGGCGACCGCTGCACCGGTCGTGACCGCGGCCCCGGTGACCGCTGCGCCGGTGGCGGCCGGCCCGACGTGCTCGCCGCTGTCGGACAAGGGCACCTGCTACCGGGTGGGCGAGTTCTGCCGGGTCGCGGACGAGGGGAAGACGGGAACGGATGCTGTCGGCGATCCGATCACTTGCGAGCTGAAGAGCGGGCAGACGGAGCCGCACTGGGTGGCTGGCTAGCGGCGCCCGTGGGGCCGGCTGATGGTCCTCGGCGGGTGCGACGATCGCCGCATGACCGCCGAGGACCGCACCCAGGTCGCCGACACGGCGCACCTAGTCGAGATCAAGCGGTACATGGCCGTGTGCCACGAGTGCGGCTGGGCAAGCGGCGAGTTCTGGTCGCCGTCTGAGGCTACCCAGGCGTTCTCAGCGCACCTCAGGGGGAACCACGTAGGCGTCCTGCCGCGCAGCAACGTCTGCGACCAGGCCAGTGCCCACGCCTACGACATGCTCCGGTGACGACCCGTACACCTGCGTCGAGTGTGGCCACCAGCACCCCCAGTCGGCCAAGCCATCCGATGCTTGAGAACGCCGAAGCTGAGGGCGGCATCGGGCCGTTCGTGGTCGGCTACTCGCGCTCCACGTCGGCCAGGACGAAGCACCTATGCCCAGTCTGGGATGACTACTCGCTGTGCCACCGCAGGGTCACCGACTTCGATGGCGTGTACCCGAGTCGCTACAAGCTGCGGTGCGAGTCGCTGCCCGTCTGCAAGACGTGCGAGCGGTCGGCGCTGGCCTTCGTCGCCTACCACCAGCAGCAGCCCCAGTCGGGCAGGCCGGCGCCGGCAGCTACTGGCGGCTGAGCCACTCCCCTGCCTCGGCCGCACCGCGCACCGCCTCATGCCGGGCCAGCCGCTCATCGAGGCCCTCTCGCCGCGGCCAACGCCAACCGATCACCAGTACCGCCAACCCCCACACCGCCACGAACAACACCCCGAGAGCGATCAGCACGCCGGCACCGTAGACCCCATCCCACCTCCCATTCGCACCCATCGCTTGCGGAGATGGGTACCATCTGGTACGTGATCCCGCAGGATGCGCTCGAAGCCGAACTCGTCGGCGTCGCCGACCTCGAACAGCGCGTCGCCCACGCCGAAGCCCAAGTCACACGGCTCGCCGCCGACCTCCACGCCTCCGAAGCCGACCGCGCCACCCTCCGCCGCCACTGCACCGACCTCGCCGCCCAACGCGACCGGGCAGAAGCACGCGCCGAAGCCGCAGCCGAACGAGTCCGAGAACTCTGCGGCGGCGGCGCCTACACCTGACCTGCCCACAGGGGTCGCTACTGTCAACCCCCATGCGCAACATGAAAGGGCATGGGGGTGGCGTCGGCCGCTGAGGCCCAAGTCCGAGTCATCGGCCACCTCCTCGACATCGCCGACCGACGCGGCCCGCTCATCGCCGCGCTCACCACAGCGACCGCCGCCGCCGTCACCGAACTCGACCCCCTCCACGAACGGGACACCGTCGCCACCTGGTGGCGCGACCTGCCCCCATGGGCACGGCTCGACAGCTTCGACCGGCTCCGCCGCGGCTGCGACCAGATCATCGTCGCCGAAGTCCAAGCATCCGCAGTCGCACAAGACCTCCGCGGACTGCTCGACCGAAGGCAGCCCGGCACAGCCGAACGGCCGCTAGGACTCGACCCCTGGCAGGCCCTCGACCAGCTGGCAGTCATCGCCGCCAACCGAGACACAGCCCTCGGGGAGATGGCGCGGGCCGAACGAGGAGTCCACAGCCGGCTCACCGCCCTCTGCTCGGCCGAGCTGCGCCGCCAAGTGCGGGCACTCCAACGAGAAGAAGCAGAAGCCACCCTGAACCGCCGGCACCTCGCCGCCATGCGCTCCCAGCCGATCGGCCCCCGCCCGCACGCCGCCGCCGGGTAACTAGACCGAACGGGCAGCCAAACCGGCACGACCTGCAACCACCCGTTGCAGGCCCTGCACCCCCGACCCGCAAAACCGTGACAGTCGCCACTGTCCCAGTGCACGCTGACCCCATGAAGCGCTCCACGACCGGCGGCACCCGATGACCGCCGAGGTCATCGACCTGGCCGCCGCCCGCACCCGGCGCACCGAAGCCCGCAACACCATCGTGCAAGCCGCGAACCGGCTCGCCGTGTCCAAAGGCCGCCACTACGGCTGGCCGCTCCCGGTGCGGCTCTACACGACGAAGCAGATCCAGCAGGCGGTGGCGGTGTGCCGCCACTGGGGTCTCGTCGACGACGCGACCCTCGCCGCCGCCGGGTTCGGCGGCCGCCGCCTCAACAACACCGCCGCCCCGGTCCTCACGATCGCCGAGGCGGCGTGATGGTCGAGACGAAAGACGTCCCGACGAGCTTGACGACCACGGACCTGCGCCTGGCGGCGAAGGGGTTGCGGGAGCAGCCGGGGAGTCCGTATCAGGCGTTGGCGGCGAAGATCGAGGCGGCGCTCGACGCCGCCGCCAAGGAGGCGGCGTGACCCGGAAGCCTGCGGCGCACCAGCTGGACGGGGTCATCGACGGGCTCGTCGCCGACCTGCGCCACCTGAAGCTGGTGGCGCCGATCGTGGCCGAGCAGGCGAAGCGGGAACGGCACGAGCTGGCCGGCGGCCTGCCCACGTCGTCGCGCGGGGAGCTGATCGACGACCCGTACACCGGGCCGGGCGATCCGACGGGGGAGACGGTCGTCAACTACCGGGGTCCCGGCGGCGCCGACCCGTCGCTCGACGTCGCCCGGATCGAGCAGTGGACCCATGACCTGGTCCGGCTCGTCGGCTCGTCCCGCGCCCTTCTCGCCCAAGCCCCGGCGGTCGCCACGGCGGTCACGAAGGGCCGGTCACCGACCGACGGCCGCTCCGAGGATGAGCGGCTCCGGGCTCGGACTGGGGCGGTCGAGGCGGAAGCGGCGTGCGTCGCCTGCGACCTCGGCGTGAGCGAGGTCGGCCGGTTGAAGGCGGGGCTGTGCGACCGGTCGTGCTACCGGGCGTGGCTGCGGGCCCGGGCGGTGACGCCGGGCTTGGAGCGGAGCTTGTGGCTGATCGACCGTCGCCGGTGGCTCGCCGAGCAGGCCGACAGCGACGGTGTGGTCGTGCACGGCCCGTGGGGCCAGGAGCAGCAGGCGGCATGACCGTGCGGGCCCGGCTGGCCGTGTGGCTCGTCGGCGACATCGAACCGCTCCGCCGGCACGGCCCCGTAGAACACTGCCTCACCTGCCAAGAACGGGCCGACCTCCTCCGCCGCGGCCGCTCCGACTGCACCATCCCAGAGCACGACCGGGCGATCCAACGGCTCGGCTACTACCGCCGGCAACTCGCCGAGATCGCCGCCCAACGAGACGACGCCCTCGAGCAGGTGACCGTGCTACGGGCCCGGCTCCGCCACCCCAGCACCCGACAGCAGGAGGCCGCATGAAGCTCTACCTCGCAGGCCCGATGCGCGGCTACCCGCGCTACAACTTCGACGCCTTCGAAGACGCGGCCGGCACCCTCCGCTCCCTCGGCTACGAGGTCCTCTCCCCCGCCGAGCACGACCTCGCCATGGGCCTCGACCCCGACCGGCCGCTCGACGACCAGCCCGCCATGCCCGGCGGCCAGTTCTCCCTCACCGACGCCCTCCGCTGGGACATCAACGCCATCCTCCACGTCGACGCCGTCGCCGTGCTCCCCGGCTGGGAAGCGTCGTCCGGTGTGGCGATCGAGCTCACCGTCGCCCGTGCCGTCGGCGTGCCCGTCTACCGGTACATCGACGGCGACCTCGAGCCGATCCCCGAGGCGGTGGCCGCAGCGTGATCATCGCCCTCTCCGGCTACGCCAGAGCCGGCAAGGACACTGTCGCCGAGATACTCGCCGACCACGGCTACCGGCGCGCAGCGTTCGCAGACCCGCTCAAACAGGTGCTCGCCGACCTCGACCCGCCGCTCGACTCGCCGCACTGGACCCTCGCCCAGCTCGTCGCCCGGCAGGGA
>DASTHS010000222.1:0-7140 GCA_035718085.1 Acidimicrobiales bacterium | reverse complement strand
CCCCCCGGCCCCGGGGGTCGCCGCCACTGGTGGGCCGGGTGCCCCGTCGGTCGGCGGGGCGGAGTAGACCGAGTCGATGGCCACCCGGCACATCGCCATCCTCGACGACTACATCGGCGTTGCCCTCGACTACGGCAACTGGTCGCAGCTGCCCGCCGACGCCGAGGTCACCGTGTAGCGGGAGGTCATCGCCCCCGAGCGGCTGGCCGAGGAGCTGGCCCGCTACGAGGCTGACCGGCGGCCGCGGCCCCGGCATCCCCACCACCGCGGAGATGGCGTGGGCGCTGGTCTTCTCGGTGGCCAAGCGCACAGGCGTCGAAGACCGGGCCATCCGGGCCGGCGGGGGGCAGACCGGCTTCCCGACGACCCTCGGCGGGGCCACGCTCGGGCTGCTCGGCGCCGGGCGCCTCGGCGGGGCCATGGTGCCGGTGGCCAGGGCGCTCGGCATGGAGGTGGTGGCCTGGAGCCAGAACCTCACCGCGGCACGTTGCCAGGAGCTGGGTGTGCGGCTGGTGACCAAGGAGGCGCTCTTCGCCTCCGCCGACGTGCTCGGCG
This sequence comes from Acidimicrobiales bacterium, assembly GCA_035718085.1. Lineage (GTDB taxonomy): Bacteria > Actinomycetota > Acidimicrobiia > Acidimicrobiales > Palsa-688 > DASTHS01. The sequence goes on along the minus strand of DASTHS010000222.1, from coordinate 6,585 downwards.
TGTTCCTCGTGTCTCCGAGCGGACGAGGGGCATCGTGGGCGCGGATGACCTGGCCCGCATGAAACCCGGGTCGATCCTCGTGAACGTCTCGAGGGGGCCGATCGTCGACGAGGCGGCGCTGCTCGTCGCGCTGCGCTCGGGGCGCCTCGCCGGCGCCGGCCTCGACGTCTACGACCGGGAGCCGCTGCCCGCCGACCACCCCCTGCGCTCGACCGAGAGGGTGGTCATGACCCCCCACATCGGCTGCGTCACCGAGCAGCGCTTCCGGGCCCAGTGGGCGCAGATGGCCGAGGACGTCGCCACTTACCTCGCCGGGCCGCCCATCAGGGTGGTCAGCGACCCGGACCTGCTGCGCCGATGGCGCCCCTGTAGCCCCAGCGGTCGCCTCCCGGGTGGCAGCCTCAGGTGACGTCGACGCCGGTGGCGGCGGCGCAGGCGGCGAGCAGCCGGTCCTGCCAGGCCGGGTCCGTCGTCACCTCGAGCGGCTGACGCCGACGGCGGTGGTACCAGTAGCCGCCGGTGCCGACGTCGTCGTCGGTGGTGGCCAGCCACGCCTGGGTCTCGGCGCCGGCCTGCAGGTCGTCGGGCGCACCGGGACCCCCCATCTTGGTGGCCACCCATCCCGGCTCAACGGCGTGGCTGGTCACCTCGGGCCACAGCCGGGCGAAGGCCAACGCCAGGCCGACGTCGAAGAGCTTCGAGTCGGAGTAGGCGGCGCTGCCACTCCAGCGCCGGCGCACCCATTCGAGGTCGTCGAGCGAGGGGTCGCCGCCCCGGTGCATGCCCGAGCTCAGCCACACCAGGCGGCTGGGTCGGGGCATGGTGACGGTGAGCAGGTACGGGCCCAGGACGTTGACGGTCAGGTGCAGTTCGTGGCCGTCGGCGCCCTCCTCCCGGCGGGGTCGGGTGTAGCCCACGCCGGCGTTGTGGATCACGGTGTCGACCGGGTCGAGCCGGCGGGCCAGGCGTTGCACGGCGGCGAGGTCGGCGAGGTCGGCGACCACCGCCGACGTCGCACCGGGCACGGCGGCGGTCGCCTCGGCGGCCCGCCGGTCGTCGCGGGCGTGGAGCACCACCTCGTGGCCCCGCTCGGCGAGCCAGCGGGCGGAGAGCAGTCCGAGGCCGTCGGCCGACCCCGTCACGAGCACCTTCACCCGCCCACTCTGCCCCAGCTGCGTGAACTGTCCGTGACGGGCGCGCCGAGCGCCTCGGCAGCGCGCTCCCGATCGCTACCCTTCCGCCTCCATGGGCATTCATCCCATTCGCACCGTTGTCGCGGCAGCCATGGCGGTGCTGGGCCTGGCGCTGCCCGCATCGGCGGCCGCCGCCCCCGCGCACACCGATGTGGCCGTGTCGCCGCAGGGCGTCGCCCCGCCGACGGCGACCCAGCAGGAGACCGAGGCCGACCGTCCCGTGCCGGTGCCGGCGACCGCCTCCTGCACGGTCACGGCGATGACCCACACCTTCGGCAACTCCTACGGCGCTCCCTACGTCGGCACCGTGCGCGCCCCTGCCGCCTGCCCGGGCCCGTGGAACACGGTGGTCATGACCTTCACGTCCGAGGTCGGCGGCGTGCAGTTCGACCGGACGGTCAGCGTCGACGTCGGCGGCGTGCAACTGCTGCTCGGCACCACCTCCGAGCCCTGCTGCACCGGCGCCAACGCGGTGACCTGGACCGTGACCAAGGACATCACCGACGACCAGGCCCTCTTCGGTGCGACCCCCACGCCGCTGGTGGTCGAGCTCGACAACGTCAACGACGCCACCTACACCGGGCAGTACGCGTCCACGCTCAGCTTCACCTTCTACGACACCGGCCAGGGGGCGCCGGTGCCCGCGCAGCTCCCCGTGTTCGTCGCCGGGGTCACCCCGCAGGCGGTGCACCCGGCGGGGCCCGGCGTCGGCTTCGCCGGCAACGACTACACCATCGGGGCGGCCGACCAGCGCGCGTCGCAGCCGGTCACCTTCCCCCGCGACCTGGCCACGCTGCAGGCCGACCTCTTCGCCGAGGGGCAGGGCCCGTGCGAGGAGTTCTGGTGGTCGGAGCCGTCGGACTGCGGTGTGGGCACGCCCTACCGGGAGGTGACGATCTCGATCGACGGCCTGCTCGCCGGGGCCGCCCCGATCTACCCGACGACCTTCACCGGCGCCGACGGTCCCGGCCTCTGGGAGCCGATCCCGTCGCCGCGAGCGTGGGACCTGCGCGCCTACCGCGTCGACCTGACGCCCTTCGTCGCCCACCTGAGCGACGGCCGTCCCCACACCGTCTCCCTCGGCGTCACCGATGCCGCCTACACCTCCGGCGACTTCTGGGCCCTGGCCGCCGACCTCCTCGGCACCGTCCAGCACTACGCCCCGGTCACCACCGGCGGGCTCACGGCCGTCGGCGACCCGGCCCTGGCGGAGGCGGCCACCTCCGACCCGACGGGCACCGGCCTCGTGGCGTCCGACACGGTGAGCTCGGCCCGCACCTGGCGCGGCTGGATCGCCGGCGCCGACGGCACCCCGGTGACCACCACCGTCACCGAGACGTCGACGCTGTCGTCGAGCGAGGCGGGGGCCGTCGACGACGCGTGGACCTGGAAGCGCCAGACCGGCACCGTGGCCGACGGCCACGAGGTGGACACCTCCAGCGCCGCCGACTTCTCGATCGTGAACGCCGCGGTGGCCCACTTCTCCTTCACCGACGACGATGCCACCACCCGCTACGTCGACGGCGTCGCCGACACCACCGCCCGCACCACCGAGGACATGCGCACCAGCGACGCCAGCGGGCTCGCCGCCAACGGTGCGGAGACCGAGGACGTCGGCTACGCCGACACGGCCGGTTCGACCTACCAGGCCACGATCGCCGCTGTCGCCGGCGAGTACACCACCACCACCTCGGGCCGGTACCCGGCGACCACGGCGGTGCCCCTCCTGGCGGCCGGTCGGAGCGAGGCGCCCCCCGCCGGGTACGACAGCGGCCCGGCGCCGGACCTGCCGGAGGCGCCGCTCGTCGTCGGGCCGCTGGTCGCCGCCGCGCTCACCGCCGGCATCCCGCTGCGGCGCTGGCGGCGGGTCGCGCGCCGCCCGTAGCCGGGCACTCCGACGTCAACGGCAGGGAGATCCGCTGGGTCGCCGGCCCGGGCCGACGGCCCCCGGAGCGGCCAGCCTCGAGCGCCGCCGCCCGCAACCGTCAGCGACGGGTCGCCGAGACGATCACCGTGGTCGTCGACACCGTCATGAGGCCACCGTGGCGGTCGACCACCTCGACGGCGCCCTTGAGGAGCCCGGCGCGGACGTCGTCGGGCAGGGCGATGTGGTTGCTCTGGGTGGCCAGCAGCGCCGCCCACCCCTCCGCAGTCGTCGTGCTCGACCACTCGACGGAGTGCACCTGCGGGTCGTCGAAGCGGCCGTCGGCGCAGATCCCCGCGAACACGCCGGCGAACTCGTGCTCGACCTCGGGGGGATCGGGGTTCTGCGGGCGGGCCAGCTCCGGCGCCCAGCGCTGGTAGAGCTCACGCATGTCGCCGGCGACGTCGTCGGGGAGGTCCGCCCCGCTCCAGACCAGGCACAGCCGGCCGCCGCCGTCGAGCACGTCGGCCGACCGGGCGGCGCCAGCCACGGGGTCGATCCAGTGCCACGCCTGGAACGAGGTGACGCGATCGAAGCGCCGGCCGCCGGGATCCCAGCCCTCGAACGGGCCCGCCTCCACCGCGGTGCCTCGCCGGCGGGCGACCCCGGCCATGCGGGCGTCGATCTCGACGCCGACCACGTTGGCGCCGGCGGCGGCCATCAGCCGGCTGGCGATGCCGGTGCCGCAGCCGACGTCGAGCACCCGCACCGGCCGGTGGTCGCCGAGCACGGCGGCGATGACCTCGTCGGGGTAGCCGGGCCTGGCGGCGTCGTAGGCCTCGGCGACCCCGCCGAACGACTCGGCTCGTCGGCGGTCGGTGTGGAGCACCTCGGGGACGTCGGCCACGGCCCGGACGCTACGAGTGCGGAGCGGGACCGATCGACCCGCAGCCGGACCACCCCTCGACGGCGCCATTCGCGGCGCAGCGCTCAGGGTCGATCGGCGGCCAGGCCGGCCACGGCGGCGAGGGCGACGTTGCGCAACGCGGTGTCGGCCACCTGGGAGGCCGACGGGGGATCCCACAGCCGGCGGTGGTGCCCGTCGAGCGAGCGCAGATCCGCCGCCCCGGTCAGCGCCAGGAACGCCCCGAGGTGCCCGCCCACCCCCACGCATGCGCCACCGCCGTCGGGCTTTCTGGCGCGGCCGGAGCCCGCTCGCCTCACCGCCCCGGCCGGGGGCGGCGTGCCAGGCTGGCGGGATGGGCGGGGCGGCGAGCGACGGGCTGCGCTTCGCCGGCAAGCTCCTCGCCCTGATCGACGGCATGAACCGGTCGGCGAGCTACAAGTACGCCACGCTCCTCGCACTCATCGACGAGGCGACCGCCGAGCTCGGCCGGCTGGGTCGGGAGCCCACCGTGCTGCGAGGGCGGTTGGTCGGTCGCCGGGTCGTGGAGTCGTACTGGCCCCAGACCCGGCCGTTCGGACCACGGGCGCTGACCCAGTCGCCGCAGAACGACATCCCGGCGAAGCTGGCCGCCTGGCGCGTCGCCCACCGCCTGCCGGCGCACGAACCGCTGGCCGGCGCGGCGGCCGCCGATCCGGTCGGCTGGGCCCGACTCGAGGCGGAGCTCGTGGGCGTCGTCATCGGGATGCCCCTGGCCAAGCTGCAGCGCTTCGGGAGCGGACGAGCCGTGACCGAGGACCGGTTCATCTACGACTTCGGGTGGCCCGACGAGGTCAGCTGGGGAGTGACGGCGAGGGCCGACTTCGACGACACGATGCCCCTGCGCCCTGGTGTCGGCGAGTGGCTGGTCGAGCTCGGACCGCTCGTGCGTCCCGTCGTGCAGGCTCGCTGGGCGACGTGGGTGGCCGGACTGAACACCGACCTGGTCGACACGGCGCAGCTCGACGGGTTCCTCTTCGGCGCCGTCCGCCACGACCTCACGCCGCTGCGACGGCCCCTGCTGCGGGCACAGCGCCACCGGTGCTTCTACTGCCCCAGGCCGCTCGACGCGTCGGTGGCCGAGGTCGACCACTTCCTGCCCTGGTCGCGCCAGCCCGACAACACGATCGACAACCTGGTGGTGGCCCACCGCCGCTGCAACGGCGACAAGTCGGCCTCGCTGGCGTCGTCGACGCACCTGCGCGCCTGGCTACGGCGATCGGCGGCCGGCTCGGCCGGGGACCGGGCGCTGGCCGACGCTTCCGCGCAAGCGCAGTGGCCGCGGCGGCCCGAGCGCACCCTGGCGTCGGTGCGGGGGGCGTACCTTTCCCTGTACGACGACCAGCCGTTGTGGGAGGGCGTCGGCGCCTACGAGCGTGCCGACCCCGTCGCCATCAGGCGCATCATCGAACGCCGTGAGCCGCCGCAGCCGGAGCCGCTGAGCCTGTCGCTCTGAAGCAGCCGTCGGATCGCCGCAGGCCGAGGTGCAGTCGCAGCGCCTCGTCGGGCGCCGACATCCGGTCAACCGGGAGCCGGCCGACTCGCCCACCGACGCGCCCGACCGACACCGCCCGTACCTGCTCCGCCTGCGCCTTCGAGTCGGCCCGCAGGCCCGTGACGCCCTGGGGGGCTCGAAGGTCAGCTGCCAGCTCGCTGCCGCGCAGGAACCGAACAGCGCGTGCCACAGCTGCCGACCGGGAGGTGAGCCCGTGTGCCCGTGCGTAGTCGTCGAGGAAGCCGACCATGTCGTCCGGGAGGTCACGCTGAGCTTCACACCGGGATGCTCCCTCGGGAGCACCGCTACCGACGCCTCCGAAGTACAGGGGGCCATTGCGACAGACGCGCGCTTTCCGGATTTGGGCGCTGCTCACGACGATCCCGCAAGAGCGTTGCACAGCAAGGCCGCCGGCACGGGCCCACCACTCCGGCCCCGAAGCGGTCGGTGCGGAGCCACCGACCGAGCGTTTACCCTTCGGTCGGGCGGTGCGGCAAAGGAAGGGAGCGCACGACGATAGATTGCCAACCCTGCGCGATCGGGGCCGGAGCACGACGAGGTGCCCAGGTGGCCAATGAGGCTGGCTCGCCAATTCCAGCGGACTCGTCGGCGGCTTCTCTGTGACGAGGGCCCGTCGGCCCGAGGACTGGGCGCACGACCTGGCGACGGCACGCCCGGTCGAAGAGGCCGTGCGCGAACGCCTTCAGGCACATCCCGAGGTCAAGCGCCTGGTCGACGCGACCCGCGAAGTCGAGGGCCTGGACTTCGAGTTCAAGCTCGACGGCGAGCTCGTTCGGGTCGACGTGAAAGAGAAGCTGAGCCCGCTCACCCCCGACTACCTCGACCTCTGGCCCGGCGTACCGGGCGACGAGCTGTTCGTGCTCGACGAGACCTCCCTCCGCTCCCTGGCCTGGGACGAGGGGCTCGGGTACCTCCTCGTGCACGACCGCTCGGGTCGGCGATGGCTGGTCTTCGGGCCCTGGGAACTGCTGCTGGCACCGCACCCACGCTTCGAACGCCTCGGTGATCGAGGGTCCGGGTCCTTCCTGAAGGGCAAGTTGCTGCTCGACATGCGCACGGCAGCAGCCAT
>DASTHS010000221.1:0-21280 GCA_035718085.1 Acidimicrobiales bacterium | reverse complement strand
GCCGGCCGCCGCCACCGGCCCGGATGTGGCCGCGGGCACCCAGAGCGGGTCGCCGTTCGTCGGCCCCCAGCCGGCGGAGGCCGCCACCAGCGGCTCGAGCGGGTCGGCCGGGTCGGCCCTCGCCGCGGCGCCGTCGTCGTCGCCCACCTCCCCGGCCACCCCGACCTCGCCGTCACCGTCGGGGGTGACGCCGCCCGGCGGCCAGCAGACCGAGAACCAGCCGCAGGTGCTGACGCCGCCCATCTCCACGCCGCTCGGCACCGTGCCGTCGATCACCGTCCCGTCGACGTCGTCGGGGACGACCACCACCACCGCACCGAGCTCGTCGACCACCACCACGCCCCCGACCACCACGGCGCCGGTCACGCTGCCGTCGGTGCCGCTGTCGGTGCCGACCACGCTGCCCTCGCTCGGCGCGCTGGGCGGTGCGACGAGCCTGCTGCCCTAAGCGGTCGCGGCCACCATGCGGCCGCCCGAGTAGCTGAACGTCACGGTCCGCGTGCCGCCCTGCGCACAGTTCGGCGAGCAGTCGTCGAAGGTGGCGAGGACGCTGCGCCCGCGGATCGTCGCCGAGGCGACACCCACCTGGACACCCTGGGGCGTCACGAACGGCACCGCCCGCCAGGTGCCGGTCGCGTCCGACACCAGCGAGGTGATCACCGCGCTCGCCCCCGCGGTCGTCACCGCGAAGTCCGGGGTGGCGGCGCCGGTCACCCCGACGACCGTGATGGGCGTCGCCGCCTGGGCGGCGGGCAGCAGCAACCCGGTGCTGCCGTCGTCGCCGAGGGTGACCGCCGCCTGGCGCACCAGGGCCGCGCCTGTCCAGGCGTAGACGTCGACGCGCACGTCGTCGCCGCCGGCGGCCCCCGGCACCTCGTGGTCGACGGCGACGAGCTGCTGACGATCCTGCCCGGCCACCGGGCTGACGGCGTAGGTGCCGTGGTAGGCGGCCACCACCGACGACAGCGCGGCCTGCACGGTGGGGGCGGCGACGGCGCGCGTCGTGGTGGTGGTGGTGGGCGCCGCCGACGCCGAGGTGGTGCTCCCCGTCGTGGCCGGCGCGCTCGTCGGGGCGGTGCCGCCCAGGATGGGGGTCGCCGTGGCCGTCGGCCCGGGCGCGCTGGTCGAGGAGGTCGCGTAGTCCTTCTGCACGTGCGCCGACCCGCAGCCGCCGACGGCGAGCGCCGCCAGCCCGAGGGCGGGGACGACCGCGCGCCGCCTCACCGACCGGCGGCGGCGCGCAGCGCAGCGATGGCCCGGTCGGCGTGCACGTTGGGGCGCAGCTCGGAGCGCACCACCGTGACGATCCGGCCGTCGGTGCCGATGACGAACGTGGCCCGCTTGGTCGGCAGCAGGCCGATGGAGCGAGCCACGCCGAACGCCTTGGCCACTGCCCCGTCGGCGTCGCTCAGCAGCGGGAACGGGAAGGCGTGCTTGTCGGCGAACTGCTTCTGCTTGGCCACGTCGTCGGCCGAGATCCCGACCGGCTGGGCGTTGAGGTCGGCCAGCTCGGCCGCCACGTCACGGAAGTGGCATGCCTCCGCGGTGCACACCGGCGTCATGGCGCCCGGGTAGAAGAACAGCACCACGGGGCCCTTGGCGAGCAGCTCGTCGGAGCGCACCACCGTGCCGTCCTGGTCGGCCAACGCGAAGGCCGGGGCGAGGTCGCCGGTGTCCATGGCGGTGAGGGTAGGCCGCCGGGTGGGGGAGGGCGCACCGCGACGCCCGGCCCCACCAGGCGACTTCCCCTGCGGCTACCCGGCGGCGGCCGCCGCCTGCGCAACGTGGGCGGCGTGCTGGCGGTCGAACTCCTCCGCCGCGGCCTCGTCGTTGGCCATCTCGGCATCGATGTCGGAGTCCGCGAAGCCGATGACGCCCATGTCGGTGAACGCCTTCTGGATGCGCGGGCCCCACAGGCCGATGTCTTTGAGGATCGGCACGATGCGCATGAACAGGTAGCTGCGGAACGTGCGCTGCATCTCCGAGTGCTCGACGTAGGCGGCCACCTCCGGCGGCAGCCCCAGCCGATCCCACACCTCCTCGCCGAGGAACCGGTCACGCATGCGGTAGCAGGCGTCGACGCAGAACTCCTCCCGCTCGTCGCGCTCGGCCTGGGTCAGCTGCGGGTAGTAGTCGCGCAGCGCCAGGCGCCCGAACATCACGTGGCGGGCCTCGTCTTGCATCACGTAGGCGTTGAGCGACCGGCCGAGCGGCTCGGTGGCCATGTTCCGGATGACCCCGAACGCGGCGAGGGCCAGACCCTCGATCAGCACCTGCATGCCGAGGTAGGTCATGTCCCACCGGCTGTCGGTGACCGTGTCGTCGAGCAGGCTCGCCAGGTTCTTGTTCAGCGGGTACACGAGGCCGACCTTCTCGTGGAGGTACTTGCTGTAGACCTCCACGTGGCGGGCCTCGTCGATCACCTGCGTGGCGGCGTAGAACTTCGAGTCGACGTTGGGCACCGTCTGCACGATCTTCGCCGTGCAGATCAACGCGCCCTGCTCGCCGTGCATGAACTGGCTGAACCGCCACGCCTCGAGGTGGCGGTGCGCCTCGTTGCGCTGCGCCGGGCTCATCTTCTCCCACCACTCGGTGCCGAAGAGCGGATGGATGTCATCGGGCATGCCGACGGGGCGCTCCGGGTCGATCTCGGCGTCCCAGTCGAGCCGGTCCTTCCCGATCCACTGCCGGCGGGTGCCCTTGTCGTAGAGGCGCAGCAGCTGCTCGCGCCCGGCGGTGTAGTCGAAGTCGAACACCGTCGTCGCCGACGACGAGATGCCCCAGGCGCGGGTCGACTCGTCGAGCGTGGTCTGCACCCGCCCACCCTCGTCGGCCGTCGGTGCGGCGCCTGCGATGTCCGCGATGTCTGTGGTGGCCATGCCATGCCTCCTCGGCGTGCCACACCCCCCGGCGTGACACCGCGTCACACCTTAGGGGCGACCGGCCGGTGTGTCGAGCGGCACACTTGCGTAGCGTGCGGGCATGCCCGTGACCGCCGGCGGCGTCGCCACCCGCCGCGAGCAGACCCGCCGTCGGCTGGTCGAGGCCACCGAGGTGCTCCTCACCGAGCGATCGTTCGCCGAGATCACCGTCGAAGACGTGATGGCCTCCGCCGGCCTCACCCGCACCGCCTTCTACCGGTACTTCCCCCACCTCGAGGCGCTGCTGCTCGAGAGCGTCCGCGAGATCGTCGGAGAGGTGCACGCCGCCGCCGCCCGCTGGCTGGAGGCCAGCGGGGACCTCGAAGAGGGCCTCGTCGACGCTGCTGCCGGCCTGGCCGAGGTGTGGGCCCGGCACGGCCGGGTGCTGCTGGCGGTCAACGAGGCCGCGGTGGCGGGGGAGCGGGTGCGGGCGGCCTGGCACAGCGCGATCGACGCGTTCGTCGAACCGGTGACCGCCCGCATCGAGGAGCTGTCGGGTGGTCGGGCACCGCACGCCCTCGAGACGGCCCGTGCGCTGGTGTGGATGATCGAGCGCTACCTCCTCGAGACCTACGGCCGAGGCAGGGGCGTGCCGACCTCCGTCGCCGCCACCGTGCTCGCCGACATCTGGCGCCCGGTGCTCGCCGCCGTCGCCGCCGCCCCGGCGGGCGCCGCAGGGTGATCGGCCCCGGCGGCTGCTGGCGCGGGTGCTCAGCGCAGTGGCGGCCGGTTCCCGGCGACGGGCCCGTCGTGGTCACCGAGCAGCCGCTGCATGAGGGCCACGTCGAGCCAACGGGAGAACTTGCGACCCACCTGGCGCTCGACGCCCACCAACTCGAAGCCGCACGAACGGTGCAGGGCGATCGACGCCTCGTGGCCCTCGACGATGCGGGCCATCACCGAGTGGAAGCCGTGCGCCTCCGCCAGCCTGAGCAGCTCGCGCAGCACCAGGCGGCCGACGCCGCGCCCCTGGGCGTCCCGGTGCACGTAGACCGAGTCCTCCACCGTCATCCGGTACGCCGGCCGGCTGCGGTACGGGCTGAGCGACCCGAACCCGCACACCACGCCGGCGTCGTCGACCGCCACCACCGCCGGGTGGGCGCCGGCGTGCTCGTCGAGCCACTCGAGCTGCTCGTGGAGGCTGCGCGGCACCATGTCGAAGGTGACCGTCGACCCGAGCACCTCGCGGTTGTAGATCTCCATGATCGCCTGGGCGTCGTCGGAGCCCGCCAGCCTGACCTGCACGGCCAGAGGCTAGGGCCGGCGGACGGCCCCGGCGGGGAGCGGCTACAGTGGCGGGGCCTCGACCCCCGGGTCGGCGCGCCCTCTTAGCTCAGTCGGCAGAGCACAGCCATGGTAAGGCTGGTGTCGTGGGTTCGATTCCCACAGAGGGCTCGGCGGCGTAGCTCAGTTGGTTAGAGCACTCGGCTCATAATCGAGTTGTCGCCGGTTCGAGTCCGGCCGCCGCTACCAGGTCGACCGGTTCAGAGAAGGTGGTGTGAGGCATGGCCAAGAACGAGAAGCGGGTCAAGGTGACGCTCGCGTGCGACGTGTGCAAGCGGCGCAACTACATCACCATGAAGAACAAGACCAACGACCGCGAGCGCATCGAGATGAAGAAGTACTGCTCGTGGGAGCGCCAGCACACCCTGCACCGCGAGACCCGCTAGAGGCGTCGCTGCTCGGGGGCCGCGCCCCCGGGCGGTGGCTACGCCGGCTGGGCGGCGGAGTAGGTGGCGCGCCAGCGGGCGTGGCGGCGGGTGACCTCTGCGCACGACTCGAGCAGGGCGTCGACGAACTCCTGCGCCTGGCGTGTCACGGCGAAGTGGTCACCCTTGACCGGGTGCAGCACCGCCGAGGGGATGTGGTGGGCGAGCTTGAGCTGGCGCCGCAACGGCACCAGCTGGTCGTCTTCGGTGGCGATCACCGCGACAGGCACGTCGATGCCGGTGATCCACTCGCGCGAGGTGAAGCTGCCGATGGCCACCGCCGCCTCGCCGACCAGCCGGGGGTCGTGCCGGCGCAGCTCTTCGGCCACCCACTTGCGGAGGTCGGGGGTGGCGAAGCCGCCGGCCGCCACCCGGGCCATGGCCATCCACGCCTGGGTCTGCACGCCCCTCGGGAAGCCGTGGAGGTACCAGTTGAGCGCGCCGAGGCCGAGGAACATCAGACGGTCGTCGAGGCGGCCGCGGAAGTCACGACTGGTGGCGCAGAGCACCATGCCCGACACCCGGCCAGGGTGGCGGTGCCACACCAACTGGGCGATCGGGCCACCCATCGAGTAGCCGACGACGGTCATCTCGTCGATGCCCAGCGCGTCGGCGAGGGCGACCACGTCGTCGGCGCAGTCTTCGAGCCGGAAGTGACGCGAGCGGATGCCCCGGCCGTGGCCCCGGTGGTCGACCGCCAGCACCCGATAGTGCTGGCCGAGCGGCCGGAACGCCGACGCCCAGTTCGTGCCGCCGGTCGCCGACAGGCCGTGGAGCAGCACCACGACCGGGGCACCGGGCGGCCCGGTCACCTCGCGCACCCAGACGCGGCCGCGACCGGGGAGCTCGACGTAACGGCCCTCGGGCACGCCGGCGGCGGCGAGGCCAGGGTGCTCCACCAGCTCCCGGGGCATCCCCGGACGTACCGTCACGACGGCCTCACTACCCCGTCGGCTACCGTTCAGTAACCCCCGCCGTGACGTCACGTCATCGGCCCCGCCGACCGCGGCCGGGGACCCCCGTGCTAGCCTCGTCAGCCGCAGCAACCCCCACCAGAGGGCAGTGGCTCAATTGGTAGAGCACCGGTCTCCAAAACCGGCGGTTGGGGGTTCGAGTCCCTCCTGCCCTGCGCAACCCCCTGTGGGAAGGCCAGCCCCGTGAGCATGAACCGACAACAACGACGCCTCGCACGGCGCGGCGGGCCCGACGGCTCGACCGACGTGACCGACGGCGACGACGGCGACGACGGCATGCTCGACGTCGCCGCCGAGGCCCCCGGCGCCGAGGCCGCGCCCCCGGCCGCCCGGGTGCGACCCTCTTCCCTGGCCGGTGACACCACCCGCCGCCGCGCCTCGACCCGGCAGTTCCTCCACGAGGTGAACGTGGAGATGCGCAAGGTCGCCTGGCCGACCCGGGCCGAGACGGTGAACTACGCGTCGGTGGTGCTGGTCACCCTCGCCGTGCTCATGGCCCTGATCTTCGGCCTCGACCTCGGGTTCTCCAAGGTCGCCCTCTACCTCTTCAAGTAGCCCCCATGACTGACACTCCCCCCGACGACACCACCAGCGCGCCTGACGCGAGCCCCACCGACACCGCCCCGCCCGGCGACTCCGTTGACGCGCCCGACGCGTCCACCGACATGGCTGCCGCCGCCCTGCGTGGCGACGATGCCGATGCGCTCCTCCCGGACCCGTCGACCGACGCCGACCCTGCCGGCACCGACGCCGACCCTGCCGGCACGGGCACCGGTGCCGATGCAGCCGCCGAGGTCGCTGCGCCGGCGCCCGCCCCGGTCGAGAGCCCGTATGACCGGCCCGGCCGTTGGTATGTGGTGCACAGCTACGCCGGCTACGAGAACAAGGTGAAGTCGAACCTCGAGAGCCGCATCGCCTCCATGAACATGGAGGAGCGCATCTTCGAGGTCGTCATCCCGATGGAAGACGTCGTCGAGTTCAAGAACGGCAAGAAGCAGGTCGTCTCGAAGAAGGTCTTCCCCGGATACCTGCTGGTGCGCATGGACCTCGACGACGACTCCTGGTACGTCGTGCGCAACACGCCCGGCGTCACCGGCTTCGTGGGCCTCGGCTCGTCGCCGACGCCGCTGTCGCGCCGCGAGGTGGAGAACATCCTCCAGGTGAAGGCCGACGAGGTCGCCGCCGAAGGTGCGTCCCGCAAGCGCCCGAAGCTGGAGTACGAGCTCGGCGAGTCGGTGCGCGTCCGCGAGGGCCCGTTCGCCGACTTCAGCGGCACGATCTCCGAGATCAACGAAGACCAGCTGAAGTTGAAGGTCCTGGTCAACATCTTCGGGCGGGAGACGCCCGTCGAGCTCGACTTCGCCCAGGTGGCGAAGCTCTAGGGAAGGAACCCCGCCACCGTCATGGCCAAGCGCCGCGTCGTCGCCATCGTCAAGATCCAGCTGCCTGCAGGCAAGGCCACACCGGCACCGCCGGTGGGCACCGCCCTGGGCCCCCACGGGGTGCAGACGATGGAATTCGTCAAGCAGTACAACGCCGCCACCGAAGACCGGGTCGGCCAGGTGATCCCCGTCGAGATCACCATCTACGAAGACCGCACCTTCACCTTCGTGTTGAAGACGCCGCCCGCTCCGGTGCTGATCCGCCAGGCGGCGGGGCTCGACAAGGGCGCCACCACCACGGGCAAGCAGGTGGTCGGCACGATCACCGAAGACCAGCTCACCGAGATCGCCCAGATCAAGATGCCCGACCTCAACGCCAACGACATCGAGGCGGCCAAGGCCACGATCCGCGGCACCGCCCGGTCGATGGGCATCACCGTCGGCTGAGTCGGCGGAGTCGGGTGACCGCCACGGCCGCACGCCCTATCGTGCGGCCGTGGAGCACTTCACCCGACAGGGGCTCACCTTCGACCTCACCGACGCCGGGCCGGCCGACGGCGCCGCCGTGGTGCTGCTGCACGGCTTCCCCGAAGACCGCAGCTCCTGGGACGCCATCGTCCCCCAGCTGACCGCGGCCGGGTACCGCTGCCTCGCTCCGGATCAGCGGGGTTACTCGCCCCGCGCCCGCCCCCCGGGCCGGCGCGCCTACCGCATCGACGAGCTGGCACGCGACGTGCTGTGCATGGCCGACCACGCCGGCGTCGACCGCTTCCACCTGGTCGGCCACGACTGGGGCGCCGCGGTGGCGTGGCACCTCGCTGCGCACCACCCCCGGCGGGTGCAGACCCTGACGGCGCTGTCGGTGCCGCACACCGCGGCGTTCCTCTGGGCGATGCGCCACAGCCGCCAGGCGTTCAAGTCGTGGTACATGCTGGCGTTCCAGGTCCCCGGCCTGGCCGAGCGCAGCCTCGGTGCCGATGGCGGCCGGCGCTTCGTGGAGGCCTTCACCCGGTCGGGCCTGCCCCGCGAGCACGCCGAGCGCTACTCGCGCCGGGCCGGGGAGCTCACCGGACCGTTGAGCTGGTACCGGGCGTTGCCCTGGTCGGCCCGGCGACCCCTGCCGCCGGTGGAGGTGCCGACGCTGTTCGTCTACGGCGAGGGCGACATCGCACTCGACCGGGCGGGTGCCGACGCGTGCGGCCGGTGGGTGACGGGCGACTACCGCTACGAGGTGGTCGCCGGCGGCGGCCACTGGCTTCCCGAGGTCGCCGCCGACCGGGTCGGGCCGATGCTGCTCGAGCACCTGGCCGCGCACCCCACACCCGCGTCGCTCTGAGCGGCGGGTGCTGGCCTCTATCGTGGTCGGCGCCGTCGCCGCACCTGGCGGGCGGCGGGAGGGCACTGGGTGAGCAACGACGCAGCGGGGTGGCGCCCGGACCCGTTCAGTGGTCCCGGCTGGCAGCGCTACTGGGACGGCCGGAAGTTCACCGCCCAGGTGCGCAACACCCCGGTGGCGGAGACGCCCACTCCGGCGGCGCCGCTGGTGGCTGCCGAGGCAGCGCCGACGCTGGCCGCCGAGGGCGCACCGACCGACGCTTCTGCGGGAGCGGATGTCGCCGAGGCAGCACCGACCGACGCGCCGGGGCTGCGGCTCGTGCCCCCGGCCACGCCGACACCCGACCAGCGCCGCCCCCGGCCGGCCAGCGCGCCGCCGGACGCGGCGGCCCGCGCCGGCACGCCGGTGCCACCGCGCGACGAGCGCAAGGCCGCAGAGGCCCGCACCCGTCGGCGGCGGGCGGCGGGTCGAGAGGCCGTCGACCGGCCGGTTCGAGGCGGTCGCATCGGCCTGTGGGCCCTCCTCGGCGCCGTCGCCGCCGTGGTGGTCGCCGCGCTCACCTCCGGGAGCGGTCACGACCACCGCAGCACCTCCACGGCGTCGCCGCCGTCGAGCGCGACCATCGGGTCGTCGCTGCCGTCGGCCACCGACCCGGTGACCTCCATCACGGCCCCGGCCCTGCCCACCTCGACGGCCGCACCGACCACGGCGGTGAAGGTGTGCCCCACGGGTGCGGTCACCGTGTCGCTGTCACTGGCGGCGACGCCCGCCGGAACGGGCCAGTGGTCGGTGACGTTGAAGGGGAGCGCGACGAACACGGCCACGGGTGCCCTCCGCCTCGACGCGGTCGTCGCCGATGTCCGGGACGGCAACGGGACGGTGATCGGCACCATCTCCGCCCTGATCGCCGATCGCGACCTGCCGCCGCACTTCTCGACGTCGCTGAGCGGGTCGGGGCAAGTGGCCTCGGCCAAGCCCCCCACCGTCACCTTCGGCAACGCCGCCGCCACCTGGACCGGCCCGGGCACGGCGAGCTGCCCGGTGCCGCACTGACCGCTACGCTGGCACGGCCCTGCCGCAGGCCACCTCACCCGGCGGGCTCCACCGATACGAGGGAGGCACCGATGCCGCACGGCAAGAAGTACACCGACGCCCAGAAGCGTTTCGACCGCACCCGCCAATACGCGCCCACCGAGGCGCTCGACTTGGTGAAGAGCCTGGCGCCCGCCAAGTTCGACGAGACCGTCGAGGTGGCGATCCGCCTCGGCATCGACCCGCGCAAGGCCGACCAGGTGATCCGTGGCACGGTCGCCCTGCCGGCGGGCACCGGCAAAGACGTGCGCGTCGCGGTGTTCGCCGCCGGCCCGGCCGCGGAGGCAGCCCGGGCCGCCGGGGCCGACATCGTCGGTGCCGACGATCTCGTCGCCCAGGTCGACGGCGGCATGATGGATTTCGACATCGCCATCGCCACGCCCGACCTCATGGGCCAGGTCGGCCGCCTCGGCCGCAAGCTCGGCCCCCGTGGGCTGATGCCCAACCCGAAGACCGGCACGGTCACCACCGACGTCGGCAAGGCCGTCGCCGAGTTCAAGGGCGGCCGGGTCGAATACCGCGCGGACACCCGCAGCCGTGGGGTCGTGCAGGTGCCTATCGGCAAGGTGAGCTTCGACCGCGCCGCTCTGCTGCAGAACTTCCGTGCCGTTGTCGACGAGGTCAACCGGGCCAAGCCGGCCGCGGCCAAGGGTCGCTACATCAAGAGCGTTGGCGTCTCTTCGACAATGGGCCCCGGCGTCGACGTCGACACGAATGCCCTACGGGTGGCCGACGAGGAAGTGTCGGCAGGGGCGTAGGCGCCCTGGCGGGTATTTGCCGTATCGCGGCCCGATGGGGCTAGCATTCCCGCTAGTTCTTCCCCGTGAGAAAGGCGACCCCCGAGTGGCGCAAAAAGTGCAGGTGCTGTTGACGTGTGATCTCGACGACGACGACGTCCCCGCCGTCGAGACCGTCACCTTCGGCTACGACGGTGCGACCTATGCCTTCGAGCTGTGCGAGGCGCACCTCGAAGAGTTCGGCAACGTCATGAACGGCTACATCGGGTGCGCCCGACGGGCCGAGGGTGGTCCGTCGCGGCGGGCCCGGTCGTCGTCGTCGGGGGTCGAGCGCTCGGCCCGTCCCGCCCGCCAAGACCTCAGCGCCGTGCGCGAGTGGGCTCGTGAGAACGGCTACGAGGTCAGCGCCCGCGGCCGCATCCCCACCGAGATCCGCGAGGCCTACGAGGCCGCCCAGAAGTAGCGGTCACCGCCGTCGCCAGTGGCGGCGGGAGATGGGAGGGCGCCGGCGGAAGCCGGTGCCCTCCGTCGCGTCCGGGGTCACGGTCCGAGCGGGCGACCGCGACGCACCCGCTCCTGCGCGTGGCGCCACGCGAAGCGCACCGGTGCGGCGGCCAGGGCGGCCGACGCAGCGTTGGCCCCGCACGAGCCGTGCACCCCGCCGCCCGGGTGCATGCCGGCCGACGCCAAGTAGAGCCCGTCGAGGAAGGTCTCCGGGCGGGCGAGGCCGGGCACGGGCCGGAACACCAGCTGCTGGTGCAGGGCCGCGGTGCCGCCGTTGATGGCACCCCAGTCGAGGTTGCCGTCGTTGCCCTGGAGGCCGGGCGGCGTCATGACGTGGCGACCGACGACGAGGTCACGGAAGCCCGGCGCCCGGCTCTCGATGCGGTCTTCGATCCGCTCGAGCATGGCCGAGGTGTCGGCGTCGTCCCAGCGGCCCGTGATGCGCCCCAGCGCGTCGGCGCGGATGTCGCGGGGCACGTGGGTGTAGGCCCACGCCGTCTCGCAGCCGGGCGGCATGCGGGTCGGGTCGGTCATGGCGTGCTGGCCGACGAGCAGGAACGGCTGGGCCGGCACCGTGCTGCAGGCCAGGTCGGCGCTCCAGCGGGTCAGGGAGTCGACCGAGTCGGCCACGTGCACCGTGCACGCCCGGCGGGCGCCCTCGGCGGCCCACGGGACCGGCGCCGAGAGGGCCCAGTCGACCTTCACGGTGGCCATGTCCCACTGGAAGCGCTCGAGGTCGTCGAGCAGCCGTCGGGGCACCACGCCGGGGCCGAGCAACGACCGGTAGAGGGCGGGGGCGGCGACGTCGGCGAGCACGGCCCGGCGGGCCTCCACCGTCTCGCCGGAGGCGAGCCGCACCCCCGTGGCGCGCCCGCCGGCCACGGTGATCGCCGCGACCGGCGCCGAGCAGCGCAGCTGGCCGCCGCCGGCGGTCAGGCGGCGCACCAGGGCGTCGGTGAGGCCGCCGGCGCCGCCCTCGGGCTCGGGGAAGCCGACGACCTGGGCCAGGGCGCACAGCAGCCACCCGAACAGCCCCCCGGCGGCAGCTTCGGGGCCGAGGTCGGAGTGCAGGGCGTTGCTGGCGACCAGCAGGCGGCCGCCCTGGCCGGCGAAGAGCTCTTCGCCCATGCGCCGGGCGGTGAGCAGGGCCATGCGGGCCAGGTCGACGGTGCCGCGGCCGCCGGCGCGCCGCACCAGGCGCAGCGCCGGTCGGACGGGCGGGAACGGCTGGAGCAGCGCGTCGAGGAACTCCTCGCCGACCCGGTGCCACGGCTCCATCAGCCGCCGCCACCCGTCGCCGTCGCCTGCCGCGTAGGCGTCGAGGCTCTCGGCGGTCTCCTCGACGCTGCCACCGATGACGGCGCAGCGCCCGTCGGGGGTGGGGGTGGCCAGGGCGGCGGGGGCCCGCAGCCAGCGCAGCCCGTGGTCTTCGAGGTGCAGGCCGCCGATCACCTTCGACGCCGCCGACAGCGGGTAGAAGGCGCTGAACATGTCGGAGCGGTAGCCGGGGGCGGTGAACTCGGCGGTGCGAACGGCACCCCCCGGCTCGGGCTGCGCCTCGAGCACCACGACATCCCAGCCGGCATCGGTGAGCTGGTTGGCGGCGACCAGGCCGTTGGGGCCCGAGCCGATGACGATGGCGTCGACGGTCACGACGCGTACCGCTCCCTGGCGCAGCGCTCGAGGCGGCGCAGGGTCTCGACGTTGCGCAGCGCCATGAGCGGCTCGACGAGCGGGGCGGCGGTCCGCAGGGGGGCGGGGGAGATCGGGTACTCGGCCATCTCCACCTCGCACCCGCTCCCGCGCGCGGTGATGTGCAGGGCGATGCGGGCCCTGCCGATCGGCCGGACCCGTCCCTCCATCACCAGTCGGGCGGGCGGGTTGACCTCGACGACCTCGGTGTTGTCGCGGATGTGCAGCGGCCAGACACCGACCTTGTGGTGAAGGCGGGCGCCGACGTCGGGCCAGCGGCCCTCGACGAAGCGCACCGACTGCGCCCCCACGACCCACCGAGGGTAGGTGGAGGCATCGGCGACCACGTCCCAGACCCGGGCCGCGGGCACGCTCATCTTCCGTCTCGTGACCGCCATGCGCGCCCTCCTACCCGCCCGGGGAGGTGGGTAGTTGGAGGAACATGACGATCATCGACGGCCCAGGCCCCGGGTCACGCCCGCCGCGCCCCACCACCGTGCTCGCCGCCAAGGTGGAGGGGGCAGCCGCCCTCGACGCCCCGGCGGCGCGCCTGAGCGAGCTGGCCGGCAAGGCGGCCGGCACCGGGCGGCGCAAAGACCTGCTGTCGGGCACCTGGCTCGGCCACCCGCTGCACCCTCTGCTCGTCGCGGTGCCCATCGGGTTCTGGAGCGCCGCCTCGCTGCTCGACCTCACCAGGCAGGAGCGGGCGGCGCGCACCCTGGTCGGCGCCGGCCTGGTCGCCGCCGTGCCGACCGGCCTTGCCGGCGCGTCCGACTGGGCCGACACCATGGGCGCCGAGCGGCGCGTGGGGCTCGTGCACCTGGCCGCCAACAGCGTCGCCACCACCGCGTACGCGGCGTCGTGGCTGGCCCGCCGGCGCGGCCGCCACGCCAAGGGCGCGTTGCTCGCCCTCGTCGGCGCGGGGGCCAGCGGCCTCGGCGGCTGGCTCGGCGGCCACCTCTCCTACGCCCTCGGCGTCGGCGTCGACACCAACGCCTTCGAGGCGGGGCTCACCGACTGGACGCCCCTGGACGCCGACCTGCCCGAGGCGGGGCCGCCCTCGGGCGCGGTGGTCGCCGGTGAGGCCGGGGGCACGGCGGTGGCCGTCGCCCACACCGCCGACGGGGTGCACGCCCTCGCCGACCGCTGCAGCCACCGCGGCGGCCCGCTGTCGGGCGGGGAGGTGACCGGCGGCTGTCTGACCTGCCCGTGGCACGGCAGCCGCTTCGACGCCCGCACCGGCGAGGTCGTGCAGGGGCCGGCGACGGTGCCCCAACCGACCTTCGAGCTGCGCCGCGCCGCCGGCCGCTGGCAGGTGCGCCGCGACGAGGCCCGCAGCCTGCGCACCAACCCGGTGTGAGCTCCGCTACCCTTCTGGCCTGACATCGGCGGGCGCTGCCCGCCGCCATCGCCGAAGACATCCGGTGCACCGCGCTCGCGGTGCCGAAGTGGGCCGCAAGCCCAGCCTGACGAGGCGCTCGGAGGTCACCCCCTGGGGTGTCGGGCCGCGCGCAGCGCAGGCCTGACACGTGAAGGAGGAGGTGACCCATGGAGAACCCGAGGCCCGAGAAGGTGGCCGTCGTCGACGAGGTGCGCCAGCACTTCGACGAGGCCGACGCCGCCATCCTCACCGAGTACCGCGGCCTGAAGGTGAAAGAGCTCGGCGCGCTGCGCCGGGCGCTGGCGCCCAGCGGCGGCGACTACCGCATCTACAAGAACACCCTCGTGCGCTTCGCCGCCCGGGACGCCGGGCTCGAAGGGCTCGACGCCCTGCTGACCGGCCCCACGGCCATCGCGTTCGTGAAGGGCGACGCCGCTGCGGTGGCCAAGTCGCTGCGCGACTACGCCCGCACGCAGCCCCTGCTGGTGATCAAGGGCGGCGTGCTCGGCAGCAAGGTGCTGTCGTCGGCCGAGACCAACGCCCTGGCCGACCTGCCGTCGCGCGAGGTGCTGCTGGCCCGCTTCGCCGGGGCGCTGGCCGCGCCGCTGCAGCAGCTGGCCGGGCTCATGCAGGCCCTGCCGCGCAACCTGGCCTACGGCCTGGCCGCCCTGCGCGACCAGCGGGCCGAGGCGGGCGACACGTCGGGCGACGCGCCCGCCGCCGACGCCTCCCCGGAGGCCGACGCCGCCCCCGTCGCCGACGCCGCCCCTGCGGGCGACGCCGCCCCCGTCGCCGACGCCGCCCCTGCGGGCGACGCCGACAGCGAGGCGCAGGCCGCCGCCGAGGCGGTCACCGAATCACCTGCGGCGGCCGCCGGCACGCCCGAGGCGGAGGTGGCCCTCGACGACGCCACCAGCCCGGCGCTCGCCGCCGAGGCCGCCGACCCCGCACCGTCCGAGTAACACCCCACCCACCTTCCACACCCGCAAGGAGCACCACCGATGGCAACCAAGGAAGAGATCCTCGACAGCATCGCGAACCTCACGGTCCTCGAGCTGTCCGAGCTGCTGAAGGAGTTCGAGGAGCGCTTCGGCGTCACCGCCGCTGCGCCCGTCGCCGTGGCCGCCGCCGCCCCGGCCGGCGGCGGCGACGCCGCCCCCGTCGCCGAGGAGCAGGACGAGTTCGACGTCGTGCTCACCAGCGCCGGCGACAAGAAGATCCAGGTGATCAAGGAGGTGCGCTCGCTCACCAGCCTCGGCCTGAAGGAGGCCAAGGACCTGGTGGACAGCGCCCCCAAGCCCGTCCTGGAGAAGGTGTCGAAGGAAGACGCCGAGAAGGCCAAGGCGCAGCTCGAGGGCGCCGGCGCCACCGTCGAGCTCAAGTAGCACCGGCGCCCGGGTGAACCGGGCGCTGCTGGCACGACGGCCCCGGCAGGCACCGGGGCCGTCGCGCCGTCCACCGGCGACGGTCGAACTTGGATGACGATGCAGACGGGAGACGGGCGCGGGTGAGCAGACGGTTCGTGGTGACGGGTGGTGCCGGGTTCCTCGGCTCCCATCTCTGCGAGGCGCTGCTGGGCAGGGGCGACGAGGTCGTCTGCGTCGACAACCTCTCGACCGGCGACCCCGGCAACCTGGCCGGCTTCGCCGGCCACCCCGGCTTCACCTTCATCGAGGCCGACGTGTGCCAGGGCATCCCTGTCGGCGGCAGCGTCGACGGCGTGGCCCACCTGGCGTCGCCGGCCTCACCGCCCGCCTACCTCCGGCTCGGCCTGGAGACCCTCGACGTGGGCAGCCGGGGCACCGCGGCGGCGTTGGCCCTGGCGCAGCGGTCCGGCGCCCGGTTCGTGCTGGCGTCGACCAGCGAGGTCTACGGCGACCCGCAGGTGTCGCCGCAACCGGAGAGCTACTGGGGCAACGTCAACCCCATCGGGCCCCGCAGCGTCTACGACGAGTCGAAGCGGTTCGCCGAGGCGCTCACCGCCGCGCACCGCCGCTACCGAGACGTGAACACCGCCATCGTGCGGATCTTCAACACCTACGGCCCCCGTCTCGGTCCCGGCGACGGGCGGGTCGCGTCGAACTTCGTCGCCCAGGCCCTCGCCGGCGAGCCGCTCACGGTGTTCGGGGACGGCACCCAGACCCGAAGCCTCTGCTTCGTCGACGACACCATCGCCGGGTTGATCGCCATGCTCGACGCCGGCGACGGGGTCACCGGGCCGGTGAACATCGGCAACCCCAACGAGCTGACCATCCTCGAGCTGGCGGCGGTGGTGCTCGACGTCACCGGCTCGTCGTCGCCGCTCGAGCACCAGCCGCTGCCGGTCGACGACCCGCTGGTGCGCCGCCCCGACATCACCCTCGCCGGTGCCCTGCTCGGGTGGCGCCCCTCCGTCGACCTGCGCGACGGCCTGACCCGCACCGTCGACTGGCAGCGCAGCACCCTCGCTCGCGGACGCCCGGACAGCCGGGCGGTGCCCCCGCCCGCGTAGCCCGCCGGGTGGGCTGCGGCCGTCGGCCGCGGCCCATACTGCTCCCATGGTCTCGACGGTGGCGGTGATCGGCAGCGGCTATGTGGGGACGGTGGTGGCCGCCTGTTTGGCGCATGTCGGTCACCGGGTGGTTGGGGTGGAGTCGGACCCGGCGAAGCTGGCGGAGCTGGCGGGGGGGCGGGCGCCGTTCTTCGAGCCGGGCCTGGACGAGTTGC
Source organism: Acidimicrobiales bacterium (assembly GCA_035718085.1). Lineage (GTDB taxonomy): Bacteria > Actinomycetota > Acidimicrobiia > Acidimicrobiales > Palsa-688 > DASTHS01. Next base: position 4,846 of record DASTHS010000221.1, on the reverse strand, counting down.
TGGGCGCGGGGATGGCGGCGGGCCGGTTGCGTTTCACCGACGACTTCGCCGACGCGATGGCGGCGTCGGAGGTGGTCTTCGTGTGCGTGGGCACCCCGTCGGGGGCTGACGGGCTGCCCGACATGACGGCGATGATCGGGGTGGCCCGGTCGATCGCCGCCAACCTGGGCAGCTACCACGTGTTGGTGAACAAGAGCACGGTGCCGGTGGGCAGCGGCCGGTGGCTGTCGAGCATGATCGAGGAGGTCGCGGACGACCCTGCGGCGATCGAGGGGCTCTACGCGGTGGTGTCGAACCCGGAGTTCCTCCGGGAGGGCTCCGCGGTGGGCGATTACCTGCACCCCGACCGGGTGGTGCTCGGATCCGATGACGAGCGGGCGCTGGATGTGCTCGCGGAGCTCTACGGGCCGATCCTGCGCCAGGAGCTGCCCGGCGAGCCGCCGGGGTCGCCGGTGCCGTTGGTGCGCACCGATCTGGTGACCGCGGAGATGACCAAGTACGCGTCGAACGCGTTCTTGGCGACCAAGATCAGCTTCGCGAACGAGGTCGCCCGGCTCTGCGAGCTCGTCGGCGCGGACGTCGCGGAGGTGACGGCGGGGATGGGGCTCGACACCCGCATCGGCCCGCGGTTCTTGCAGGCCGGGCTGGGGTGGGGTGGGTCGTGCTTCGGCAAGGACGTCCAGGCGTTGATCTCGACCGCCGGCGACTACGGGTTCCGGGCCAAGCTCCTCGAGGCGACGATGGCGGTGAACCTCGACCAGCGCCACCACGCGGTCGACGTCTTGCTGCGTGACCTGCGCACACTGCGCGGCGCCCGGATCGGGCTGCTCGGCCTGGCGTTCAAGCCGGAGACCGACGACCTGCGCGACTCGCCGGCGGTGGCGATCGCCGAGGAGCTCGTCGCCCGGGGGTGCTTCGTGAGCGCGTACGACCCGGTGGTCGACCGGCTGCCGGCCAGCCCGGAGGTGCGGATCGCCGGCTCGGCGGAGGCGGCCTGTGCGGGCGTCGACGCCGTGGTGGTCGCCACCGACTGGGCGCAGTTCGCCGCCCTCGATCTGGCCGCCCTGCGCGCCGGCGCCAAGGGCGACCTGTTCTTCGACGGGCGCAACATGTTCGACCCGCCGACGGTCGAGGCCGCCGGCTTCCGCTACCGCGGGGTCGGCCGCCACGCCCGCCACCCCGGCGCCGCCACGCCGGCCGCTGCCACCACCGACGCCGCCCCCGCCCGCTGATCGGCGGGGCGAGTGGCGCCGTGGCCTCATCCCGCCGGGCGCCCCCACCCGGGATGCCGGCCGGGCGTCTACCTGCCCAGCACCACCCGGGCGGCGGCGGCGAAGGGCACGGCGCCGAGCACGAGGAGCGCGATGCGCAGCCACAGCGGTGACCCAGGGGTCCCGTACAACGCCGCGTGCACCAACCCGGCCGGCCCGGCGGCCAGCGAGCCGGCGCCGGTCGACAGCAGGGAGGGCAACGTCTCGCCTCCGAGCAGGCCGGCCAGGGCGCACAGCGGGAACACCACCAGCGGCCCGGTGGCCGCCACCGCCAGGCCGCCGACGGCGAGCGCCAGCACCAGCGCCCCGGCCGCGTGCCCGTGGGCTTGGTAGGCGAAGCTGGCCGCCCCCAGCGCCGCCAGGGCGAGGGCGACCACGGCGCGCAGCTGCAGCGTGCCCCGGGCGGCGAGCACCGCCAGCAGCGCCGTGCAGCCCGGCAGCACCACGGCGACCGCAGCGGTGGCCACCTGCACCACCGTCGCCGGGGCGCCGCTGGACGCGGCGGCGGCCAGCAGCCGCTGCCCGCCGGCGCCTACCAGCGATTCGGCCGCCGACGCCAGCGTGTGGGCGGCCCCGGCCAGGTAGGGCACCGACCCGAGGGCGATGGCGACGCCGGCGACGACCCCCCCGACGGTGTACACCCGGCCCTGCACGGGGCCGAAGACTAGGGCGCTGCTCAGATACCGTGGATCTGCCGTGCACGCGCCCGCCACCCTCCGGTTCGAGGCTGCCGACGCGGCGCGACCGCCGGCGGCCGAGCTGCTCGAGGCGATGATCGTCGAGCTCGCCGCCGTCTACGGGCGCATCGACGGCGCCGGGCGCCCGTCGGCGACCCCGGTCGACTTCGCCCCCCCGGGCGGCACCTTCCTCGTCGGCTGGGCGGACGACGTCCCGGTCGCCTGCGGAGGCGTCAAACGGATCGACGACGAGGTCGGCGAGATCAAGCGCATGTACGTCGTGCCCGGGTGGCGCGGCCGCGGCGTGGCCGCAGCCCTCCTGGCGGCGCTCGAGCGGGCGGCGGCGACGCTCGGCTACCGGCTGCTGCGCCTCGACACCGGCCCGGCGCAGCCGCACGCCCAGGCGCTCTACGAGCGCAGCGGCTACCGGCCGATCGCCGACTACAACGCCAACCCCGACGCCTGCTTCTGGGGCGAGAAAGACCTGCGTGCGCGCCCCGGGGCCTGACGAGCGGGCCGAGGTCGCCGCCCCGCCCGGCCCTCCCGCCGACGAAGCCGGCAGCGACCTGAGCCCCGCAGGAGGCGGGGCCGTGCTCGAGCCGGTGCTCAACAGCGTCGCCGACGCCCGGGCCCTCGTGTCAGCCGTGTGCCGGCGAGGCCGCACCCGGGGCGACATCGCCGACGACGCCGCCCTCGTCGCGTCGGAGCTGGTCACCAACGCCGTGCTGCACGCCCGCACCCCCGTCGAGGTGGCGGTGCGTGCCGGCGTCGCCGTCGTCCGTGTCGAGGTGACCGACGCCACGGCGCGCACGATCGTGCCCCCCGAGCCGCACGCGTCGCCGACCGGCCCCATCGACGTGTTCGACGAGTTCGGCGACCTCGACCCCGACGACCCCGTCGCCGCCCTCCCGACCACCGGGCGGGGCCTCGAACTGGTGGCCGCCCTGTCGCAGCGGTGGGGGGTCGACGAACGCGACGACGGCAAGACCGTGTGGGCGGAGGTGGGCGCCGAGGGGGGTGTCACCGTCGACGCCCCGGTCACCACGCAGGCCGGCCCCGAGCGGGTCCCGGCCGACAGCGTGCAGGTGCGCCTCGTCGCCCTGCCCGTGCGTCTGGTGCAGGCCTCCGACCGGCAGTTCGACGACGCCATGCGGGAGCTGCAGGTGCTGGCCATGGCCGACGGGGCCCCGGCGCCGTTGCGCGCCCTGGCCGCCAGGGCCAACGACCTGCGCGACCAGCTCCGGCCCAGTCAGCTGTCGCACGCCCCGGCCGTGCGCGCCGCCCGCGAGCGCGGCGACCGCCTCGCCGACGTGGTCGCCGACGTGCCGCCGGGGCTGGCGGGCCAGCTGAGCGACCTCGACCGCCTGCTGGCCGAGATGCACCGCGCCCGGGCGACGGGCGAGCTGCTGGCCGTCGGGCCCTCACCCGAGGTCGTTGCGTTCCGTCGATGGTTCTACGAGGAGGTGGTGCGCCAGGTGGCCGGCCGGCAGAGCCGGCCCTGCCCCTTCCCGGTCGTGGCGCCGAGCGGCCGCCCGGCCACGGGCCCCCTCAGCCAGCGCCGCCACGACCTCCTCGCCCGCATCGAGGCCGGTCTCGCCGCCGCGCCAGACCTGGCGGCCCTCGCCGCCGCGACCGTGCGCCGCATCTCGACCGACCTCGGCGCCGCGTTCGTCAACCTGCTCCTCGTCGAGGCCGACGGCGCCCACGTCGCCAGCGTCGACCGCGTCGGCTACCGGCCCGACGAGCCCCACGGCCGCCGCTACCCGGTCACCCACGACAACCCCATCTCCGAGACCGTGCGCACCGCCGTGCCCATCGTGCTGCGCACCCCCGAAGAGCGACGGGTCCGCTACCCGGCCCTGGTGCCCTCCGAGCCGATCGCCGCCAACCCCACCGGCGTGTGGGTGCCCATCGGGCAGCAGCCCCCCGCCGCCGGGGCGATCGTCGTGGGCTTCCAGCGGGCACGCGACTTCACCTCCGGCGACCTCGACCTGCTCGTGCAGGTGGCAACGGCCGTGCACCGCCGGATGCAGGTCGTCGACCCGCCCACCTGAGCTCGGGGGTGACGGGTGCGGGCGGCCGCCGGGGGGCACGATCGCAGCGTGCCCCCCGCCCCCACCCGCGCCAGGACCCACCCCCCGGTGCCACGGCGCGGGGGGACGGCCGCCGCCCGCAGGCCGGGCTCGGCGCGGCGCCCCCGCGCCCGGCGCGGGGCGGCGTGGGGCGCCGTCGCACTGGTCGGGGCCGCGGTCGTCGGCGTGGTGCTGGCCGTGCGCCCGGGCCGAACCGGTGGCCCGGCCAGCCCCGTCTGCACCGTCGCCACCACCGTGGGCCGGTGGCAGCTCGACCCGGCCCAGGCCCAGAACGCCGCGATCATCGCTGCGGTCGGTCATCGCCTCGGCATGCCCGACCACGCCGTCACGGTGGCCGTGACCACGGCGTTGCAGGAGAGCCACCTGCACGACCTCACCTACGGCGACCGCGACTCGGTGGGCCTGTTCCAGCAGCGGCCGTCGCAGGGGTGGGGCACCCGCACCGAGATCCTCGACCCGGCCTACGCCGCGGCCGCCTTCTACACCCACCTCCGGAAGGTGCCCGGGTGGGACACGCTGCCGGTCACCGAGGCGGCCCAGGCGGTGCAGCTGAGCGCAGCACCGACCGCCTACGCGTCCCACGAAGCCGAGGGGCGCGCCATCGCCGTCGCCGTCACCGGCGAGGAGCCCGCCGCCCTGACCTGCCACGCCGCCGCCTTCGAGGGGGCCGCCCCGGCGCCCGGTGCCCTCGCCGACGCCGCCACGGCCCAGTTCGGCGCGCCCGTGCTCGCCGTCGCGCTGCCCGAGCAGCTCGCCTGGCAGGTCGCGGCCTGGGCGGTGGCCCACGCCGCCGCGTACCACGTGC
>DASTHS010000220.1:0-2513 GCA_035718085.1 Acidimicrobiales bacterium | reverse complement strand
ACCGGCGCCCCCCGGGCTCTGGCGCGGCTGCAGGTCCGGCTAGCCCACCGGGGCGGGGACGGGATGCCAGGTGTAGCTGGCGGCGCCGGTCTCGGTCACCTGGATGGTGATCGGCGCACCGCCGCCCGGCGGCAGCTCCGCGCAGGTGAACCGCACCCCGGCGCGCGCCGGCTCGCTGGTCGGGCAGCTGACCTGCGGCAGGCGGTGATCGCCGGCGCCGGCCTGGATGCCCTGGGCGATGCGGGTGGCGACGTCGGGGCCGGCGAGGGTGTCGGGGGTGCGGTGGGTGAGGCCGACGAGGTCGATGACCACCGCCAGCACCGCCAGCACCACCAGGGCGATGCTGCCGGGCACCAGGTACCCGCGCCGCCCGCGACCCGACCGGGCGGCCGGGGCGACGGTGGGAGCGGCGGCCTCGGGCACGGCCCCAGCGTAGGGGCGCGCCACCCGCTGGCGGGGAGGGGGCAGTGCCTGCGGGCGGGCGGGTGGCACGGGGACGCCGGGGGGAGCGGCCGGCTCCGACGCATCAGCCGATCCGGCTGGCACACTGGCCCCATGCTCGACGACGAGACGCGTGCCGACCGGCTAGACCAGCTCCAGGAGCTGATCGACCTCATCCGCCCGGCAGTGCAGTCCGACGGTGGCGACCTGGTGCTGCGCTCGGTCGACGTCGAGACCGGTGTGGTCGAGGTGCAGCTGCAGGGTGCCTGCAGCTCGTGCGCCATCAGCTCCACCACCCTCCAGGCCGGCGTGGAGCGCATCCTGCGCGACCGCCTCGACTGGGTCACCGAGGTGATCGGCGGGGTCGACGACGAGATCGACCCAGAGCTCAGCGCGGCCATGGGCCGCGGCGGCTACACGCCCAACTGGTGACCCACGGGCGCCGGGCGACCGCCGCCGACGGGGCGAGGGCCGCACTCCCCTCCCCCGCCGCCGCTGCCCTCGTCGCCGCCCTGTCCCTCGCGTGTGCCGCCTGCGGTGCCACCACGGCCAGCCCGGTGCCGGCGCCGTCGACGACACCCACCACGATCGTGGCGCCGTCGGCCTCGGTGCCCAGCTTCGGCGCGCCTGCGGCCCCGTTGCCCGCCACGGCTGCCAACGCCATGGCCAACGCGTCGGGTGCCTGCTCGGCGTTCTCGGTGCTCTACGTGCGGGCTGCCCGCACCCCGACCAGCGCACGCGACGCCACGCCCATCGTGGCCCGCGCCCAGCAGTTCGCGTCGGCGGCCGCCACGGGCGCCCCCGGCCAGTGGGGGCAGCTGGCGAGAGATGTGGGCGCCCTCGTCGCCGTCGTGGCCTCGCCCGTGTGGGCGTCGGTGGCCCAGCAAGACGGGCTGCCGGAGGTGAGCCGGGTCTTCGACGACTGCCGATCGCTCCAGTAGCCCCGGTCACCTGGCTGGGCGGGGAACTGGTCACAGGGCCCGGGGAGCGAGCCCGAGCCGGGAGGAGAGCCCGGGGCCGCTCCCGCATCGAAGGGGCGGTGACGCAGGAGCGGCCCGCAGGCAACGCTGTCGAGGGGCAGCTTCGACAGCGGAAGTCACCGTATCGCAACGCGATGACCCTTCCGGGCCAACCGGGCGTATGGGTCCGGTGCGGCGCCGCCGCCATCCCGGCCACCTGGCCCGAGCGCGTCGAAGGCCCGACCGGGGGGAGGTCGGGCCTTCGCGCTCAGCTCAAGGGGTGGAGGGGGGGGATCCGCCCCGAGCACGTGAATAGTTTCTCAAGCGCGCCGAGGGTTGTCAAGCCCGAGCGGTGCGACATCGGTCACCCGCCGCCAGCGCTTCAGGCACCCAACCCCTCGGCGATGGCACGCAGCTGGGCCGCCACCGCCCGGTGCTCGAGTTGGAGGCGCTGCAGCTCTCCGATCAGCACCAGCACCCGCTCCCGGTCGATGGTCGCCGCCTGCCCCGGGGCGAGCATGGTGACCGACCGCCGGAGGTGCTCGATGACGTGGGGCTCGAGGGGGTCGTCGAAGAACGCCATGAAGGCGCAGGCTAGTGGAGGCGATCGAACGTGTGTTCGGTACCGGATCGGAACCCCTGCCACCACGTGACCCGCTCGCACGCGACCTCCAGGCGCACCACAGCCCCGGCGGCCGTCGCCAGCGGGCGGCCCAGCACCGTGGCGCGCAGCATGCACCCGACTTTGCGGTCGGGGCGCCGTTCGCCGCTGTCGTCCAGGGTGACGCACACCCCCGCGCCCAGGTCGGCACCGACGGCGTCGAGCACGCCGGCGGCGACCTCCGCGATGCGCTGCCCGGCGCACCACCGGCCCGGCACGGCCACCACCCCAGCCGGGGTGACGACGCCGACCCAGCAGCCACCGTCGGCGCCCGCCAGCGCCCGCACCGGCGGCGGGAGGCGTTCGGGCAGGTCGTCCGGCCACCCCCGGCGGCGGTCAGCACCCCCGGACCGGGCGCCGCCGCCACTGCGGGCGACCCCGTCGCCGGAGTGGCCCCGGGCGGGGCGGCCGAAGGCGCCGGCCGGGTCGCGCGCCCCGCCGCCAGCTCCGGG
>DASTHS010000219.1:0-15561 GCA_035718085.1 Acidimicrobiales bacterium | reverse complement strand
GCCTCGTCGAGCGGCTCCAGGCCGAGGGCCGCATGCGCCCCGCCGGGACGGCGCAGGTGGCGGCGGCACAGGCCGACGGCCGGTGGCAGTCGGCGTACCCCGGCCAGGCGGCCGCCGTCGTGCCCGACGACCTGCGGGCGGCACTCGACGCCGAGCCGGCGGCGGCCGCCGTGTTCGCCGCGACCACTGCCGCCAACCGCTATGCGGTGGTGCACCGGGTGCTCACCGCCCGCAGCGACGCGACCCGCGCCGCCCGCATCGAGCGGTGCGTGGCGATGCTGGCCCGGGGCGAGGTGCACCACCCCGAGTAGCGTCCCGGCGGTGAGCGACGTCAACGACTGGAACGCCCAGATCATCAACGAGTTCCGAGCCAACGACGGCAAGGTCGGTGGCCCCTTCGAGGGGGCGCCGATGATCCTGGTCCACCACACGGGGCGCAAGAGCGGCGCCGAGCGGGTGAACCCCCTCGTCTACCAGGCCCTCGACGGCGGGCGCTTCGCCGTCTTCGCCTCGAAGGCCGGCGCACCCGACCACCCGGACTGGTACCACAACCTCCTGGCCCACCCCGACACGGTGGTCGAGGTCGGCACCGACAGGGTGCGGGTGCACGCCCGCGACGCGGTGGGCGACGAGCGCGACGCCATCTACGCACGCCAACGCGAGGCCATGCCGACCTTCGCCGAGTACGAGCAGAAGGCGGCGCCGCGCACCATCCCTGTGGTCGTGCTCGAGCCCGCCGCCTCCTGAGCGGCACCGACCCTCCCCCCGTGAGCGCGTCGACGGTGGCCCCGTCGCGCTCCGAGCGCATCACCATGGGGGTCGCCACCGCCCTGTTCGCGGTGACCGCCCTCAGCGAGCTGCTCGGCGCGGGCGAGGTGCCGCGCTTCGTCGTGGCCGGGCTGGCGCTCGCCGCGCTCGCCGCCGCGGTCGGCCAGGCCATCGAGCAGGTGGGCGAACGGCTCGGCCCGTCGGCGACAGGCCTGCTGCAGTCGACGCTCGGCAACCTGCCCGAGCTGTTCGTCGGGCTGTTCGCCCTGCACGACGGGCTCACGCGGGTGGTCCAAGCGTCGCTGGCGGGCAGCATCCTCGGCAACGCCCTGCTCGTGCTCGGCATGGCGTTCGTCGCCGGCGGCCTCCGGCACGGCCGGCAGCGCTTCGACCCCGAAGAGCCCCGGCTGAACGCCTCGCTGCTGCTGCTGGCGGTCGCCGCCCTGCTGGTGCCCACCTTGGCGGCGCGCCTCGACACGCCCGCCGCGGCCCACACGACGGTGCTGTCGGACGTGTGCGCCGCCGCCCTCCTGGCCGTGTACGCCGCAACCATCCCGTTCTCCCTCCGTCGCAACGGGGCCCACCAGCCGAGCGCGATGCGCGCCTGGCCCCTCCGGCTCTCGCTCGCGGTGCTGGTGGCCGCCAGCGCCGGGTCGGCGGTCGTCTCCGACTGGTTCGTCGGTGCGCTGGTGCCGGCCACCCACAGCCTCGGCATCTCCGAGGAGTTCACCGGCCTGGTGATCGTCGCCATTGCGTCCAACGCCGTCGAGCACGCCGTCGGCATCAGGTTCGCCCTGCGGGCCAAGCCCGAGTTCGCCATCTCGACGACCCTCAACAGCCCCCTGCAGGTGGCGCTGCTGCTGGTGCCGGTGCTGGTGCTCGCCAGCCCGCTCGTCGGCGCCACGCTCACCCTCGTCTGGTCGCCGCTGCTCATCGCCGCCCTCGCCATCTCCGCCGTGGTGGTGCTCGCTGCGGTCTACGACGGCGAGTACACCTGGATCGAAGGGGTCGCCCTCGTCGGCCTGTACGTCATCGTGGTCGCCGGGTTCTGGTGGGGGTGACCCCGGCCGATAGGGTCCCGTGACCGTGCCCCGCCAGCTCTCCCCCGGCGACCCGTTCCCGATGGGCGCCACCTACGACGGCCTCGGCACGAACTTCTCGGTGTTCTCCAACGTCGCGGAGCGCGTCGAGCTGTGCCTCTTCGACGATCGGGGCAGCGAGGAGCGCCTCGAGCTGACCGAGGTCGACGCCTACAACTGGCACGGCTACCTCGAGGGGGTCGAGCCCGGCCAGCTCTACGGCTACCGGGTGCACGGCCCCTTCGACCCGACCGCCGGCCTGCGCTGCAACCCGGCCAAGCTGCTGCTCGACCCCTACGCCAAGGCCGTCGAGGGCGAGGTCACCTGGGGGCAGGCGCCCTTCGGGTACCCCCTCGGCGGTGACGACCTCCAGGTCGACAGCAGCGACTCGGGCCCCTCGATGATGAAGGCGATCGTCGTCGACCCCGCCTTCGACTGGGGCCACGACCGGCCGCCGCACCGGCCCTGGCACGAGACGGTCATCTACGAGACCCACGTCAAGGGCCTGACCATGCGCCACCCCGAGGTCCCGCCGGCGCTGCGCGGCACCTACGCCGGTGTGGCCCACCCCGCCGTCATCGACCACCTGCTGCGCCTGGGGGTCACGGCGGTCGAGCTCATGCCGGTGCACCAGTTCGTGCACGACCACCGGCTGGCCGAGCTCGGGTTGCGCAACTACTGGGGCTACAACTCCATCGCCTTCCTCGCCCCCCACAACGGCTACGCGTCCCGGCGCGGTCATCGCGTGGTCAACGAGTTCAAGGCGATGGTGCGCACCCTCCACGACGCCGGCATCGAGGTGATCCTCGACGTCGTCTACAACCACACCGCCGAGGGCAACCACCTGGGGCCCACCCTGGCGATGCGGGGCATCGACAACCGCAGCTACTACCGGCTCGACGAGGGCCAGCCTCGCTGGTACAGCGACACCACCGGCACGGGCAACACCCTCAACATGCGGAACCCGCACGTCCTGCAGCTGCTCATGGACTCGTTGCGCTACTGGGTGCTCGACATGCACGTGGACGGCTTCCGCTTCGACCTGGCGGCGACCCTCGCCCGCCAGTTCCACGAGGTCGACCGCCTCTCGGCGTTCTTCGACCTGATCCAGCAGGATCCGATCATCAGCCAGGTGAAGCTCATCGCGGAGCCGTGGGACGTCGGCGACGGGGGCTACCAGGTCGGCAACTTCCCCCCCCTGTGGTCGGAGTGGAACGGCAAGTACCGCGACTCGGTCCGCGACTACTGGCGGGAGGCGGGCACCGCCATCGGCGAGCTGGCCGAGCGGCTCACCGGGTCGAGCGACCTCTACGAGACCACCGGGCGACGGCCGTTCGCGTCGATCAACTTCGTCACCTGCCACGATGGGTTCACCCTCGCCGACCTGGTCGCCCACAACCGCAAGCACAACGACGCCAACGGCGAGGGCGGCCGCGACGGCAGCGACGACAACCGGTCGTGGAACTGCGGCGTCGAGGGCCCCACCGACGACGTCGAGGTGCTCGAGCTGCGCGACCGGCAGCGCCGCAACCTGCTGGCCACCCTGATGCTGTCGCAGGGTGTGCCCATGCTGCTCGGCGGTGACGAGCTCGGTCGCACCCAGCAGGGCAACAACAACGCCTACTGCCAGGACGGGCCGCTCTCCTGGTACGACTGGGCCCACATCGACGCCGACTTCCTGGAGTGGACCGCGGCCCTGGTGCGCTTCCGGGCCGCCCACCCGGTGTTCCGCCGGCGCCGGTTCTTCAAGGGACGCCCCTCGACCAGCGACGCCGGCCTCCCGGGGGCACCGACGGCGGCTGCGGCCCCATCGACGGCCGGCGCCAGCCCCGGCGCCGCTCGGGGGGCGGCCACGGCCGTCGACGCCCCGCCGGCGCCGTCAGCGGCGGCGGCACCAGCAGCGGCCCCGGCGGCGCCGCCCCCGGTCGACATCGCCTGGTTCCGGCCCGACGGGCACGAGATGGACCAGGCCGACTGGGAGGTCGGCTACGCCAAGTCGCTCGGGGTGTGGCTGAACGGTCAGGCGATCGCCGAACCCGACCGCTACGGCCGGCCCGTGCACGACGACACGTTCTTCCTCGCCTTCAACAGCTGGGACAACGCCCAGACCTTCGTGCTGCCGCCTCCGCAGTGGGGCGCGGCCTGGTCGGCCGTGCTCGACACCGCCGACGACGTGCGCGTCGACCGCCGCCGGCCCGTGCTGCTGGCGCCCGGCGCCGCCGTGCCCCTGACTGGTCACCACTTCGTGGTCTTCCAACAGCACTCAGCGCGTTCCTCGACCACAACCGACCACCCCCTGTAGCCTTTGACCACTCCCAGTGACGGGAGCCCAGTCGGAGGGAGTGCCGGATGTCCGTGACGAGCGAGGCCGTCACCGAGGAGATGAGCCCGGCGTTCGCCCGTGCCGTGGGCGAACGGCTGCGCGACATCCGCCGCCAGCAGCGCCTGTCGCTCCAGGCGGTCGAAGAGCAGTCCGGTCGGGAGTTCAAGGCGTCCGTGCTCGGCGCCTACGAGCGCGGCGAGCGGATCATCTCGGTGCTGCGCCTGCAACGACTTGCGGCCCTCTACGGGGTGCCGGTCGACCAGCTGCTGCCCCGCACGGGCCCCGAGGTGCGGCCCCTGCGAGGAGGCGACGACCCGGATGGCGAGGTCCCGCTGGCCGCGTCGGTGCCGGTGCGGCTCGACCTCACGCGCCTGGAGGCGCTGGTCGCCCCCGAGCGGGACCTGCTGCGCCGCTACATCGGCATGGTGCAGATCCAGCGCGGCGACTTCAACGGCCGGGTCATCACCATCCGCGCCGAAGACGTCAAGGCGCTGGCCCGGGTGTTCGGGCGAGACGAGGGGGCCATGCGCAACCGCCTCGAGGAGCTCGGCGTCCTGGTCTGAGGGGGGCGCCGCCCGGCGTTGGGGCCGCCCTGGGCGCCAGGGCGGCCGCCCGGAGGCCTAGCTCGGTGCGAACAGGCCGATCCACTGCTCCCGGGTCAGCGGGCGCATGGCCACGTTGCGGGTGGCGACCTCCCCCATCGGTGCCGCCGCCTCCTCGGAGTAGCGGTGCCCGGGGAAGACGACTGTCGATGCGGGCAGGGCGGCCAGCCGGCGGAGGCTGTCGTAGAGCGCCCCGGGGTCGCCGCCCGGGAGGTCGGTGCGGCCGCAGCCCTCGAGGAACAGCGTGTCGCCGGAGACCAGGGCGCCGTCGACCGCGAAGCAGCAGCTGCCCGGGGTGTGGCCCGGCGTGTGCAGCAGCTCCACCTCGAGGGCGCCGACGGCGATGCGGTCACCGCTGTCGTGGCCGACGATGGCCCGCTCGCCGATGCCGGTCCAGGCGTCGATCAGGCCCACCTCGGCGGCGGCGGCGTGCACGGGCACGTCGACCTGTTCGAGCAGGGCGGCCAGCCCCTCGATGTCCCAGCCGGCCAGCCGCCCGCCCACGTGGTCGGGGTGGTGGTGGGTGACCAGCGCCCCGGCGCAGCGCATGCCGTCGCTCGCCAGGGCGCCGAGCAGCTCGCCGACGCCGTAGGCCGGGTCGACCAGCAGCGCCTCGCCGGTGGCCCGGTCGCCGATGGCGTAGGCGAAGTTCACCATCTGGCGGGCGACGGCGTCATCGGCGGCGAAGTCGCGCCCGGCGAGCCACTGGCGGAAGTAGAGGCGGTCGTCGGCCACCGGGCCAGGCTAGGCGCCTGCAGCGCACCATCGACGCCCGGGGGTGACGGCCCCGAGGCTGCCGAGCGGGCACACTTGGCCATGCGCGATTCGCCTGCCGGCACCGGCCGGCGGGGCGCGCCCGCCGGCGGCGACGGCGTCCAGCACGGGCTCCCGCACGACGAGGGCCCCGGAGGCCCGGCGCTGAGCCTGACCGAGGTGATGGCCCGCACCGGGCTGCCCGCCAGCACGATCCACCACTACCGGCGTGCGGGTCTGCTGCCCCCGCTGACCCCCGCCGCCGGGCGCGGGGCCCGCGGCGGGCGCATGGCGTACCACGTCGGCCACGTCGACGCGCTGCGCATGGTGAAGTGGCTGCGCACCAGCCACGGCTTGCCCCTCGACCGCATCGCCGAGGTGCTCCCCACGGTGGTCGAGGCGGCGGAGCGAGGGCGGCGGGCCGACGACGCGCCGGGCGGGGACGCCGACGCCCGCGCCCTCGCCGCCGCTGCTGCCGCCCTCGAGGCCTGCGAGGCGGCCACCGCCCGCCGGCGGGCACTCGAGTCGGCGACCCGGCTGTTCAGCACCCGCAGCTACGGGGAGGTGACCATCGCGGAGGTGGCCGCCGACGCGGGCATCGCCAAGGGCAGCGTCTACCGCCACTTCTCCTCGAAGGAGGAGCTGTTCACCGCCGTCGTCGAGGAGCTGCTCACCGCCACTGCCGACGACCTCGCCGCCGTGGGGGCGGCCGGCGCCCCGACCGGGCCGCCCGGGTCACCGGCGGTCGCGTTCGCCACCGTGGTGGCCCGCGCCATGCCCATCCTGCTCGAGCTCGGGGCCCGGGCCGCCAAGGGCCACGAGCGCAGCCGGCTGTTGGCCCGACGGGTGCTCATGACCCTGGCGGCGGCGGCCGGGCAGCCGGCGGCCGGCCCCGGCGACGACCCGACCACGGTGGGGCTGGGCCTGATCCAGGACGCCTTCGCCCTGGTGTTGCGCTGGAGCGTCGACGGCCACTGGATCAAAGACGTGCACCACGGCGCGACCAACGGCGCCGAGCGGGTAGAAAGTAACCAAGCGTGACCGGCCGGTCACGCACTTGTACGTCGCAGTGCGACATGGAGGAGCAGCAGCAGCAGTGACCGCGACCGAGGCGACAGCGGGGACACCGCCGGGGCTTCCCGGCGTCGCTGCGGTGCTCGGACGCGCTCGCGGCGAGAACTTCACCGTGGCGTCGCGGCTGTTGCCGGCGACGGCGCGCCGGCACCTGCTGGCGTTCTACGGCTACGCCCGCTTCGTCGACCAGATCGGTGACGCCTACGCCGGCGACCGCCTCGGGGCGCTCGACTGGCTGGAGCGCGACGTGCGCCGGGGGCTGGCCGGCGCGGCCGACACCCATCCCCTGGTCGGGCCGGCCACCGCTGCGGTGCTGACGCTGCGGGCCGACCCCGCCCCCCTCCTCGATCTGATCGAGGCCAACCGGCGCGATCAGCAGCCCGTCGACGTCGCAAACGTCGATGAGCTCCTCGCCTACTGCCGGCTGAGCGCGGCCCCGGTGGGCAGGCTGGTGCTCGCAGCGTTCCGCGCCGCCACCGACGAGCGGGTGGCGTGGAGCGACGCCGTGTGCGCCGCCTTGCAGCTGGCCGAGCACTGGCAGGACGTGGCCGAAGACCGGGCGGCGGGGCGCGTCTACCTGCCCGCCGACGACCGGATGCGCTTCGGCGTGGGTGCCGACGACCTGCTGGCCGGTCGCCCGGCGACGACGGCCACCCGGGCGCTGCTCGCGTTCGAGGTCGACCGGGCCCGACGCCTGCTGCGCAGCGGTGAACCGCTCGTGGCCAGCCTGACCGGGCGGCCGCGCCTCGCCGTCGCCGGGTTCGTGGCCGGCGGCCACGCCGCCCTCGACGCGCTGGTCGCCTCGGGGTGCGATCCCCTCACCCGCTCCCCCCGCCCGACCGCCACGCGCACCGGCCGCCACCTGGTGCGGTTGCTGACCCGGGCCGGTGCCCCGTGGTGACCCTGGACGCCGCGTACCGGCGCTGCGAGGAGATCACTCGGGCCGAGGCGCGGAACTTCTCCTACGGCATCCGTCTCCTCGCTCCCGGGCAGCGGGCGGCGATGAGCGCGCTCTACGCCATGGCCCGCCGCATCGACGACATCGGTGACGGTGGCGCCCCGCCGGCGGCGAAGCTCGAGGCCCTGGCCGGCACCCGCAAGGCGGTGATCGCCCTGGCCGACGACCCGGCATCGGCCGGCGACGACCCGGTGCTGGTCGCCCTCGCCGACGCCGCCCGTCGCTACCACCTGCCGATGGGGGCCCTCGACGAGCTGATCGAGGGCTGCGAGATGGACGTGCGGGGCGCGACCTACGCCACCTTCGACGAGCTCGTGGGCTACTGCCGCCGGGTGGCGGGCACGGTGGGCCGTCTGTCGCTCGCCGTCTACGGGGTGCCCGAGGCCACCCGCCCGGACGCCGACCCCCTCGCCGACGACCTGGGCGTGGCCCTGCAGCTGACCAACATCCTGCGCGACGTGGTCGAAGACCGCGACCGGATGGGGCGGGTCTACCTCCCCGCCGACGACCTGGCCCGCTTCGGCGTGAGCCCGGACGTGCGCGGCAGCGACGACGACCTGGCCGCCCTGGTTTCCTGGAGCGCCCTGCGCGCCGCCGCGTGGTACGACCGGGGCCTGGGCCTGCTGCCGATGCTCGACCGGCGACCCCGGGCGTGCACCGCGGCCATGGCCGGCATCTACCGGCGTCTGCTCGACCGCATCGTCGCCGACCCGCTGGCGGTGACCCGCGGCCGCGTGTCGCTGCCGACGGTGGGGAAGGTCGCCGTCGCGGTGCGGGCCCTCAGCGTGGGTCGGGCGTGAGCGGCGCCCGGGTCGTGGTGGTCGGCGGCGGCCTCGCCGGCATCGGGGCCGCGCTCGACCTGGCCGACGCCGGCTGCGACGTGGTGCTGCTCGAGCGGCGCCGCCGCCTGGGCGGCCTCACGTGGAGCTACGAGCGCGACGGCCGCAGCATCGACAACGGCCAGCACGTGTTCCTCCGCTGCTGCAGCGCCTACACCGGCTTCCTCGACCGCATCGGCTCCGCCGGCGATGTCGAGCTGCAGCCGCGCCTCGACCTCACCGTGCTCGCCGCCGGGCCCGGCGGCGAGGTGCGCCGCGCCCGTCTGCGCCGCGACGGCCTACCCGCCCCCGCCCACCTGGCGCGGGCGCTGCTGGCCTACGGCCACCTCCGCCTGCTGGATCGCGCCCGCATCGGGCTGGCCGCCCTGCCGCTGCGCTCGGTGGACCTCGACGACCCCGCCCTCGACGACGAGACGTTCGGCTCGTGGTTGCGCCGCCACGGCCAGTCGACCGCCGCGGTCGCCGCCCTCTGGGACCTGATCACCGTGCCCACGGTCAACCTGCCCGCCGATGCCTGCTCGGCGGCCATGGGCGCCAAGGTGTTCCAGACCGGCTTGCTGCGCGACGCGGCGGCCGCCGACGTGGGCTGGGCCCGCATCCCCCTCGGCGAGCTGCACGGCGAGCGCGCCGCTGCCGCCCTGGCCAAGGCGGGGGTCGAGGTCCGCCTCGGCGCGCGCATCGGCCGCGTCGAGGAGACCACCGCCGGCGTGACCGCCGGCGACGTGGACGCGGACGTCGCCGTGGTCGCCGTGCCCTCCACCGAGGCGCGCGCCGTGCTGCCGGCGGCCGCCGCCGACGCCCTGGTGCCCGTCGAGGGCCTGTCGACCTCTGCGGTGGTCGACGTCCACCTGACCTTCGACCGGCGGGTCAGCGAGCTCGGCCTGTTCGCCACCCTCGACCCGATGGCCCAGTGGGTGTTCGACCGGACCGCCAGCTCGGGGGCCGGTGGGCCCGGGCAATACCTCGCCGTGTCGCTGTCGGCAGCCGACGAGCACCTCGGCACCCCCAACGACGACCTGGTGGCCGCGGTCACCGCCGCCCTGCGCCGGGTGCTGCCCGCCGCCCGCCTGGCGACGGTCACCGACGCGTTCGTCACCAAGGAGCGCACGGCCACCTTCCGCGCCGGGCCCGGCAGCCGCCGCCTCCGGCCCGGACCGGCCACCGCCAGCCCCCGCACCTTCCTCGCCGGGGCCTACACCGACACCGGGTGGCCCGCCACCATGGAGGGCGCCGTGCGCAGCGGCCGACGCGCCGCCCGCGCCGCCCTCGTGGCCACCGGTACGACCCGATCGCTCCCCCAGGAGGTGGCGTGACCGACCGACCCGACCGCCCCGCGGCAGCCCCCGGCGCCACCCGCCCCCCGCCCGACTCGCTCGCCCGGGCACGCGCTGCGGTGGTGCCCGCCCTCGAGGCGGCCGTCGAGCGCCTGAACGGCGACATGCGGCGCATGGCCGCTTACCACATGGGCTGGACCGATGCCGATGGCGCCCGGCTCGAGGCCCCGGGCGGCAAGATGATCCGCCCGGCGCTGGCCATGCTGTCGGCCGAGGCGGCGTGGGCCGACGCCGAGGTGGGGGTGCCCGGCGGCGTCGCCGTCGAGCTGGTGCACAACTACTCGCTGGTGCACGACGACATCATCGACGGTGACCTCGAGCGCCACCACCGGCCGACGGTCTGGTCGGTGTTCGGCGTCGGGCCGGCGATCGTGGCCGGCGACGCCCTCGCCGTGCTCGCCCAGCAGGTGCTGCTCGAGGTGGGCCCCACGGGGGCGGCGGCCACGCGGCTGCTGGCCGAGGCCACCGCCGAGATGATCTCCGGGCAGGCCGACGACATCGCCTTCGAGCGGCGGGCGACCGTGAGCGTCGACGAGTGCGTCGCCATGGCGGCGGCCAAGACCGGTGCCCTCCTCGGTGCCGCCTCCTCCATCGGTGCGGTGCTCGCCGGCGCCCCCGGCGCCACCGTGGGCGCGCTGCGTGACTTCGGCGCCCACCTCGGGCTGGCGTTCCAGGCCGTCGACGACCTCCTCGGCATCTGGGGGGACCCCGCCCGCACCGGCAAGCCGGCCGGCAACGACCTGCGCCGGCGCAAGAAATCGCTGCCCGTGGTCGCCGCCCTGGCCGCCGGGGGCGACGAGGCCGACGAGCTCCGGTCGCTGGTCGTCGCCGACCCCCGGGCGGTCGACGAGCCACTCGACGACGACGCCGTCGACCGGGCGGCCTACCTCGTCGAGGCGTGCGGCGGGCGGGAGTGGGCCCGCACCCGGGCCAAGTCCCACCTCGACGCCGCCCTCGGCGCCCTCGAGCGGGTCCGCCTGTCCCCCGTGCCCCACCGCGCCCTCGCTGACATCGCCGTGTACGTCGTGGAGCGGGAATCGTGACCACCCTCGAGCCCCGACCAGCCGAGGTCGACGCCCCCCCGCCCGACGACCCCACCCGACCGTTGGCCGGGCCGACGGTGGTCGACGACCCGGTGGCCGACGCCCGCTACGCGCTCGACGCCGCCGTCGCCCACCTCCGGGGCCTGCAGGCGGCCGACGGGTGGTGGAAGGGCGAGCTCGAGACCAACGTCACCATGGACGCCGAGGACGTGCTGCTGCGCCACTTCCTCGGCACGCTCACCCCCGAGGTGGCCGGCGCCGCCGCCCGGTGGATCCGCTCCCAGCAACAGCCCGACGGCCCCTGGGCCACCTTCCACGGCGGCCCCGGTGACGTGTCGGCCACCGTGGAGGCCTACGTCGCCCTGCGCCTGGCGGGCGACCAGCCCGAGGCACCCCACATGGCGGCCGCGTCAGCGTGGGCCCGCGCCCACGGCGGCATCGACGCAGCCCGGGTGTTCACCCGCATCTGGCTGGCCATGGTCGGCGCATTCGACTGGGAGCGCCTGCCGGTGCTGCCCGCCGAGGTCATGCTGCTGCCGCCGTCGGCGCCGCTCAACATCTACGACTTCGGCTGCTGGGCCCGCCAGACCATCGTGGCGCTCACCGTCGTCATGGCCCACCGGCCGGCCCGGGCGCTGCCGTTCCCCATCGACGAGCTGCGCTCGCCCACCCCTCCGGCCCCCCACCGCCACGGCCTGGTCATCTGGGGGCGCGCCTTCCACGGCCTCGACTGGCTGTTGCACCGCTACGAGCGCCTGCCGAAGGGGTTCCTGCCCCGCCGGCTCCTGCGCGCCGCCTGCCTGGCCGCCGCCGAGCGCTGGATCATCGCCCGCCAAGAGGCCGACGGCTGCTGGGGGGGCATCCAACCGCCCATCGTCTACTCGGTCATCGCCCTGCACCTCCAGGGCTACGCCCTCGACCACCCGGTCATGAAGGCGGCGCTGGCGGGGATCGAGGGCTTCGTGCTCGACGACGAGCGTGGCCGGCGCATCGAGGCGTGCCAGTCGCCGGTGTGGGACACCGCCCTGGCCGTGGTCGCCCTCGCCGACGCCGGCGTGGCGCCCGACGACCCGGCGCTCGACGCCGCCTCCCGCTGGCTGGTCGACGAGGAGATCACCGTGCGCGGTGACTGGAGCGTGCGCCGCCCCGACCTGGCACCGGGCGGGTGGGCGTTCGAGTTCGCCAACGACCTGTACCCCGACACCGACGACACCGCCGAGGTCGTGCTGGCGCTGCGGCGCGCCGGAGCCCGGCCCTTCGACGGCAGCGCCGCCGACGCCGCCGCCCGCCGGGCGGTGGCGTGGACGCTCGGCATGCAGTGCCGCGACGGCGGCTGGGGCGCCTTCGACGTCGACAACGACAGCCGATGGCCGGCACGGCTGCCCTTCTGCGACTTCGGCGAGGTCACCGACTACCCGACCGCCGACGTGACCGCCCACGTCGTGGAGATGCTCGCCGACGAGCCGGCGGTGCCGCCCGACGCCATGCGCCGCGCCGTCGACTGGCTGTGGGGCCAACAGGAGGCCGACGGTTCGTGGTGGGGCCGGTGGGGCACCAACTTCGTCTACGGCACGGGGGCGGCCGTGCCCGCCCTGGTGCGCGCCGGCGCCGACCCTGCCGATCCCCGGATCCGTCGTGCGGTCGCCTGGCTGGAGGCCCACCAGAACGCCGACGGCGGGTGGGGTGAGGACATGCGCTCCTACGTCGACCCGGCGTGGCGCGGCCGGGGCCCGTCCACTGCCTCGCAGACGGCGTGGGCGCTGCTGGCCGTCGTCGCCGCCGGTGAGGCGGGGTCGCGGGCCGCCCGCCGGGGGGTGGGGTGGCTCGTCGCCACCCAGCGGACCGACGGCACCTGGGACGAGCCGCAGTTCACCGGCACCGGCTTCCCGTGGGACTTCAACATCAACTACCACCTCTACCGCCTGGTGTTCCCCGTCAGCGCCCTCGGGCGCTGGGTCCGGGCGGTGGCGTGACCCTGACCGTGCTCGCCCCCCTGCGGGTCGAGGCGCGCGCCCTCGCCGGCGGCGCCGCGGGGTGTCGCGTCGTGCGCACCGGTGCGGGTGCCACCCGCGCTGCGCGGGCGGCGACCGCCGTCGCCGCCGGGCTCGGGCCGGGCGACTGCGTGGCGATCGCCGGGGTCGGCGGCGCGCTCGACCCCGCCCTGGCGCCCGGCGACCTGGTCGTCGCCGACCGGGTCGTCGACGCCACCGGGGCGCTCGTGGGCGAGCTCCCGGCGGCCGTCGCCGTCGCCGCCGCCCTCCGACGCGCTGGCCTCCCGGCGCGCACCGGGTGCGTGGCGGCCAGCGCGACCCTCGTGCGCGGCGGGCCGGCGCGGCGGGCGCTGGCCGAACGCAGCGGCGCCGTCGTCGTGGCCATGGAGGACGCCGCGCTGCTCCGCGCCGGCTGGGGCGCCCCGACCGTGCTGGTCCGTGCCGTCGCCGACACCCCCGACCGCGAGCTGCTGTCGCCGGCCACCCTGCGCGGGGGGCTCGCCGCCCTCCGGTCGCTGCGCGCCGCTGCTCCCGTGCTGGTGCGCTGGGCCGGCGCCCTGCGCGAACGCCGGGTGCTGCTGGCCGGCCCCCGCTCCTGGTGCGCCGGGGTGGAACGGGCCGTCGCGACCGTCGAGCGGGCGTTGGACCGGTTCGGTGCCCCGGTCTACGTGCGCCGCCAGATCGTGCACAACACCCACGTGGTCGCCGACCTCGAGGCGCGGGGGGCCGTCTTCGTCCGGGAGCTGGCAGAGGTGCCAGACGGGGCCACGGTCGTGCTGTCGGCCCACGGCGTGGCGCCAGCGGTGCGTGTCGAGGCCGCCGACCGCCAGCTCCGGGTGGTCGACGCCACCTGCCCGCTGGTGGCCAAGGTGCACACCGAGATCCGCCGCTTCGACGCCCGCGGCTACGACATCGTGCTCGTCGGCCACCCCGGCCACGACGAGACCGAGGGCAGCACCGGCCACGGCGACCGAGTGCACGTCGTCGACTCCGCCGCCGGCGCCGCCGCCGTGCGCGTCGCCGACCCCGACCGGGTCGCCTACGTGACCCAGACGACCCTGTCGACCGACGACACCGCGCCGGTGGTCGCCGCCCTCACCGACCGGTTCCCGTCGCTCGTCGGCCCCGCCGGCAGCGACATCTGCTATGCCACCACCAACCGCCAGGACGCCGTGCGCGCCGTCGCCGCCGAGGCCGACGTCGTCGTCGTGCTCGGGTCGCCGACGTCGTCGAACGCCGCACGCCTCGTCGAGGTGGCGGCCCGCTGCGGCACGCCGGCCACCCTGCTCGACGACCCGGCCGACCTCGACCTCGACGCCCTCGCCGGGGCGGCCACCGTCGGGGTGAGCGCAGCGGCGTCGACGCCGCGCAGCGTCGTCGACGCCTTCGTCGCCGCCCTCGCCGGTCTCGGCCCCGTGACCGTCGACGAGCGCACCGTGCACACAGAGACCATCTCATTCCCCCTTCCCCCGGAGGTCCGCTGAACCATGGGTATCCCCTTCCGCCAGAGCATCCAGGTGGGCACCTACATCGCCCGCAACAAGCTCGCCCGCCGCGACAAGTACCCGCTCATCGTGGAGCTCGAGCCGCTCTTCGCCTGCAACCTGTCGTGCAACGGGTGCGGCAAGATCCAGTTCCCCACCGACATCCTGCGCAAGCGGCTCACCGTGGAGCAGGCCGTCGGCGCCATCGAGGAGAGCGGCGCCCCCATGGTGTCGATCGCCGGCGGTGAGCCCCTGCTGCACCCCCAGATCGACGAGATCGTCCGGGAGCTGCTCGCCCGCAAGAAGTGGGTCTACCTCTGCACCAACGCCCTGCTCCTCGAGCGGAAGCTCGAGAAGTTCACCCCCGACCCCCGCTTCGCCTGGGTGGTGCACATCGACGGTCTGCGCGAGCGCCACGACGAGTCGGTGAGCCGCGAGGGCACCTTCGACAAGGCCGTGGCCGCCATCAAGAAGGCCAAGGAGCTCGGCTTCAAGGTCAACACCAACACGACGTTCTTCAACACCGACTCCCCCCAGACCGTCCGCGAGGTGCTCGACTACCTCAACGACGACCTCGGCGTCGACCAGATGATGATCTCGCCCGGCTACGCCTACGAGAAGGCACCCGACCAGGTGAACTTCTTGTCGACGTCCCGCTCGACGCAGCTGTTCGCCGACGCCTTCGCCGACGGCAAGCGCAAGAAGTGGCGCCTGAACCACAGCCCCCTGTTCCTCGACTTCCTCGAGGGCAAGGTCGACTTCCAGTGCACGCCGTGGGGCATCCCCAGCTACTCGGTGTTCGGGTGGCAGAAGCCGTGCTACTTGATGTCGGACGGCTACACCGAGACCTACAGGGAGCTCATCGAGACCACCGACTGGGACCGCTACGGCCGCGGCAAGGACCCCCGCTGCGCCAACTGCATGGCCCACTGCGGCTACGAGCCGAGCGCGGTGCTCGCCACCACCGGCTCGCTGCGCCAGTCGATCCGGGCCGCCGTCTCGGCGTGAGCGACGGCGCCGGCCCCCGGGCTGTGCGGGGCCGGCGCCCGGCAACGGGGCGTCGCCGCCAGCCGGGGTCGCTGCAGGGCGCCCGGGTGCTGGTGACCGGGGCGTCGAGCGGCATCGGCGCCGCCACCGCCGCCCTCCTCGCCCACCGCGGCGCCCGGGTGGCCGCCGCCGGGCGCGGCGCCGACGTGCTCGACGCCATGGTGCGCGACGGGCGCGCCGCGGCCGCTGTCGCCGGCGACCTCACCGCCCCCGGGGCGCCCGGCGACGTGGTCGCCCGCAGCGTGGCCGCCCTCGGCGGCCTCGAC
>DASTHS010000218.1:0-8927 GCA_035718085.1 Acidimicrobiales bacterium | reverse complement strand
CCGGCTCGCTCGGCGAGGTCATCGGAGCGACCGTAACTCTTGACGTACCCTAAGTCAATAGTTACGGTGGTGCGGTGCGCGCCAGCGTTAGGAGGCAGGTTCGGATCCGCCGGCCGGCCGGCGAGGTGTGGGAGATGGTGGGGGACCCGGGCCGCATCGCCGAGTGGTTCCCCGGCATCGTCTCGGCCGTGGTGGAGGGCCGGACCCGGACGATCGTGGCGCGCAGCGGCGTGGCCATGCCGGAGGAGATCGTCACCCTCGATCCGGTGGACCGGCGCCTGCAGTACCGCATCACCGCCCCTCTGTTCCGGGAGCACCTGTCGACGCTCGACGTGTTCGACCTCGGCGACGGCACCAGCCTCGTGGCCTACGGCGCCGATGCCGACCCGTCCACCATGGCGCTGGTGGTGGCCGGGGCTGCGGGCGCCGCTCTGGAACACCTGCGCGATCTCATGGAAGGAGGCCGCTGATGGGCCGGAAGATCCTCCTGGTGACCACCGATCAGCAGCGATACGACACGCTGGGCTGCAACGGGGGGCTCCTGGCCCGCACGCCGGTGGTCGACGGCCTGGCTGCGTCCGGCCTCCGCTACGAACGGGCCGTGCCCCAGTCCGTTGTCTGCATGCCGTCGCGTTCCACCATCCTGACCGGCCAGCACCCCGCCACCCACGGCGTGTGGATGAACGGGGTCCCGCTGCCCGCCGACGCCCCCTCGTTCGCCGACCTGCTCCGCCACGCCGGCTACCGCACCGCCCTGGTCGGCAAGTCGCACTTCGAGCCGTTCTTCGACCCGTTCCTGCGCTTCCCCGACAACGCGCTGGCCGCCACCGGCACCACCCCGTCCGGCGGGGCGCACCGCGGGTTCGAGCACCTGGAGCTGGCCGCGCACGGCGCCCAGGGCACGCTGCACTACGCCCGGTGGCTGCGCCGCGAGCACCCCGAGGCGCTGGGCGCGTTCTACGCCACGGTGGACGGCGAGCTGCAGGTCAACGCCGCCGGGGGCGGCGACACCGGCGCCCCCCAGGTGCAGGTCAACCCCATCCCCCGGGGCTGGTACCACACCGACTGGGTGGCCGATCGCACCATCGCGTGGCTCGACTCGCTCGACGCCGGCGACGACTGGTTCTGCTGGATGAGCTTCCCCGACCCCCACCACCCGTGGGATCCGCCCGAGTCGGAGATGGGCCGCGTCGACTGGCGGGACGTCCCGCTCCCCGCCGGCTACCTGGCGTCGCCCGAGCAGCGCGAGGCGGTGCTCGACGCCAAGGCCCGCCACTGGCGGCTCTGGTACGACGGGGCCCTGGTGTCGAACTACGAGGCACCGGCGCAGTGGGTGCCCGCCACCCTCACCGCCGACCAGGTGCGGGAGGTCAACGCCCGCAACGCCGTCGAGTGCGAGCTCATCGACGAGGCCCTCGGCCGGGTGCTCGACGCCGTCGCCGCCCGCGGGTGGGGCGACGACCTCGACGTCATCTTCACCACCGACCACGGCGAGCTGCAGGGCGACTTCGGCCTGCTGTTCAAGGGGCCGTACCACGTCGACGGGCTGATGCGCCTGCCGCTGGTCTGGCGGCCGGCGCCGTCGGCGGCCGCCACCCCCGCCGTGGTGCGCTCCCCGGTCGGCCTGGTCGACCTGGCGCCGACGGTCTGCCGCATCGCCGGCCTCGAGCCGCCGGCGTGGATGCAGGGCCAGGAGCTGCCCGTCGCGGACGGCGCCGGCCCGGAGAGCGCCCTCACCTCCTGGGACAGCGAGCTGTTCGGCGTGGCCGTGCACCTGCGCACCATCACCCGCGCCGGGTGGGTGTGCACCGTCTACCTGCCCGGCACCGTGCACGACGGCACCGAGGGCGAGCTCTACGACCTGACCCTCGACCCGCTCCAGCTCGTCAACCTCTGGCACGACCCGGCCAGGCGGGCGATGCGCGACGACCTGGTCGACGACCTCCTCGCCGCCCAGCCCCCCGCCCGCCGGCCCCGCCCCCAGCTGGAGGCCCCCGTCTGACACAGGCACGCCTGGCCACCGCTACGGTGCCGTCGACTCGGCCGAGCGAGTACCGGCCGCATCAGGGGGAGAGATCGGAATGACCGCGCCTCGACGCACCCGGGCCGTGTTCGTGCACGGCAACCCGGAGACCGCCGCCATCTGGGAGCCGATGCTGGCCGAGCTCGAGCACCCCGACGCCGTGACGCTCTCACCGCCGGGCTTCGGGGCCCCGGTGCCCGACGGGTTCGGCGCCACCGCCGACGACTACGCCGCATGGTTGGCAGCCGAGCTCGAGGCGATGGGCGAGCCGGTCGACCTCGTCGGCCACGACTGGGGCGGTGGCCACGTGCTGCGCATCGCCATCGAGCGACCGGACCTGATCCGCTCGTGGGCGAGCGACATCGCCGGCTGCTTCGCCCCCGACTACACCTGGCACGACCTGGCGCAGGTGTGGCAGACCCCGGGCGCGGGCGAGGAGGCGGTGGCCGCCGTCGCCGCCCTCCCCCTGCCCGACCGGGCGGCGATGTACGGGTCGCTGGGGCTCGGTCCCGACGTGGCGCAGGCACTGGCGGAGGGGTACGACGCTGACATGGGGCGCTGCGTGCTGGCGCTGTACCGCTCCGCCGCCCAGCCGGCGATGGCGCAGCTCGGCGGGCAGCTGGCGAAGGCGGCCGCCCGCCCCGGCCTGGTGGTGATCGCCACCGACGACGGGTACACCGGCGGCGAGGCGCGGGCACGATGGGCGGCCGAGCGCGCCCAAGCCGACACCGCCGTGCTCGCCGGCCTCGGTCACTGGTGGATGGTGCAGGATCCCGCTGCCGGCGCCCGCGCTCTGGCCTCGTTCTGGCGGCGCCTCGACGCCGCGACGCTCGGCTGAGCTCCGGACGGCGCGACCTGCGCGCCCTCCGCGCAGTTCAGACGGCGATGAGGTCGGGCGGCGGCCACTCCGTCGCCACGATCCGCCGCCCGGTGACCCCGTCGCTGGCGTTCGACGCCAGCCACACCACCGGCGGCCCCATCACGGCGGGGTCGAGCAGCGCTGCCCGGGCCGACTCGGGCACCCCGTCGGGGATCATGCCGGTGCGCGTCGCCCCTCCCGGCAGCACCACGTTGACGGTGACGCCGGTGCCGTCGAGGTCGGCGGCCATGATCTGCGACATGGCCTCGCTGGCCGCCCGCGACGGCCCGTAGGGCACGAACCCCTTGCGGCGCATGGTCGCCTCGTTGATCGAGACGTTCACCACCTTGCCAGCGCCGGCCGCGACCATCGCGGGCACCACGGCACGGGCCATGAGGAAGTAGCCGGTCACGTTGGTCGCCATCAGGTCACGGAACCCGTCCGGGTCGACGTCGTAGAAGCGGCCCGGCTGCGACAGGAACCGCGGGTTCACGGTGCGCATGCCGATGCCGGCGGTGTTGACCAGCACGTCGATGCCGCCGAGGGCGTCGGTGACGGCGGCGACCCCGTCGGTCACGGCGGTGTCGTCGCGCACGTCGACGCCGACGCCGACCACCCGGCCGGGCCGGCCGGCGCCGATCTCTGCGGCGACGGCCGCGGCACGGGCGGGGTCGCGGCCGGTGACGGCCACGGCGGCGCCCTCGTCGGCCAGCGCCGCCGCCATGGCCCGGCCCAGGCCGTCGGTCGCTCCGGTCACCAGCACGCGCACCCCGTCGAGGATCATGGCGGCACCCTCCCCCGCCGGCCTGAGACCCAGCCCTCTAGCGTCGGTCGCCGTGGCCCCTGCCGCCGGCGACCAGCCCCTCCTGGTGCTCCCCCACCTCGACCCGCTGGCCCTCGACCTGGTGGCGGCGGTGCACGGCGGTGACATCGATGCCGTCGGCGCCCTGCTCGACAGCCACCCCGGGCTGGCGACGGCCCGGATGGTCGGCCGCAGCGGCGTCGCCGGCGGCTGGCGCACCCCGTTGCACGTCGTCACCGACTGGCCGGGCTACTTCCCGGCCGCCCCCGCCGTGGCTGCGCTGCTGATCGGCGAGGGCGCCGACCCCGACGACGACACCGGCGGTGAGCGACCCGAGACCCCGCTGCACTGGGCGGCCAGCACCGACGACGTCGACGTGGCCGCCGTGCTGGTCGCCGCGGGGGCGCGCGTCGACGTGCCCGGCGGGTCGACCGGGACGACCACCCACGCCGACCTCGACCACGCGTTCTGGCAGGCGTGCCACGGCGGGCAGCGCCGGGCGGCGGAGCGGCTGCTCGCCGCCGGGGCCGACCCCACTGCCCGGCCGTCGCACGCCCCGGGCACGTCGGCCCTCGACGCCGCCACCGGTCCCGACACCCGTCGCAGCCTGCTGGCCGACTGGCTGCGCGAGCGTGGGGCGACTCCCGCCGACCTTCCGCCTCACAGCTGAGCCGCACCAGGAGAGGCAGTGCGCGGGACCCCGGCGGAGGAGCCGAAGATCTCCCTGGCCTCCCGGACGGCGTAGAACACCAGCACGTACCCGGCGGCAGGGTCGGCCCACCACCACCCGGCGGCGAGGTTGAGCACCAGGCCGGCGAGCACGGCGAGGGCGAGGATGGCGTCGACGGTCGTGACCCGCCCCTCGGCGACGAGCACCGGGTTGGCCAGGGCCCGCCCGGTGCGGCTCTTCCCGGCGGCCAGGGCGAACATCACCGCCGCCGTCGCTGCGGTCCAGGCGATGCCGGCGGGGCTGTGCCGGGGATGGGAACCGGCTGCCAGGCTCCAGGTCGTCTGGGCCAGCAGGTAGGCGGCCAGGGCGACGAAGGCGGCGCCGATGAGGCGCAGGGCCCGTCGTCGGCGTTCCTCACCGGTGCCGGCCAGCTCCCACAGCACGACCGTGCTGGCACCGATCTCGATCAGCGAGTCGAGGCCGAAGCCGGCCAGGGCCACCGACCGCGCCGCGATCGCCGTCGCCGCCAGAACGACGACCCCGACGACGTTCCAGCCCAGGGTCGCCGCCTCCAGCCACCGCCCGCGCCGCAGCATCGAGGCGCCGGTCATGTCGTCACCGGCGGCCCGCACCACGGCATCTTCGCCCACGGCGAACCTCCCGGGGGGCGCCGCGCTGAGCCGTCCGGCCCGGAGCCCGCCTCAGGGGCCGGCCGGGCCGCCCCGGTCACCGGTCGGATCGCCGGCGCTCGAGGCGAGGAACAGCGTCGAGGGCCCCAGGTTCGGGAGGTCGACCTCCGGGCCGGCCCTGAGGTCGAAGCCAGACCCGAACGTGAGGTCTCTCACCACCCTGGTCACCGCCACCTGCGCCGCGGTCCCCACCCGCAGGGCCGCCGCCGCCGTGGCCAGCACCGGGCTGTTCGGCCGCCGAGTGTCGATCGCCAGCTCGCCGGCGTGCACCGCCATGCGGAGGCCCGACTCGGCCCGGGCCAGGCTGAGCGCGCAGGCGACGGCGCGCACGGCCCCTTCGAAGGCGTAGGCCACGGTGTCCCCGCCCCCCGGCGTCGGCCGGCCCCGGAAGCGCTCGATGACCGGCAGCACGCCGGGTGGGGGCACACGGTCCATGACCAGGACGGCCTGCAGCACCGATGCCGGCGGCCCGGACGGGTGCTCGGTGGCCAGCCACCGGTCGATCTCGTCGAGCAGCTGGGTGTTGGCGCCGATCCACGGCGGGTGATCGTCGCCTTCGAGCTCGACGTACCGGGCGTTGGGGAGGTGGTCGGCGAGGTACCGCCCGTGGGCGCACGGCACCAGCGGGTCGCCACCGCGGTGCATGACCAGGGCCGGGGCGCCGATCGCCGGGCACAGGTCCCGCAGCTCCACCGCCGCCGCCATGGAGAAGATGGCGTACGCGGCCGCCGGGCTGGCCCCGTGCCGCTCGAACCGGGCCACGTGCGCCAGCTCTGCGTCGTCGCCGGCCAGCGACGGGGCGAACTGCGACAGGAACCGGCCGGTGCCCCACACCTGGCGCATGGCCTCCCAGGCGGCGGCGGGGTCGGAGAACGGGCTCGACTGCGGTTCGATGGTCGGGCTGATCAGCGCTCCGTAGAGGATGAGCCCGGCGGCCCGCGACGGGTACGTGCCGGCGAACAGCATGGCCATGCCGGCCCCTTCGGAGAAGCCGAACAGGTAGGGCCGCCGACTCCCCACGGCGTCGAGCACGGCGCGGGCGTCTTCCATCCGCTGCTCGAGGGTCATGGCGCCCGGGTTCGTGAACGGGTCCGACAGCCCGGTGCCCCGCTTGTCGAAGACGATCAGCCGCCGCCCGGATGCCAGCCGCCTGAGGAAGCGGGCGTGCGCCGGCCAGGTCCACGCGGCCTCGACGTTGGAGACGAAGCCGGGGATGAAGAGCAGGTCGTCGGGCCCGTCGCCGATGGTCTGGTAGGCGATGTGCGCGTCGCCGTTGACGGCGTAGCGGGTCACCGGCACCGGCACCGGCTGCTCCTGTCGGCCGCCCACCAACGCGGCCAGAGCGGTGCGGTTGGCGACGCCGAGCTTGCGGTACGCGGCCGACAGGTGGTGTTCGACCGTGCGGGGGCTCAGACAGAGCCGTTGCGCGATGGAACGCGTGTCGAGCCCTGCGGCCGCGATCAACGCGACATCCCGTTCACGGGCGGTGAGCCCACCGAGACTGCTCTCGTCCACCGGTTGCACCATAGGTGAGCCCACCCATGACCGATCGCAACAAGACGGGGGATTCCCCCGATGCGTGCCCCGCCCCGTCGGTCGATACTCACGACTGCGGGCGCCATTGGGGCGCCCGCCCAGCATCGGAAGGGGAAAAGGGGCCGATATGGAGCATTACGCGTTCCAAGCCCAGGTCAATCGCATCGCACCCGTCGGGCTGGTGCCCGACGGTCTCCGGATCGACGTCGGCTTCGCGGGGTCGGTCACCGACGGACCCCTCGCCGGCAGCGCGATCGAGGGCGTCGACTACCTGCTCATCCGTCCGGACGGCATTGCGGTGATCGACGCCCGGGAGATGATCACCGCCGGCGACGGCGCCGCCGCCTCGGCCCACGCCGAGGGGTTCATCGTGCCCCCGTTCGAGATGCCGCCACTCGACGCCCTCCTCGAGCCCGATTTCGCGTGGCCGGACGTCGACCTGCCGATCCACGGGTCGGCCCGCCTGCAGTCGGCAGCCCCGGGCATGGCGGTGGTCAACCGACGGGTCTACGGCTTCACCGGCTCGGTCAACATGGCGACCGGCGCCCTCGTGGTCCGGGCGACGTCGCTCGAAGCGCCGTCAGCGAGCCCCGTCGAGCTGCTCGAGGGCGGGTACCGGGCCTTCGCTGCCGGTGACATCCCGGCCGTGCTGGCCCTCTTCGACCCCGGCATCGCCTGGCACGAGCCGGGACGGAACCCTGTGGCGGGCGACTACAAGGGCCACGACGAGGTGGTCGGGTTCTTCGGGCGACTGATGGAAGGGTCCGGGGGCTCGTTCCGCCTCGACGTCCACGACGTTGTCGCCGCGGGCGACCGCGTCCTCGCCCTGGTCACCGAGCACGCCTCGCGCCACGGCGCGCAGATGGCGGTGGGGGCCGTGCACTCGTGGGGGTTCGCAGACGGTGTGTTCACCGAGTTCTCGAACTACTACGCCGACCAGGCCGCCGTCGACGCCTTCTGGTCTGCCGAAGCCTGACCGTGAGGGCCCGGGGGTGCCCTGAGGGCGCCCCCGGGCCACCTCACTCCTTTCGCACCCTGCTCACGGCGTCGACACAGGCCCGGTGCGATGACGCCTGGTCGAAGGATGCTCTGACGTCGGCCGAGGTGATGTCGCTCATCTTTCCAGCAGCGGCCGGCCGGCCTTGCCAGCGGGGCGGGTGGACGGGCTGTCGTGGTGCACGGGCCGGCCGGATCGGCGCCACTGGGGCAAACCCGTGGTGAGGACCCGGGCGATGTGGCCGTGGCGGTTGAGGAAGCGGGCTGCTTGGGGGGCGAGGACGCAGTACGGGCCGCGGCAGTAGGCGACGATGTCGGTGTCGGCGGGCAGTTCGGCGAGGCGCCGTTCGAGGTCGTCGAACGGGATCGAGATGGCCCCGGGAAGGTGACCGGCGCGGTATTCGATGTCGGGGCGCACGTCGATGACGGTGACGTCGGCGGCGGCGATGCGGCGGGCGAGCTCGTCGGGGGTGACGTGTTCGACGCCGGCGGGGTCGCCGAGGTAGGCGGCGGCGGCCCGCTCGGTGTCGGCGAGGTGGCGGCTGGCGGTGTCGCGGATCCGGTCGAGCAGGTCGGCGACGTCGTCGTCGCTCAGCCGATACCAAATGCGGTTCCCGTCCCGGCGGGTCACGACCAGTCCGGCGTTGCGCAGCACCTGGAGCTGAGCAGAGGTGTTGGCGAGCTTGGCGCCAACGGCCGTGGCGAGGTCTTCGACGCTGCGCTCGCCTTGGGCGAGGACGTCGACGATGAGGAGCCGCAGCGGGCTGGCCAGTGCTTTGCCGACCCGGGCGAACTCCTCGTAGAGCGCGGCCTTGCGTTCGTCGACCATGCCGATACTCTACTACTCCAATGACTCTTGGAAGTGGCCCGGTGAGGGTGCCGATCGTCGAGGAGGGGCTCGAGAACGCCAGCTACCTGATCGACGCAGGGCACGGCCAGGCCGGTGGTCGTCGGTCCGGGACGAAATCCGAGGCCGTATCTGGGCGAAGCCGGTCATCGCGGCCTGCGGGTGGTCGGCCACATTCCGGCGCCATCCGCACCGAGCTGGCCGGCCTGCGCGGGGCGGGCGTGGCGGATGTGGCGGATGGCCCGTTGACGGTGATGTGCGGCCACGGTCAGCGGGCCATGACGGCGGCGAGCCTCCTGGCCCAGGCCGGAGACGGCCAGCTCACGGTCCTCGCAGGCGGCGCCGACGACTGGGCGGCTGCGACCGGCGGCCGGCTGGAGCGGTCCCGGTGAGCTTCGCCGCCGGTCGCAAGGCGGCATCTCCGGAGTCGGTGCGCCTCGGGCTGTCAGAGAATTTGCCGCAGTTCGTCCTCCTGGCCGTGGTCAACGTCTTCGTCGGCGGCATG
>DASTHS010000217.1:0-7938 GCA_035718085.1 Acidimicrobiales bacterium | reverse complement strand
GCCGCTGGTCGCCTGGGCGGTCGAGACGCTGGTCGCGGGCGGCGTGACCGAGGTCGTCGTCGCCGTCCCGGCGGCCGAGCGCGCCGCCTTCGCGGCCGCGCTCCCCGAACGGGTCCGGCTGGTGGACGGCGGGCCGAGCCGCACCGCGTCGGTGCGGGCCGCCCTCGGCGCGGTCCCGGCCGGCGCGGAGGCGGTCCTCGTCCACGACGCCGCCCGGCCCCTGACTCCGCCGGCGGTCGTGGCGCGGGTGCTCGACGCGCTCGCCGGCCTGCCCCTCGAGGTCACCCCCGGCGACGCCCTCAGCTCGGTCACCGCCGTGCTGCGCGGGGGCCGCCCGGGCCCGACCGTGCTGCTGCGCGGCGACATGGATGCCCTGCCCGTCCGCGAGGCCGCCGACGTGCCGTTCCGCTCCGACACCGACGGGGTGATGCACGCGTGCGGCCACGACCTGCACACGGCGATGCTCGTCGGGGCTGCCCACGTGCTGGCCGGCGCCCGTGAGGAGCTCGCCGGCGACGTGGTGTTCATGTTCCAGCCCGGGGAGGAGGGCTACGACGGCGCCGGCAAGATGCTCGCCGAGGGCCTGCTCGACGCCAGCGGATCCCGTCCCCAGGCGGCCTACGCCATCCACGTGTTCTCGGGCTCGTTCGCCCACGGCACCTTCGCCACCAAGCCGGGGCCGCTGATGGCCGCGTCGGACGTGCTGGCGGTGACCGTGCGCGGCGCCGGCGGCCACGGCTCGGCGCCGCACCGCACCCGCGACCCGATCCCAGCCGCCTGCGAGATGGTGACGGCCCTGCAGACGTGGCTGTCACGGGGCATCGACGCCCAGGACCCGGTGGTGATCACCGTCGGCACCTTCCACGCCGGCACGAAGAACAACATCATCCCCGACCTCGCCGAGTTCGAGGCGACCGTGCGCACCTTCGACCCGGCTGTGCGCGACCTGGTGATCGCGGGGACCCGGCGGGTGTGCGAGGGGGTGGCGGCGGCCCACGGCGTGGAGGTCGACGTGCGCTTCGTGGACCAGTACCCGGTGACGGTGAACACCGAGGGGGAGGTCGACGTGGTCGGCCGGACCGTCACCGAGCTCTTCGGCGCCGACCGCTACGCCCCGATGGCCAGGCCGATCACGGGCGCCGAGGACTTCTCCCGCGTGACCGCGGCGGTGCCGGGCGCCATGGTGTTCCTGGGCGCCATGCCCCAGGGCGCCGACCCGAGCGGCCGGCCCGACAACCACTCGGCGGAGGCCAGCTTCGACGACGGCGTCCTCGCCGACGGGGTGGCCCTCCACACCGCCCTGGCCCTGCACCACCTGGGCGGCTGATCAGCGCAGCCACTTCGACGGCGCGGCGCGCACCGCCCGCCAGGCGTCGGGCCACGCGTCGCGCAGGGCGGCCTGCTCGGCGCGCTCGTCGCCGACGAGCACCCCGGCGGCGAAGGCGACCGCCGGGTCGTCCGTCGCCGCCGCCGCCGCCCGGAGCCACGCCTCGGCGACCACCGCGTCGTGGTGGTCGCCGAGCACGGTCTGCAGCCCCTTGGCGGCGACGGCGAGCGGTGCGGCCTCGGGCCGGGCCCGGCTGGCCGCCTCGGCCGCGTACCGCAGCTCCTTGGCGCGGATGCGCACCCGGTGCAGCGCCTCGTCGGAGGGGTGGTCGCCCAGCGCCCGCACCTCGTCGCGCAGCCGCCGCCGGGGGCGACCGACCAGCCGGGCCAGTGCCGGTTCGAGCGGCCGGCGGCGGCGGTCGGCCTCCGCCGCCACCACCGGCGGCGAGGCGGCGGCGTCGTCGAGGGCGTCGAGCAGCGCCAGCCAGCGGGGCGACGTGAGTGCCACGCGCAGCTCGTCGGCGGCGGCCCGCCGCTGGTCGCCGATCCGTCGCAGCAGAGCGGCGGTGCCGGGCAGGTCGGGGTGGGCGCCGGCGCGCCGGCGCAGCCGCTCGGCGAGCACGTCGGCGTCGCGGACCCCGCCCAGCCGCTCGCCGGCCCAGCGCAGCTCGTGGCGCAGCTCGCGGCCCCATGCCGGGTCGAGGATCGCCGCCAGGGTCTTGAGGTCCGAGCGCAGGCGGCGGGTCGCGACCCGCGCCTGGTGCACGGCGTCGTCGTCGACGTCGTGGCGCAGGCGGGGGTCTTCGGCGAGCAGCCGGTCGAGGCCGTCGGCCACCACACCGGCGACGTAGGCGCTGAGCGAGCCGCCCGGGGGCGCCGGGCGCGGCGTGACCGGCGCCGGCCGGCGGCTGGGCTGGCCGTCGACCTCGCGCAGGTCGCGCAGCGCACGGCGCAGCGCCTTGACCGCCCGGGCGTCACCGACCACCTCGACGCGCCGGTGGCGCTCGGCGCGGGCGGGGTCGTCGCTGCCGTCGCCGTCGACCACCCGGTCGACGACCTCGGCGACGACCTCGCCGTCGAGGCCCTCCAGCACGGTGAGGCGTGAGGTCGTCACCGTCGTCGTGGCCGGAGCGATGGGGGCCGATCGGGCCACGCCGGCGAGGAGCGCGCCGGCCTCCCCGGGGACGGCGGCCGCGCTGGCCGACCACTGGATCGGGCCCGGGCCGCCGGGCACCTCGAGCACCCACCGGCCGGTGCCGCCGTCGGTGCTGCGGTGCTCGAGCACGATGCCGCGCGCCAGGAGGCGCCCGTCGGGGGTGTCGGCGGTGGTGCGCACCTCGGTGGTGGCTGGCCCCGACCGGGCCGTCACGCCGGCGACGATGGTGCCCAGGTCGGGCAGGTCGGCGGTCGGGCGGAGGTCGATCACCGAGAGCGGGGGACGGGGCATCCACCCATTCTCCCCACCGGCCGGCGGCCCACAGGCACCACTCAGCTGGCGCTCACCGGGCGCTCAGCTGAGTCGGGCACGGTGGCGGCGTGGCCCGGGGTGCCGGTAGTGGTTCCACCGACGGCACGCTGGGAACACCTGCCAAGAGCAGCACGACTGGAGCTTGCGCATGACGCGACCGACGGCCCACCACTCCGCGCCGGCGCGGTCGGGCCCCCCCACCGACCGGCGGCCTGCCCCCGCCCCGCCCCCGCCGCCCAAGTGGCGGCCGTGGCTGCTCGTGGTCGGCCTGCTGATCACCATCGCCCTGTTCGCCTTCTCGGGCGTGTCGGGTGGCGCGTCGCCGACGCAGCTCAGCTTCTCGACCTTCCAAGACGACGTCGCCGCCAACATGGTGAAGACGGCCACCATCGGCAGCACCGGGGCGGTCAGCGGCACGCTCACCAACGGCACGTCGTACACGTCGCAGATCCCGACGGCGATCAACGACCCGTCGCTCGACGGGCTGCTCCAGGCCCACCACGTGCAGGTCGTCGGCCAGCCGCCGGCGTCGGGCTTCTCGCTCGGCGTGCTGATCGCCGACCTGCTGCCGCTGGTGCTCTTCGTCGGCCTGTTCTGGCTGATCGGCCGGCGGGCCAGCAAGCAGCTCGGCGCCATGGGCAGCGGCGGCGGCCTCATGGGGATCGGCGGCTCGAAGGCCAAGGTCTACGACGAGGAGCGCCCCACCACCCGCTTCGCCGACGTGGCGGGCTACGAGGGCGCCAAGCTCGAGGTGCAGGAGGTCGTCGATTTCCTCAAGCACCCGCAGCGCTACGAGAAGGCGGGCGCCGTCGGCCCGAAGGGCGTGCTCATGGTCGGCCCGCCCGGCACCGGCAAGACGCTGATGGCCCGTGCCGTGGCCGGCGAGGCGGAGGTGCCGTTCCTGGCGCTGACCGGCTCGAGCTTCGTGGAGCTGTTCGTCGGCGTCGGCGCCTCACGGGTGCGCGACCTGTTCAACGACGCCCGCAAGCGGGCCCCCGCCATCATCTTCATCGACGAGATCGACGCCATCGGCGGCAAGCGCGGCGGCGGGTTCGGCATCGGCGGCAACGACGAGCGCGAGCAGACCCTCAACCAGATGCTCGCCGAGATGGACGGCTTCGACCCCGCCACCGGCGTGGTCGTCATCGCCGCCACCAACCGTCCCGAGTCGCTCGACGCCGCCCTGCTGCGGCCCGGCCGCTTCGACCGCCAGGTGGAGATCGGCCTGCCCAACCTGGCCGAGCGGCGGGCCATCCTCGCCGTGCACGCCAAGGGCAAGCACATCGACCCCGACGTCGACCTCGACGTCGTGGCTCGCGGCACCCCCGGCTTCTCCGGGGCCGACCTGGCCAACCTCTTCAACGAGGCCGCCCTGCACGCGGTGCGCGAGCAGCGCAGCGTGGTGACCGCCGCCGACCTCGACGCCGCCCGCGACCGGGTGCTGCTCGGCCGGCGCGAGAGCTCCAACGCCCTGCTGCCCGAGGAGAAGCACGCCGTCGCCGTCCACGAGACCGGCCACGCCCTCGTGGCCGCCCTCTCGCCGCACGCCGACCCGGTGGCGAAGGTCACCATCCTGCCCGCCGGCGCCGCGCTGGGCGTCACCGAGCAGCTGCCCGAGACCGAGCGGCACCTCTACCCCGAGAGCTACCTGCGTGACTCGCTCGCCGTGCGCCTCGGCGGCCGGGCGGCCGAGGTGCTGGTGCTCGGCGAGGCGTCGACCGGGGCGTCGAACGACCTCGCCGGCGCCACCCAGCTGGCGACCCGAATGGTCCGCGAGTGGGGCCTGTCCCCGCGCCTCGGGCCCATCGGCTACTCCGGCGACGGGCCCGCCTACCTCGGCGAGAACGGCCTGAGCGGCCGGCCCTTCGCCGAGGCCACCCAGCGGGCCATCGACGAGGAGGTCGCCGCGCTGCTGCGGGCCGCCGAGGCCACGGCCACCGAGCTGCTCACCTCGCATCGCGCCGAG
Organism: Acidimicrobiales bacterium; assembly: GCA_035718085.1. Lineage (GTDB taxonomy): Bacteria > Actinomycetota > Acidimicrobiia > Acidimicrobiales > Palsa-688 > DASTHS01. The sequence continues at coordinate 3,178 of DASTHS010000217.1, read as the reverse complement.
CTCGACCAGGTCGTCGAGCTGCTGCTCGAGCACGAGACCATCGACGGCGACGACTTGATGGCGGTGGTGCGCGGCACCCGGCCGCCGATCGCCGTCGGGGGTCGGGGCACCGCCGGGGTGGCCAGCGCCGGCCCGGCGCTGCACCGCTCCACCGGCCCGACCGACGGGCCGGCCGGCCGCTAGACGACCGGCCGCCCGGCTCGCGGGTACGGTCGGGAGGTGCCTCAGGAGCTGCGCCAGGGGTTCCACCGGGCGCTCGACCGGCAGGAGATCTCCATCGGGGCGATCCTCGAGGTGATCCCCGAGGCCGTGGGCCGGGCGACCACGGCGATGCTCGACGGCGACGAGGGCATGGCCCGCGAGTTGGCCCGCTGGCGGTCGATGGTCACCGAGCTGAACGCCGACGTCGACTCGGCCGCCACCGCCCTGATCGCCCGGCAGGCCCCGGTCGCCGGCGACCTGCGGCTGCTGCTGGCGGTCACCCGGCTGGTGCCGGTGCTGGCCGACACCATGGACCTGGTGGCCGACATCGTGTCACCGGCGCTGGCCCAGATCGGCCCTGACCTGCCCGAGCGGCCCCGGCTGCTGTGCGCGGAGCTCGGCGCCTCGTGCGCGGCCACCTGGTCGGCGGTCGCAGAGCTGTGGCGTCGCCGTGAGCGGCCGCACTTCGACGCCGTGCGCAGCCGCCACGACACCCTCGCCGAGGTTCGCTCGTCGCTCACCTCCGAGCTGGCGTCGGGCAGCGTCCACGTATCAGAGGCCATGCTGCTGGCCATGACCGGCCGTTCCTACGAGCGCATCGGCCGCCACGCCGGGGCCGCGGCGCGCCTCATCGAGCCGCTGGTCGGCGCCGGCGGCGAGCTGGCGGCCCGTGCCGGCGGGCGCAGCAGCGAGGCCGGCCACCGGTCGTAGCCGCGGCCGGGGCGCCGGGCGGCCCGGGCGGCGGGCGGCCGGGGCGGCGAAGCCGGCGGCAGGTCGTAGCCTGGCGGCATGGCACCCGAGGTGGTCAGGTCAGATGCCGAGTGGCGCAGCGTGCTCAGCCCGGAGCAGTACCAGGTGCTGCGCCAGGCCGGCACCGAACGCCCGTGGTCGGGCAAGTACGTCGACAACCACGACGACGGCAGCTACCACTGCGCGGCGTGCGGCGCCGTGCTGTTCACCTCCGACACCAAGTTCGAGTCGGGCTCGGGGTGGCCGAGCTTCACCGAGCCGGCGGTGGCCGACGCCGTCGAGCTCGTCGACGACCGCAGCCACGGCATGGTGCGCACCGAGGTGCGCTGCCGGGGGTGCGGCAGCCACCTCGGCCACCTCTTCGACGACGGCCCCCAGCCGACCGGGCAGCGGTTCTGCATGAACTCCCTGGCCCTCGACTTCGCCCCCGGGCAGCCCGACCAGCCCCAGCAGCAGGCCTGACCGTCACAGCGCCCTCCTAGCGTGGGGGGCGTGACGGTCCCCGGCCACCCCGCTCTCGGGCGCGGCGTCGTGGTCGCCGCCGGCCAGGCGGTGCCCGAGGCCTGGGTCGACGCGCCCACCGTGGTGGTCGACGAGGCCGCCCTGGCGGGCACGTCCGACGCCGTCGACCGGCTCCGGGCCGCCTGGGTCACCCGGCGGCCCGTCGTGGTGCGCTGCGCGCTCGACCCCGCCACCTTCCGGGCGCCCCCCACCTGGCGGGGGGACGTGTGGGCGCTGCGCCCCGACCACCGCCTGCCCGCCGAGGAGCTGCAGTTCCTGGTGTGGGCCAACACCTACGACGCCCGCAGCGGCACCCCGGTCTGGTGGTGGGGGCGCAAGGCGCAGCGTGCGGGGGCCGCCGCGCTGGCCGACGGGGCCGTCGGCGACGTGGCCGTCGACGGGCGGCCGGTGTGGGTCGACGGCGGTCCCCGCCAGCCGTGGCCCGAGCCGCCCGGCGGCCTGGGTGTCGTCCACCGCGAGTCGGTCGAGCGCGGCGCGCTGCGGGTCGCCCCGGCGTGGCGGCCGCCCGCCGCCGAGCTGGCGGCCGACCAGATGGCGGCGGTCACCCACGACCGGGGGCCGGCGCGCATCATCGCCCCTGCCGGGTCGGGCAAGACCCGGGTGCTCACCGAGCGGGTGCGCCACCTCCTCGTCGACCGCGCCTACGACCCCGACGCCGTGCTGGCCGTCGCCTACAACAAGCGGGCCCAGCAGGAGCTCGAGGCCCGCTGCGCCGGGCTCCCGGTGCGGGCGCGCACCCTCAACTCCCTGGGGCTGTGGGTCTGCACCGAGGCGGCCGGCCGCGGCCCCACCGTGCTGGCCGAGCGCGACGTGCGCGACGTGGTGCGCCGGCTCGCCCCCCGGCCCCAGCTGCGGGCCAACACCGACCCCTACGCCCCCTACCTCGAGGCGCTCGCCACCGTGCGCCTCGGCCTGGTCGACCCCGAGGTCGTCGAGGCGGGCCGCGACGACGTGCCCGGCCTGCCTCGGGTGTTCACCGGGCTGCGGGAGCGCTTCGCCGACACCGGCGCCCTCGACTTCGACGACCAGGTCTACGGTGCGGTCGAGGCGCTGCTCGCCGACGGGGAGCTGCGGGCCCGCCTGCAGCTGCGCTGCCGGCACCTGCTCGTCGACGAGTTCCAAGACCTCACGCCGGCCCATGTGCTGCTGATCCGCCTGCTCGCCGGGCCGCAGGCCGACGTGTTCGGCGTCGGCGACGACGACCAGGTCATCTACGGCCATGCGGGCGCCGACCCGAGCTTCCTGATCGACTTCGCCCGGCTGTTCCCCGGCGCCGCCTCCCACCCCCTCGAAGTCAACTACCGCTGCCCCCCGGCCGTCGTGGGTGCCGCCGCCTCCCTGCTCTCCTACAACCACCGGCGGGTCGCCAAGACCATCACCGCCGGCCGGCCGGAGGCGCCCGACGGGCCGCCCGGCCTGACGGTGCGACGCCACGGCGCCCAGGACGGCGCCACCGCCGTGGTCGAGGTCGTCCGCGGCTGGCTCGACGGGGGCGCGGGGCCCGGCGAGGTGGCGGTGCTCGCCCGGGTGCGCGCCGCGCTGCTCGGCCCGGTGGTGGCCCTGCGCGCCGCCGGCGTGCCCGTCGACAGCGCCGTGGGCCCCGAGCTGCTCGAGCGCACCGGGGTGCGCGCCGCCCTGGCCTACCTCCGCCTGGCGACCGGCCCCGAGCGCATGGCCGCCGCCGACCTGGTCGAGGTCTACCGGC
>DASTHS010000216.1:0-5743 GCA_035718085.1 Acidimicrobiales bacterium | reverse complement strand
CCAGGGCGGCGGCGGTCGACGCCGCCGGGCCGAGCCCCTCGACCCGCCCGCGGGCGTCGGTGGCCAGGCGCCGGTTGAACTCGCTGAGCAGGCCGCCCTTCGAGCCGAACAGGCGGAAGAACGTGGCGCGCCCCACGTCGGCCCGCTCGCAGATCTGCTCGACCGACACCTCCGAGTAGCCGTGCTCGGCGAAGAGGTCGAGGGCGGCGTCGTAGAGCCGGCCCCGGTTGGCCAGCTTCGTCTGCTCTCGGCGGGAGGGGGCCGGCCCGGTGGCGGTCGCCATGGACGATCGACTCTAGCGAGCGAAGCGAGACGCCAGTATCATCTGCTCACCCCCACATTGAGGAGCAAGGTCACATGACCACAGCAGTCATCGTCGACGCCGTGCGCACCGCAGGCGGCAAGCGCAACGGCAAGCTGTCCGGCTGGCACCCCGTCGACCTGGCGGCCGAGACGCTCAAGGCGCTGGTGCAGCGCAACGACATCGACCCCGCCCTGATCGAGGACGTGATCATGGGCTGCGTCATGCAGGTCGGCGCCCAGGGCGCCAACGTGGCCCGCAACGCCGCCCTGGCCGCCGGCTTCCCCGAGGACGTCGTCGGCACGACCATCGACCGCCAGTGCGGGTCGAGCCAGCAGGCCGCCCACTTCGCCGCCCAGGGCGTGATGGCCGGCGCCTACGACGTGGTGGTGGCCGCCGGGGTCGAGGTGATGAGCCTGGTGCCGATGGGCGCCAGCATGATGGTGCCCAACGTGGGGGCGCCCTTCGGTGAGACGGTCATGAAGCGCTACGAGCCCGTCGGCGGCCTGCAGCCCCAGGGCATCGGCGCCGAGATGATCGCCGACAAGTGGGGCCTGTCGCGCGAGGACCTCGACCGCTTCGGGGCCGAGAGCCAGCAGCGGGCCGAGCGGGCCACCGCCGAGGGCCGCTTCGAGCGGGAGATCATCCCCGTCGCCGGCAAGCACAAGGACAAGGAGACCGGCAAGGTCGTCGACCTCGGCGAGGAGGTGACCGCCGACGAGGGCATCCGCCCCGGCACCACCGCCGAGACGCTCGCCAACCTCAAGCCGGCGTTCAAGCCCGACGGCAAGGTCACCGCCGGCAACAGCTCGCAGATCACCGACGGCGCCAGCGCCGCGCTCATCATGAGCGAGGAGAAGGCCAGCCAGCTGGGGCTCACCCCCCGCGCCCGGTTCCACAGCTTCGCCCTCGCCGGCGTCGACCCGGTGACGATGCTCACCGGCCCGATCCCGGCGACCAGGAAGATCTTCGAGAAGTCGAAGCTCGGCATGGACGACATCGACGCCGTCGAGATCAACGAGGCGTTCGCCTCCGTCGTGCTGGCGTGGGAGAAGGAGCACCACCCGGACATGACCAAGGTCAACCCCAACGGCGGGGCCATCGCCCTCGGCCACCCGCTCGGCGCCTCCGGCACCAAGCTGCTGGCCAGCCTGCTCAACGAGCTCGAGCGCACCAGCGGCCGCTACGGCCTGCTGACCATGTGCGAGGGCGGCGGCATGGCCAACGCCACCATCATCGAGCGGCTGGGCTGACCCGCCCGGCCCTGCCCGCGGCGCCGTCACCCACCGGGTGACGGCGCCGCGGCGCGCCCGCCGCAGCCCGCCGCAGCCAGCCCGCCGCAGCCAGCCCGCCGAAGCCGACCCCGGAGGTCCCCGCCATGCCCCTCGACCCGCGCACCCCCGTCATCGTCGGCGTCGGCCAGGTCAGCCAGCCCGACCTGCCCGCCCCCGAGCCGGTGGAGCTGATCGCCCAGGCCGCCCGCCGGGCCGCTGACGACGCCGGCGCCCCCGGCCTGCTCAGCCGCCTCGACAGCGTGCGGGTCGTGGGGCTGCTCTCCCAGCGCTACGCCGACCCCGCCGCCCTGGTGGCGGGCATCGTCGGCGCCGCGCCCCGCCAGACGGTGCGCACGACCATGGGCGGCAACACCCCCCAGGCGCTGCTCAACCGCACCTGCGCGCAGATCGCCGCCGGCGAGCTCGACGTGGCCCTGCTCGGCGGGGCCGAGTCGTGGCGCACCCGGTCGTGGTACCGCAAGCGGGGGGAGAAGCCGCCGTGGCGCACCCAGCCGGAGGGCACCGAGCCGAGCGAGGTGTTCGGTGCCGAGCTCGCCATGGCCAGCCCCGAGGAGGAAGGCGTCGGCCTGCGGATGCCGGTGCAGTTCTACCCCATGTTCGAGACGGCGCTGGCCATCGACGCCGGCCGGACCGGCCCCGACCAGCAGGCCGTCGCCGCCGCCCTGTGGGCCCGGTTCGCGGCGGTGGCCGCCGCCAACCCGTACGCGGCGATCCGCACGGCGCCCGACGCCGCCACCATCGCCACCCCCGGCCTCGACAACCGGGTGATCGGCTACCCCTACACCAAGCTGATGTGCTCGAACAACGCCGTCGACCAGGCGGCCGCCCTGCTGGTGTGCTCGGTGGAGGCGGCCGAGGCCGCCGGGGTGGCGCGCGACCGGTGGGTGTTCCTGCACAGCGGGGCGGGGGCCAGCGACGAGGTCGACGTCATCCGCCGCGACCGCCTGGCGGCGTCGCCGGCGATCCGGGCCGTCGGGCGGGCCACCCTCGGCCTCGCCGGCGCCGGCGTCGACGACCTGGTCCTGGTCGACCTCTACTCGTGCTTCGCGTCGGCGGTGCAGGTGGCCGCCGCCGAGCTCGGCCTCGGTGCTCGCGACCAGCTCACCGTCACCGGGGGGCTGACCTTCGCCGGCGGCCCGTGGAACGACTACGTGACCCACTCGATCGCCACCATGGTCGCCGCCCTGCGCGAGCGGCCCGGCGAGCTCGGGCTGGTCACCGCCAACGGGGGCCACCTCACCAAGCACGCCGCCGGCGTCTACGGCACCGAGCCGCCGGCCGGCGGCGTGCGCATCGCCGATGGCGCCGACGTGCAGGCCGAGGTCGACCGCACCCCGCCCCGGGCCGTCGACCCCGCGCACCGCGGCCCGGCCGCCCTCGAGGCGTTCACCGTCGTGCACGACCGGGCCGGCGAGCCCGAGGTGGCCTTCGCCTACGGCCGCACCCCGGCGGGGGCGCGCACGGTGGCCGCGTGCCACGACCGGGCGGTGTGCGACGCCCTCGAGGGCGACGGCGGCGCCACCGCCACCCCCGTCTTCGACGGGGCCGGGGCCTTCACCCTGGCCGGCTGACCGGCGCCCCCCTCCGGGCTGGCAGCATCGTCGGCATGGACGACGCGGCGGTCTCGAACGTGCAGGCACCGATGCAGGGCACGGTGGTCGACCTCCCGGTGGCGCCCGGCGCGGCGGTGGCCGCCGGGGCGGTGGTCGCCGTGCTCGAGTCGATGAAGATGCACCATGACGTGACGGCACCCGCCGCCGGGGTGGTGCGGGCCGTCACCGTCGACCTCGGCGACACCGTCGCCCCCGGGCAGGTGCTCGTGGAGATCGGGCCGCCCGCCGCCGGCGCCGGCCCCGCCCCCGACGCCGCGCCCGCCTCCGGCGGCCTCGGCGGCCCCGGCGGCGGGCCGCCGGCCGCGGCGCCGGAGGTGCGCGCCGACCTGGCGCGGGTGCTCGAGCGGCGGCGGCGCACCCTCGACGAGGCCCGCCCCCGAGCCGTCGACAAGCGCCACAGCCGGGGCATGCGCACCGCCCGCGAGAACGTCGCCGCCCTCGTCGACCCCGACAGCTTCGTGGAGTACGGCGGCCTGGCCATCGCCTCGCAGCGGCGGCGCCGACCCGTCGAGGAGCTGATCGCCGAGACCCCCGCCGACGGCATCGTCACCGGCGTCGGCACCGTCAACGCCGACCTCTTCGGCGCCGAGGCGGCCCGCTGTGCGGTGGCCGCCTACGACTACACCGTGCTGGCCGGCACCCAGGGCCACCAGGGCCACCGCAAGAAAGACCGGCTCTTCGAGCTCGCCGCTCACCGCCGCCTGCCGGTGGTGCTCTTCGCCGAGGGCGGCGGCGGCCGGCCGGGCGACACCGACGTGCCGGCCGTGTCGTCGCTCGACACCGAGGCGTTCGCCCGCTTCGCCGGCCTGTCGGGCCTGGTGCCCGTCGTCGGCATCACCGCCGGGCGCAGCTTCGCCGGCAACGCCGCCCTCCTCGGCTGCTGCGACGTCATCATCGCCACCGAGGGCAGCTCGACGGGCATGGCCGGCCCGGCGATGATCGAGGGCGGCGGCCTCGGGGTGGTCGGGCCCGACGACATCGGCCCGCTCGACGTGCACGTGGCCAGCGGGGTGGTCGACGTCGCCGTCGCCGACGAGGCCGAGGCCACCGACGTCGCCCGCCGCTACCTCGGCTACTTCCAAGGCCGGCTGCCCGACTTCGACGAGCCCGACCAGACGACGCTGCGTGACGCCGTCCCCGCCGAGCGGGTGCGCGTCTACGACGTCCGCGCCGTCGTGCACACCCTCGCCGACACCGGGTCGGTGCTCGAGCTGCGCCGCGGGTTCGCCCCCGGCATCGTCACCGCCCTGGCCCGCATCGAGGGCCGGCCCGTCGGCGTCGTGGCCAACGACCCCCGCCACCTCGGCGGCGCCGTCGACAGCGACGGCGCCGACAAGGTCACCCGCTTCTGGCAGCTCTGCGACGCCTTCGACCTGCCGATCGTCACCCTCGTCGACACCCCCGGGTTCATGGTCGGCCCCGACGCGGAGCGCACCGCCCAGGTGCGCCACTTCGGCCGCATGTTCGTGACCGCCGCCAGCCTCACCGTGCCGGTGGTCGCCGTGGTGCTGCGCAAGGCCTACGGGCTGGGGGCCCAGGCCATGGCCGCCGGGCACCTCCACGCCCCCGTGCTCACCGTGTCGTGGCCCACCGGCGAGCTCGGCGGCATGGGGCTCGAGGGGGCCGTGCGCCTGGGCTTCCGCCGGGAGCTCGACGCCATCGCCGACCCCGCCGAACGCCAGGCCACCTACGACCGGCGGGTCGCCGACATGTACGAGCGGGGGAGCGCGCTCAACGTGGCCACCTACTTCGAGCTCGACGACGTCATCGACCCGGCCGACGCCAGGGGGGCGGTCGCCCGGGCGCTGGCCACCACCCCCACGCCCGAGGGATGGCAGCGCCGGGCCACCAAGAAGCGCCCGTGCGTCGACACCTGGTGACCCGGCGCCGGCCGGCCGCGGCTCAGCTGATGCTCATGCCCCCGTCGACCACGATCGTCTCGCCGGTGATGTAGCCCGAGGCGTCCGAGGCGAGGAACACCACCGTGGCGGCCAGCTCCTCGGGGTCGCCCGGGCGCGACAGGGGCGCCTGGGCCAGCCGGCCGGGGATGTAGTCGGGCGGGTACTGATCGGTCATCTCCGACGGGAAGAAGCCCGGCGCCACCGCGTTCACCCGGATGCCCTTGCGGGTCGACCACTGGGCGGCCAGATCCCGGGTCAGGCCCAGCAGGCCGGCCTTGCTGGCTGCGTAGGCGGCCTGGGGCAGGCCGGCGGTCACCAGGCCGAGCACGCTGGAGACGTTGACGATGCTGCTGCCCGGCTGCATCCGGGTGGCCGCCGCCTTGGCCATCCAGTAGGCGCCGTTCAGGTTCACGTCGATGACGGCCTCGAACTCTTCGGGCTTCTCTCGCGACGCCGGGACGGCCGTGCCGATGCCGGCGTTGTTGACCAGCACGTCGACCCGGCCGAACTGCTCGAAGGCGGCGTCGACCAGGGCCTGGCAGTCGTCGGGTCGGCTCACGTCGGTGGCCACCCGGATGGCCCGGCGGCCGGCGGCGTCGACCAGGCCGGCGGTGTCGGCCAGCCGGTCGGCCC
>DASTHS010000215.1:0-3232 GCA_035718085.1 Acidimicrobiales bacterium | reverse complement strand
GGTAGGCGCCGTAGGTCAGCTCGACCCGGTCGTCGCCGTCGGTCATCGGGCCCGCTCCACCCTGCCGCCAAGGCCGCCGCCAAGGCCGCCGCCAAGGCCGCCGCCAGCGCCGCCGCCAGCGACGCCGCCGCCCCCGCCGGCGGCCCCGCGCCGAGCCATGGCCAGAGCCGGGTGCATCAGGCGGTGGCCCGGAAGCAGAACCGGTCGTCGGTCGTCTCGACGACGACGTCGCTGAACCCGACGGCGCGCAGCCGCGCCGGGAGCTGGTCGGGGTCGACCGGCACGAACGTGTCGCCGTCGTGGAGCTCGCGACGGGCGGGGGTGTCCCGGCCGTCGGTGCCGACGAAGAGGCCTCCCGGCCGGAGCACCCGGTGCGCCTCCGCGAGCACGCGCGCTTGCAGTTCGGGGGAGGGCACGTGGTGGAGCATGGTGAAGCATGCCGCCGCCGAGAACCGGCCCGCCGGGAGGTCGAGGGCGGTGGCGTCACCTCGGAGCACCTCGACGTTGGTGCCCGCCAACCGGTCGGCCAGCGCGGCGGCGAGCCCGTCGTCGATCTCCACCGCGGTCAGGCGCGCCACGGTTCTGCGGAGCACGTCGGTGGTGAGCCCGGGGCCGGCGCCGATCTCGAGGACGTCGTCGCCGAGGTCACTGTCGGCGAGCGCCCAGGGGAGCAGCTCGCCCTCAACGTAGGACGCCCATTCCGGGCTGGCGCAGAGGCGGAGGTGGGCGTCGTTCATGGGAGCGGAACCTACGACGCGCCGCCGGCGCGCGCCCCCGACGCCGCCGGCGCGTGCCCCCGGCGCCGCGGGCCGAGAGGGAGCGGGGCAGAGTGGCCGGCCGGGCGCCCACGGCGGCGTGGCCGGTGGCCCCGTCTACTGTTGGCCCGAGTCGAGCGGGGAGAGGGCCATCGTGGAGATCATCGAGCACTGGGTGGGCGGCAAGCGCACGGCGGGCACGGCCGGCCGCACCGCACCGGTCTACAACCCGGCCACCGGGGCGAAGGCCGCCGAGGTCTACCTGGCGGGCAGCGAGGACGTGGCCGAGGCGGTCAGCGTGGCCCAGGCCGCCTTCGAGGAGTGGTCGCAGGCATCCCTGAGCAAGCGGGCCAAGGTGCTCTTCGCCTTCCGTGAGCTGGTCGACCGGCACGCCGACGAGCTGGCCGGGCTGATCACCGACGAGCACGGCAAGGTGCTCTCCGACGCCCGGGGCGAGGTCCAGCGCGGCCTGGAGGTGGTGGAGTTCGCCTGCGGCATCCCCCACCTGCTCAAGGGGTCGTTCTCCGACCAGGTCTCGGCCGGCGTCGACACCTTCTCGTTCCGCCAGCCCCTGGGCGTGGTGGCCGGGATCACCCCGTTCAACTTCCCGGTCATGGTGCCCATGTGGATGCACCCGGTGGCCATCGCCTGCGGCAACGCCTTCGTGCTCAAGCCCAGCGAACGCGACCCGTCGGCGTCGATGCTGGTGGCCGAGCTGTGGGAGCGCGCCGGCCTGCCCGGTGGGGTGTTCAACGTCGTCCACGGCGACAAGGAGACCGTCGACGCCCTGCTCGACTCGCCCGGCATCGCCGCCGTCTCGTTCGTGGGGTCGACGCCCATCGCCCGCTACATCCACCAGCGGGCCTCCGCGGCCGGCAAGCGGGTGCAGGCGCTCGGCGGGGCCAAGAACCACGCCGTGGTCCTGCCCGACGCCGACCTCGACTTCGCCGCCGAGCACCTGGTGGCCGCCGCGTTCGGGTCGGCGGGGGAGCGGTGCATGGCCATCTCCGCCACCATCGCCGTGGGCGACGCCGGCGATGCGCTCGTCGACACGGTGGCGGCCAAGGCCCGCGCCGTGACCGTCGGCGCCGGGCGCGACCAAGGCAGCGACATGGGCCCGGTGATCACCGCCGCCGCCCGCGACCGCATCGTCGGCCTCATCGGGTCGGGCGCCGCCCAGGGCGCCGACGTGGTGGTCGACGGTCGGGAGCTCGTGGTCGACGGCTACGGCGACGGGTTCTGGGTGGGCCCCACGCTGCTCGACGCGGTGGCCCCGGAGATGGACGTCTACCGCGAGGAGATCTTCGGCCCGGTGCTGTCGGTGCTGCGCGCCGCGGACGTCGACGAGGCGATCCAGCTGATCAACGCCAACCCCTACGGGAACGGCACCGCCATCTTCACCTCCAGCGGCGAGGCCGCCCGCACCTTCCAGCGGGGGGTGGAGGTCGGCATGATCGGCATCAACGTGCCCATCCCGGTGCCGATGGCCTACTACTCGTTCGGGGGCTGGAAGGACTCGCTGTTCGGCGACACCCACGTGCACGGCGTGGAGGGGGTGTCGTTCTACACCCGGGCCAAGGTGGTCACCTCCCGGTGGCCCCGCCGGCAGGGTCCGGTGGGGGCCAGCTACCACTTCCCCACCTCCAGCTGAGCGAGGGGCGACGCCGGGCCCTGACGCACCACGCTTGACAACGGTCCGGTCGGCGCCGTACCGTTCTGCGTCACTGGCTCCACCACACAGCCACTTTTCACGGGGGAAAGCATCCATGTCCAAGAAGACGATCTGCGCCGCTGCTGCGGCGGCGAGCCTCGTTGCGCTGTCGGCCTGCTCGTCGGCGTCGACCCACTCCTCGACCGGCAGTGGGGCGTCGAGCAGCGGTGGCACCGCTGCGTCGGGCGGCGGCGCATCGTCGAGCGGCGGCGGCATCGCCGCAGGCGCCCCGATCAGCTTCGGTGAGACGCTGCCCGAGACGGGGCCGGCCGCCCTCTACGCGCCGATGGCTGCCGGGGTGTCGGCGTACTTCCAGTACGTCAACGCCCAGGGCGGGGTCAACGGCCACCAGCTGAAGATCACCAGCCTCGACGACCAGTACCAGCCGCCGGTCTCGGTGCAGCTGACCCGCCAGCTGGTCGACCAGGACCACATCTTCGCCGAGGTGGCGTCCAACGGGAGCGCCGCGGTCAAGGCCGACCTGACCGTGCTCACCCCCGCGAACATCCCCCTGATCGGCCCCGCCACCGGCGCCGACTTCCTCTACCCCAACCGCCCGATCAAGAACGTGTTCTCGGTGTGGCCCGCCTACCACATCGACGGGCAGACCCTGGCCAACTACGCCGTCAAGACCTTGCACCTGAACAAGATCGGCGTCTTCTACCAGAACGACGACTTCGGCAAGAGCCTCCTCAACGGCTTCGAGAGCACCGGCGCGAAGCCCGCGGTCTCCATCCCGTACACCCCCACGCAGAGCGACTTCGGC
>DASTHS010000214.1:0-4956 GCA_035718085.1 Acidimicrobiales bacterium | reverse complement strand
CGCGAGCACGACGGCATGGTCGGCACCAGCTTCGCCGTGTGGGCGCCCAACGCCCGCAGCGTGCGGGTGGTGGGCGACTGGAACCTCTGGGACGGCAGGGTGCACCCGATGCGCTCGCTCGGCGCGTCGGGCGTCTGGGAGCTGTTCGTGCCGGGCGTCGTCGCCGGCAGCCGCTACAAGTACGAGGTGGTCGGCGCCGACGGGCGCATGGTGCTCAAGGCCGACCCCATGGCCCGGGCGTCGGAGGTGCCCCCCGCCACCGCCAGCATCGTCGTCGACGAGGGCGCCCACCGCTGGGGCGACGACGGGTGGCTCGAGCGGCGGGCGGCCACCGACAGCCTGGACGCGCCGATGTCGGTCTACGAGGTGCACCTCGGCTCGTGGCTGCACACGGGCGACGGCCAGGGCGGCGGCCGGCCGCTCACCTACCGCGAGCTGGCCGACCAGCTCCCCGCCTACGCCGCCGACATGGGCTTCACCCACGTGGAGCTCATGCCGGTGGCCGAGCACCCCTTCAGTGGGTCGTGGGGCTACCAGGTGTCGGCCTACTACGCCCCGACGTCGCGCTTCGGCACGCCCGACGACTTCCGGGCGCTCGTCGACGCCTTCCACCAGCGGGGCATCGGCGTGATCGTCGACTGGGTGCCCGCCCACTTCCCCCGCGACGAGTTCGCCCTCGCCCGCTTCGACGGGACCGCCCTCTACGAGCACGACGACCCCCGCAAGGGCTCGCAGCCCGACTGGGGCACCCTGGTGTTCAACTTCGGGCGCAACGAGGTGCGCAACTTCCTGGTCGCCAACGCCCTCTACTGGGTCGAGGAGTTCCACGTCGACGCCCTGCGCGTCGACGCAGTGGCGTCGATGCTCTACCTCGACTACTCCCGCAAGGATGGCGAGTGGGTGCCGAACGAGCACGGCGGCCGGGAGAACCTGGAGGCGGTCGCCTTCCTCCGGGAGACCAACGAGGCCGTCTTCGGCCTCGGCACCGGCGCCACCATGATCGCCGAGGAGTCGACGGCGTGGCCGTCGGTGTCGCGCCCCACCTGGCTGGGCGGCCTCGGGTTCGGGTTCAAGTGGAACATGGGCTGGATGCACGACACCCTCGAGTACTTCTCGCAGGACCCCCTGTTCCGCCGGTACCACCACAACGAGCTGACGTTCGGGCTCGTCTACGCCTGGGCCGAGAACTTCGTGCTGCCGCTCTCCCACGACGAGGTGGTGCACGGCAAGGGCTCCCTCTACGGCAAGATGCCCGGCGACCACTGGCAGAAGATGGCCAACCTCCGGGCCCTGCTGGCGTGGATGTGGGCCCACCCCGGCAAGCAGATGCTGTTCATGGGCGGCGAGTTCGGCCAGCAGCGCGAGTGGGACCACGACCGTGACCTCGACTGGTGGCTGTTGGAGCGGGCCGACCACCGCGGCCTGCAGGGCCTGGTGCGCGACCTCAACGCCGCCTACGCCAGCCAGCCGGCCCTGTGGGAGGCCGACTTCAGCGCCGACGGCTTCTCGTGGATCGACGCCAGCGACACCGACTCGAGCGTGTTGTCGTTCTGCCGCCGCCGTCCGCCGCGACCGGCCGGAGACCCGCCGGCCACCTGGCCGGCGTCGGTGGGGGCCGACCTGCTCGTGTGCGTCGCCAACCTCACCCCGGTGCCCCACGAGGGCTACCGCATCGGCCTGCCGCGCGCCGGCACCTGGCGGGAGGTGCTCAACACCGACGCCCGCGAGTGGGGGGGCAGCGGCCTCGGCAACGGCGGCACCGTGGTGGCCGACGGCCCCGCCTGGCACGGCCAGGAGCAGTCGGCCGACTTCGTGCTGCCGCCGCTCGGGGTGCTCTGGCTGGTGCCCGAGCCGTAGCGGCCGCCCCCCGCCTGGGGGGCGCTGCCCCTCAGGCGGGGGCGGTGACCCAGGCCCGCAGCTCGCCGGCCGCCTGCTCGGGCGGCACGACGTTGATGAGGACCCCGGAACCGAGCTCGAAGCCGCCGCGGGTGGTGACCTTCGGCACGACGTGGGCGTGCCAGTGGTAGTCGCCGCTCAGGCGGTAGGGCGCCGAGTGGAACACGATGTTGTAGGCGATGTCGCCCAGGTTCGCGGTCAGGGCCGCCAGTCCGGAGCGGACGGCCGACCCGACGGCGGCGAGGTCGTCGTCGGACGCCCGGTGCAGGTGCGGTCCGTGGGCGCGCGGCACGATCAGCAGCTCGTAGGGGGTCCCGGCCCAGAACGGGCTGATGATCGCCACCCGGTCGTCGACCTCGACGATGCGGTGGGCGGCCTCCTCCTCGGCGTCGATCACCGCGCAGAGCAGGCAGTTGCCCTGGAAGCGGGAGAAGCCGGCCATCTCGCTCGCCGTCTCACCGGGCACGAAGGGCATCGACAGCAGCTGCCCGTGCGGGTGGCTGAGCGACGCCCCCGCCTCGCGGCCGCCGTTGACCACCGCCTGGCTGTAGCGCAGCCCGGGCACCGTGGCGTGCTCGGCCATGCGGTCGCGCAGCACCTCCATGAGCACAGCCGCGTGGGCGTCGGAGAGGGTGGCCCAGCTGCCGTCGTGGTCGGGGGTGAGGATGAACACCTCGTGCACGCCGCTGGCCGGGGCCTGGGTGAAGACCGGGCCGAGGTGCTCGACGACCATCGGCTCGGCGCCCCCGAACGCCGGGTAGCGGTTGGGCACGACGCGGACCTGCCAGCTGCCGCCGGGCCCATAGGTCTCGAGTGCGGGGGGGCCGACGTCTTCGTGGCCGGGGCAGAACGGGCACGGGCGGCCCGGGTCGTCTTCGATCGGCAGGCGGCGGGGGAGGAATGCCGAGGGGCGCAGCGCCCGGTCGCCGGCGATCACCACCCACCTGCCGGTGAGGGGGTCGAGACGGAGCTGGCTCACCTGCTGCCAGCTGCGGAGGGAACACGCACGACACTGAACGTACCCCTCGTGCCGCGCCACTCGCGCGCACCGACCGCCGGGGCCGCCGCTGCGCTCACTTCGGTGGCGTCGCCGGCTCGGCCGGCTGGTCGGCCTCGCCGGCTCCGCCGGCCGGAGGGCGGGCGCGTCCCCGGCGGCCCGGGCCGGGGGGCCCGACCTGCAGGTCGTTCAGGCGGCGCTCGACCTGGCGGCCGAGCCGGTCGAAGCCGGCGTTGACCCCCTCGGCCAGGCGGTCGGTGTGCTCGTCGGCCCGGCGGGCCCGCTCGGCGAGCTCCTCGCCGGCGGCGGTGAGCGCCCGCGTGCCGGCGGCGACGCGGTCGGCGAAGGCCTCGAGCTGCAGCTGCAGCTGCTCGCGCACCGACTCGAGGGCGGTGACCGTCGGGGCGTCGGCGCCGGCCCGGCTGGCGGCCAGGGCGTCGACCAGGGCATCGACGAGCTCCGGGTCGACCTGCACCGGCGGCAGGCGCTCGGTGAGCAGGTCGGCGAGGCGGTCGACGTCGAGCGACACCGGCGTGGGGGGTGTCGACGGTGGGGCGACGGCGGGCAGCCGGTCGCCGACGGCCCGTTCGACCGCCTCGGTGACGGCGGCGTCGACGGCGCCCAGGTCGATCTCGAGGGCCACCTCCGCCAGCGCGGCGCGCACAGCGGTGACCAGCAGGTCGACGTCGGGCGCCGGTGCCGGCGCAGAGCCGACCGGGGTGACCGGGCCGTCGGGGGCGGGGGCGGGGGCGGCCGGCTCGTCGGCGGCGGGGCCGGGGGCCGGGGCGGCCACCGCCGGCGCCTCGTCGCCGGACGCGCCGAGCTGCGCCGCGGACAGGGGTGCGAGGCGGCCGGCCGCCGCTGGCGGCGGGGCCAGGCGGGCCCAGCCGCCCAAGGTCCACGACCAGCGGGCGGCGGCGGCCTCCGCCCCGGGCCCTTGCAGCTGGTCGGCCTCGGGGAACAGGTAGACGACGGCCCCGTCGTCGGCCACCTCGAGGGCCCGGCGGCGCAGGCCGCCCTCGGCCACCGCGTCGACGACGGTGCCAGCGCCGTCGGCCGCGCCGAGCTCGTCGAAGACCTCGTCGGCAGCGATGGGACGCGACGTCTCGCCTGTGCGCACCTGCAGCCGGCAGCCGATCCCCGGGTCGGGGGCAAGGAACCCCAACGCCCGCTCGCCGCCGCCGGCCGATGCGAGCGCCTCGAGCAGGACGGCGACGACCCTGCCGGCGACGTCGGCGGCGGCGGGTGAGCTGCCGGCGATGCCGGCGATCACCAGGTGCTCGAGGTAGTCGAGGACGCCCGTCGCGTCTGCTGCCTCGGGCTGCTGCATGCCGCCTCTGTCTAGCAGCGCCGAGGGCCGGCGACTGTAGCGTGACGGGGTGCGCGTCGCCTACCTCGACCACGCCGCCACGGCCCCGGTGCGCCCCGAGGTCGCCGCGGCGATGCTGCCGTGGCTGACCGAGCGGTGGGGCAACCCGTCGGGCTCCCACGCCGTGGCCCGGGCGGCGCGCGCCGCGGTCGACGACGCCCGCGACGTGGTCGCCGCCGCGCTGGGCGTGCCCGCCGCCGGGGTGGTGTGCACCGGGGGCGGCACCGAGGCCGACAACCTGGCGGTGCTCGGAGCGCTGGCCGACCGGCCGGGGGCGATCGTCACCACCGCCGCCGAGCACCACGCCGTGCTGCACGCCGCCGCCGCCTCGGGCCGGGAGGTGCGCGCCGTGGGGCTGACCGCGGCCGGCACGGTCGACCTCGACGCCCTGGCCGGGTGCCTGCACGGCGAGGTGGCCGTGGTGTCGGTGATGCTGGTCAACAACGAGGTCGGCACCCGCCAGCCCCTCGACGACGTGGCCGCCCTGGTGCGCCGGCGCGCCCCTGGCGCCCTGCTCCACACCGACGCCGTGCAGGCCGCCCCCTGGGACGACCTGGCCGAGGCGGCCGCCGCCGCCGACCTGATCTCGCTGAGCGCCCACAAGCTCGGCGGCCCGCAGGGCGTCGGCGCCCTGGGCATCCGCGGGGCGGCGCGCGTCGCCCCCTTGCTCCACGGGGGCGGCCAGGAGCGCGAG
>DASTHS010000213.1:0-6454 GCA_035718085.1 Acidimicrobiales bacterium | reverse complement strand
AGGAGGCATACACCGCCGGCACGCTGAGTGGCGGAGGCCTCAACGGAGGGTGCAATGAGGTCTACAACGAGACTGCAATGGCTGGGCTCACCGTCACTCTCGGTGGCATCAGGCCGGGGCGCGGCGCCGAGACGTCAACCGGCTGCCGCTCCGGGGCGAAGCCGGGCGGAGACGGCTTCGGCGGCGGCCCGGTCACGGTCGTCGGCAACCCGGGCGTACACGGCGAGGGTCATGGCCGGCGTCGAGTGCCCGAGGCGGTGCATGGCGGTGCGCAGGTCGACGCCAGCGGCGACCAGCGCGGAGGCAGCGATCGACCTGAGGTCGTGGTACCGGAGCCCGGGCAGGCCAGCAGCGGCGGTCGCCGGCTGCCAGACCCTCGACCTCCAGTTCGGGTAGCTCAACCCCCGACCACCGGTGTTGGTGAAGACCAACGGGTCGGCGTTGAGGTCCGTGGAGCGCTCGACCACTTGGAGCAAGGCGACGAACAGCCATCGAGGCGCCGACAAGGTGCGCACCGAGCTGCGGGTCTTCGGTGGCACCAGCCGCCCGTCACGATCGATCTGGTTGGCCACCCGCACCGAACCAGACTCAACCTCGAGCGAGCTTCGCGTCAGGCCGGCCGTCTCCGACCAGCGGAGGCCCAGCACGGCGCCGCACCACATGAACACGGCCTGGTCGCCGCCGAGCACGTCGGCCAGCCGCTCGAGGTCAGCGCCGCTGAGCTGGGGCCGGTCGACCACTTCGACGCCGGGCAGGCGCAGCCGGGCGGCCGGGTTGCGGACGAGCAGGTCGGCGTCGACGGCGTGCTGGAACATCGCTCGGAGCACGGCCGCCTGCCGCACGACGGTCCGGGGGGCGGCGCCGGCAGCCACCCAACGGTCGACGAGCGCCTGGCAGTTGGCTCTCGACAGCCGTGAGATCGGCGTGTCGTCGCCGAGCCCGGGCCCGATGTGACCGACGACGATCGAGCGGTCGCGCGACCGGGTGGTCTCCCGCTTGGCGCCCGTCGCCATCCACCGCCGTCCCAGCTCGCCCACGGTCATCGCCCCGGCACGTGGAGCGACGAAGGTGCCGTCGTTGACGGCGCTGCGCTGGCGCGACTCGTAGTCGACGGCCGCCCGCTTGGTGGCGAAGGTCTTCGAGTGCTGGCGCCCGTCGGCGCCGCGCACCTTGACGTCGTAGCGGCGACCCTTCGACGTCTCACGGACGTGGATGGACACGTGCGGATGCTACGTCGCCGCCAGCGGATGTTCTATGGATGTTCGATGGATCCGCGGGCCCGCACGCCGCCTGCGGTCCGCACCCCCTCTGACCAGGGGTTTTGTGGTGGGGCTACCTGGAATCGAACCAGGGACCTCAGCATTATCAGTGCTGCGCTCTAACCGGCTGAGCTATAGCCCCGCGTTGTGGCGGACCGTCACGCTACCGCACGCCGGCGGGGCGGCGCAGCAGCCGGGACGGCGGTCACGACAGACAGGAAGACGTCGAGGGCGCGGGCGAGGGTGCTCCTCTTCCGGAGTGATGACACTCCGTCCCATCACTCCGGAGAACAACTCCCACGCGGGCCGTCCGCGCAGCCCAGCCGGCGGTGAGAGACTCGCGGCGATGAGCGACCTGCCCGTGCTCCCCGAGCCCGAAGACCGCCTCGACCTCGACCTGGCCACCACCGCCCTGCTGGCGCGCGACCAGGACCAGCCGGCGCTGCTCACCATGCTCGCCGAGCAGCTGGCCACCAACCTCGGCGACGCCGTCACCATCCGGCGCGAGGGAGGCCTGTTCAAGAAGAGCGACAAGGTCAAGAGCGTGGAGGTGGCCCTGGCCAACGACACCTTCGCCGCGGCCATCGACAAGGGCCGGGTGACCTGCAGCATCGGCCACAGCTCCGGTGGCATCCGCATCCGCTCCGAGCAGTGCGACCTCGACGCCTGGATCAAGCGGCTGCTCGCCACGTTGAAGCAGGAGGCGGCCCGCAGCCAGAAGGTCCGCATGGCCCTGGAGAACCTCGTCTACGGAGGCATGACATGAGCACCGGCGACCCCCAACTGCCCGCCGACCTCCCGAAGGGCGCCGGCCGGCGGCTCAAGGAGCTCGAGAACGGGCTGTTCACCTCGGACCTCAGCGTGAACGAGTTCCTCCTGATCAAGGAGGTCGGCTTCCACCCGCTCGGCTTCGTGATGGGCAGCTCGATCTACCACATCGGGTTGCAGACCCGGAAGTGGGGCCAGAGCCAGGAGCTCGACAAGCTCACGGCGGCCATGTACAACGCCCGCGAGCTGGCCATGACCCGCATGGAGGAGGAGGCCGCCGAGCTCGGCGCCGACGGCGTGGTCGGCGTGCGCCTCGACGTGAACTACTACGAGTGGGGCAACGACGCCGCGGAGTTCATCGCCGTGGGCACCGCGGTCAAGGCCGAGAACGGCGGCGACTACCGCAACAAGCTCGGCAAGCCGTTCACCTCAGACCTGTCGGGGCAGGACTTCTGGACCCTCATGCAGACCGGGTACGTGCCCCAGGGCCTGGTGATGGGCACCTGCGTCTACCACATCGCCCACCGGGGCCTCGGCCAGACCCTCGGGTCGATCGGCCAGAACACCGAGCTGCCGAACTTCACCCAGGCGCTCTACGAGGCCCGGGAGCTGGCCATGACCCGCATGCAGGACGAGGCGGAGCAGCTGGCCGCCACCGGCATCGTCGGCGTGCGCCTCGAGGAGAAGTCCCACCAGTGGGGCAGCCACACCATCGAGTTCCTCTCCCTCGGCACCGCCGTGGTCAAGACGGGCGACGTCACCCTGCCCCGACCGACCACGGTGATCTCCCTCGACGGCGAATGAGCACCACCGATCTGCCGGAGGCGGCCGGCCGCCGCCTGGCGGCGGCGGGCTGGAGCGCGGCGCTGAGCGTCTCGGACTTCGCCGCCTGCCTGCAGATGGGGATGCGCCCGGCCGGCATCGTCCAGGGGTTCTGCGTCATGGGCTGGCAGCGGGGCCTCTACACCTACGGCGGCTACGGCTACCGGCAGCTCGACTACTACCCCTGCCCGCACGGCTGGGGGGTGCACGACCCGAACGAGCAGGTGAACGGGGCCAACTGGGAGGCCGCCGCCCTCGCCGACGTGTGGGCCGCCGGCTACAACGCCGCCCACAGCCGCATGCTCGAGGAGGCGGCGGCGCGCGGCGCCCACGGCGTGATCGGGGTGATCGACGCCACCAAGTCGCTCATCGACGAGCACGTGCGGGAGTTCCACCTGGTGGGCACGGCCGTGGTGCTGGAAGGCGCCGGGCCGGCCGGGCCGCCGTGGTCGACGTACCTGGCCGGCGCCAAGCTGGTGAAGCTGTTCGAGGCGGGCCTGGTGCCGGTGTCGGTGGCCGGCGCCTACTGCCAGGTGCACGTGCTGGCGAGCTGCGCCACCGAGATCCTCGAGCACGGCAGGTGGGACGCCACCGGGGTGGTGCGCCGCGGCGGCGAGGTGGTGCAGCTCTCCGACGCCGCCACCCAGGCCCGCCGGCTGGTGCGCGAGCGCCTGCGCGCCACCCTCGGCGACTGCTCGCTGCACGGCGCCGACCTGCAGGTCGCCGGGAGGGGGTCGACCCACACCGCCGTGCTGCGGGGCACCAAGGTGCGACGGGTGCACGACGTCGACCCGCTGCCCGCCCCCGTCCCCACGGTGCGCCTGTCGTGAGCGACCAGCCGGCCATGTCCCCCGAGCGCATCGCCGAGCTGTTCGGCGCTGCCCGCACCGGGGACGGCGACCCGGCCGGGGCGTTCGACGCCGGCCGCCACCACCGGCCCTCCTCCGGGGGCGCGCCGCGCAGCCGGTCGGCGGGGGGCGCCACCTCCGACCTGTCGATCGACGAGACCCTGCTGCTGCACTCGATCGGCTGGGAGCCCGTCGACCTGGTCGTGGGTGCGTCGGTGGCGTCACTGCCGGCGCAGGTGTTCAGCTGGACCACCTCCGGCTGGAACGGCCCCGACGCCGCGTCGGGGCCGTTCACCTCGGCGATGGCCAGCGCGGTGGCCAGGATGCGCAACGACTGCAACTCCGCCGGCGGCCACGGGGTGATCGGGGTCGAGGTCGAGGTGGCCGTGCACCAGCACGTCGCCGAGGTGACCCTCGTCGGCACCGCCGTGCGCCCGGTCGGCGCCAGCGGCGGCCACAGCGGGGCGTGGATGAGCGACCTGTCGACCCGGGACTTCGCCCTGCTCCACGGGGCCGGGTGGTCGCCCCTCGGCCTGGCGTTCGGCACGGCGTTCGCCCAGGTGCCCTACCGCAAGATCGGGCAGGTGTTCTCGCAGGCGGGCCAGAACGTCGAGCTGGAGAACTACACCAACGCCCTCTACGAGGCCCGGGAGCTGGGGATGGGCCGCCTGCAGGAGTCCGCGCAGCGCATGGGCGCGGCCGGGGTCGTCGCCGTGCAGCTGGTCGACCGGCCGCTGCCGTTCGCGTCCCACGTCGTCGGGTTCACCTGCTGGGGCACCGCCGTCGCCCTCACGGCCGGCGTCCACACCAACCTGCGGCCGCGGGTGGTGGTGTCGATGCGCGACCGGGTCGACCGCTTCGACGTGGCCCGCGGCATCGGCGGCGACCGGCCCTCCTAGGCACCCCTCGGCGTTGCCGGGCCGCCCCCGCCGGGCGGGGCGCCCGGCCCGCTACTCGTCGTCGCCGACGACCACGACCTGCACGCCGCCGACCACGTCGCTGATCAGGTTGTAGATCGTGGCCAGCAAGGTGTTGACCAGCGCCCCGAACACGCAGAGCACCGCGCCGATCAGCACCGAGTAGAGCAGCGTGGTGGCGGCGTGGAGGTGGAAGGTCTTGAGCGAGAAGAGGGTGCGGATGCTCTTCTCCAGGCTGGTGATCAGCCCGAAGGCGTCGGCCACGTTCCACACGATGATGCCGGCGATCACCAACACGAGCACCACCAGGGCGTAGAACGCCACCGAGACCTTGAAGACGCTCCAGACGTCGATGCGGTGCACCAGCCGCCGGGACC
Organism: Acidimicrobiales bacterium; assembly: GCA_035718085.1. Taxonomy (GTDB): domain Bacteria; phylum Actinomycetota; class Acidimicrobiia; order Acidimicrobiales; family Palsa-688; genus DASTHS01. The sequence goes on along the minus strand of DASTHS010000213.1, from coordinate 1,463 downwards.
GCAGCGCCCCGCGCGCCCGCTGGCCATCGGGCCGGGGCCGCGGCCGCGCCGGACCACCCGCGGGTTCGACGCCACCGGGGCGGCGGCCGGCGGGCACGGCGCCGGGGGGCAGGGGGCGGCTTCGGGGCGCCCCTGCGGCGGCGGCCCCTGCGGCGGCGGGGGCGGAGGGCCCGGCTCCCGCGGTCACAGGTGCCGGCGACGGGTCGGCCGCACCACCGGCGACGACCGGCACCGCCGCGGTCGGCTCGTCGACGCCCGACCCGACCCCCGCCGCCCCGCCGGCGGGCGCGTCGACAGGTGCGGGCTGGTCGTGGGCGGCCGGCGGCGCCGTCGACCACGACGGCGCCTCGGCCGGCTCCGCCGGGGCGACCGGCTGGCCGTCACCGCCCTGCCAGCTGTGGGCGACCGCCGGGCCGGCGCCGGCGTCGGGGCCGGCGTCGGGGCCGTCGGCCTCGTCGTCGACACCCCAGCCGCGGGAGCCACCCGGCCGGTGCCGGGCCCACCACGGGCCGGCGGGCGGCCCGTCGGCGGCTTCGTCGGTCGAGGGCGCGCCGAGCGGGCCGTAGCCGGGGGGCAGCGGCCCGTCACCGACGTCGTCGGTGCCGGCGTCCAGCCACTGCCCGGGTTCGGCCATCAGTCGCTCTCCTCCACCGCCAGCACCGGGGCCACCGAGGCCACGACCTGACCGCTATCGAGACTGACTACCCGAACACCGGTGGCGTCCCGCCCCTGGCTCGATATTTGCCGCACGGGCATGCGTACCACGACCGCCGCGGAAGAGATGACCAGGATGTCGTCGTCCAGGCCGACCATGAACGCGGCGACCACCCGGCCGCGCTGGGCGGTGAGGCGGATGCCCCGCACCCCCAGGCCGCCCCGGCCCTGCCGGTTGAAGTGGTGCAGCTGGGTGCGCTTGCCGAACCCGGCGTCGGTGACGATCAGGATCGAGGTCTCGTCGCGGGCGACGTCGAGGGAGACGACCTCGTCGCCGGAGCGCAGCTGCATGCCCCGCACCCCGGCGGCGTCGCGGCCCATGGCCCGCACCTCGGTCTCGGAGAAGCGGATGGCCATGCCCGACAGCGACACCATGAAGATGTCGTCGTCGCCGCCGGTGACGATCACCTTCACCAGCTCGTCGCCGCCGCGGAGGCTGATGGCGATGAACCCGTCGCGGCGGCTCTTGTCGTACTCGGCGAAGGTGGTCTTCTTCACCTGGCCACCGCGGGTGGCGAACATGAGGTACCGGTCGGCGGGGAACTCCCGGGTGTCGATCAGGGTCTGGATGCGCTCGTCGGGGGCGAGCGGCAGCAGGTTCACGATCGGGGTGCCCCGGGCCGTCCGCTCCTTGATCGGCACCTCGTAGGCCCGCAGCCGGTACACCCGGCCCCGGTTCGAGAAGCACAGCAGGTGGGCGTGGGCGCTGGTGTGGATGACCTGGGTGACGAGGTCTTCGTCTTTGAGCC
>DASTHS010000212.1:0-2657 GCA_035718085.1 Acidimicrobiales bacterium | reverse complement strand
ACAGCACCTTCGCCGTCGAGACGGTCCAACTGGTGCGGGCGGCGCACCCCGCCGTGGCCGCCGCCTACGTGGCGGCCACGCTGGCCGGCGGCCTGGCGGCCACCCTCGGGGGCATCCGGGCTGGGGCTGCAGGCCACCGTGCCGGCGGCCACCGCGCCGGCGCCGACCTCCCGGTCGACCCCGACCTCGACCCCGACATGGGCCTCGACCTCGGCCCCGACCTCGGCCCCGACCTCGACCCCCGACCTGGTGCGGCCGGCGATGGGCGGCGGGCGGCGGGGCGGTGAACGCGACCGGCATCGTCGAGGTGGCCCTGGCCGGCAGCCTCGGCGCCCTGGCCCGCTTCGCCGTCGACGGGGCGGTGCGCGAGCGGCTGGCGACGGTGCTGCCTTCGGGCACCATCCTCATCAACCTGACCGGATCGCTGCTGCTCGGGGTCCTCACCGGCCTCGTGGCCTTCCACGCCGCCCCCGGGACGCTCACCCTCGTCGCCGGCACGGGCTTCTGCGGGGGCTACACCACCTTCTCGACGGCCAGCTTCGAGACGGTGCGGCTGGCCCAGCAGGGCCGGCTGGCCGCGGCGACGGTCAACGCCGCCGCCACGGCGGTCGGCGCGCTCGCTGCCGCGGCCGCCGGCCTGGCGTTGGCCTCGCTCTGAGCGGCGCACCAGGCCCTCGGGCGACGGGTCAGCTCGGCCGGATCGTCGCAGCGTCGCGGGCTACCGTGCGCCCGCCGTGCCCCTCACCACCTCGCTGCTGCTCGTCGTCGCCGGCTTCGGCGCCGGGCTGTGCGGCAGCGTCGCCGGCCTGGCGTCGCTGGTCTCCTACCCGGCGCTGCTCGCCGCCGGGCTCGGGCCGGTCAGCGCCAACGTCACCAACACCCTGGCGCTCATCTGGAGCAGCGTCGGCTCGGTGTGGGGCTACCGGCCGGAGCTCGCCGGCCAACGGCGCCGGATCGAGGTGCTCGCCCCGGTCGCCGCCGCCGGCGGGGTGCTGGGCGGGGTGCTGCTGCTGGTCACCCCGTCGGGCGCCTTCGCCCGGATCGTCCCGTGGCTGATCGGCGCCGGCTCTGCGGCGGTGGTGCTGCGGCGCAGTCCGTCGGCGGAGCCGGCCCACCGAACCCGCCGCGGGGCCGCCCTGCTCGCCGCCGGGGTGTTCGCCGTCAGCGTGTACGGCGGCTACTTCGGTGCCGCCGCCGGCGTCGTGCTGCTCGGCCTCCTCCTGCTCGCCACCCTCGAGCCGTTGGCCCGGTGCCGGGCCATCACCAGCGTGCTGCTGGGCCTGGCCAACGCCGTGGCCGGGCTGGCGTTCGCCGTGGGCGGTCCGGTCCGGTGGGGGGCGGTGCTGCCCCTCGCGGTCGGCTGCCTGATCGGCGGCCGCACCGGGCCGCTCGTGGTGCGGCGGGTGCCGGCCGCCCCCCTGCGGGTGGTCATCGCCCTGGCCGGCGTCGGGCTGGCCGTGCACCTCGGCCTCGACGCCTACCGCTGACTCAGCCCACCGCGATCGGCGGCGGTCGGTAGCCGCCGAGCAGCTCCTCGAGCAGCGCGGCGACCGCGAGGGTCGTGCGGTCGGCGAAGCGGCGGCCCACGACCTGGATGCCGACCGGCACCCCGCCGACCCGGCCGGCAGGCACGACGGTCGAGGGCAGCCCGGCCACCCCCACGATGCCCGCCCAGGTGATCAGCGCGACGTGCGGGGTCGCCACGCCGGCGACGTCGACGGTGCGGGTGGTGATGTCGCCGCTGTGGTCGTGGGGGAACGCGCCCACCGGCATGACCGGCGCGAGGAGCACGTCGTGGCCGTCGAAGAACGACTCCCACGCCGCCTGCAGGGCGGCGCGCCGCTCGTCGAGGCGCAGCCACTGGCGATGGCTGCCCGAGACGGCGTCGGCGAACCCGCCGTCGTCGGGGAAGCTCACCGACACGGCGGCGGTGATGAGACCGCTGAACACCGCGGCCGCCTCTGCCATGGCGAACCCCGGGCGGGCGTCGGTCACCCCTGCGCCCGCGGCCGCCAGCGCCGATGCCGCCGCCTCGAGCACCTCGGCCACGGCCGGGTCCACCGGCGCGGCGGCGTCGCCGAACCAGGTGCCGACCCGGAGGGCAGCCACGTCGCCGGCCCACCCCGAGGGCGGGAGGCTCAGCGACCAGCCCCGCCCCTCGGCGGGCAGGGGCCCGGCGACCACGTCGAGGAGCATGGCCAGGTCGCGCACGCTGCGGGCGATCGGCCCGACCACGTTGATGTCGGCGTCGGTGCGCCCGCCGGCGACGTGGTCGAGGTAGCCGCGCTGGGGAACGACCCCGAAGGTCGGCTTGTGACCGCAGACGCCGCACCACCCCGACGGGGTGCGGATCGACCCACCGATGTCGGTGCCCGTCTCGAACGCGCTCATGCCCGTCGCCACCGCCACGGCCGGGCCGCCTGACGACCCGCCGGGCGTGCGGCTCGGGTCCCACGGGTTCGCGGTGGTGCCGAAGAGGTCGTTGAAGGTCTGGATGTCGCCCGACCACGCCGGCACGTTGGTCTTGCCCAGCACGACCGCGCCGGCGGCGCGCAGGCGGGCCACCACGGGGGCGTCGGCGGCGGGGACGTGGTCGGCGAGCTCGACGGCGCCACCGGTGGAGCGCACCCCGGCGACCTCCAGCGCATCCTTCACGG
>DASTHS010000211.1:0-21452 GCA_035718085.1 Acidimicrobiales bacterium | reverse complement strand
GCAGATCGCCTGACCGCCGCGCCGGGTTCCGGGCCCGATCGCGCCCCGGCGCGGGTCACGCGCCGGGGCGCCCGACGGGTCGGGCCGTCGGTGCCCTCCCGTAGTGTGGGGCAGGTGGCCGACGACCCCGTAGAGGCCTACCAGTCGCTCTACCGCCGCTACCGCCCGCAGCGGTTCGCGGAGGTGCGCGGCCAAGAGCACGTCACCACCGCGCTGCGCAACGCCGTGCGCAGCGGCCGGGTGGGCCACGCCTACCTGTTCAGCGGGCCGCGTGGCACGGGCAAGACGTCGACGGCCCGCATCCTGGCCATGGCCCTCAACTGCGAGCACCCCGCCGACGGCGAGCCCGACGGCACGTGCACCTCGTGCGTCGAGATCCGGCGTGGTTCGTCGCTCGACGTGCAGGAGCTCGACGCCGCATCGAACCGGGGGGTCGACGAGATGCGCGACCTGCTGTCGCGGGTGTCGCTCGGGGTCCGCGGCCGCTGGAAGGTCTACATCATCGACGAGGTCCACCAGCTGACCACGGTGGCCAGCAGCGCCCTGCTCAAGACCCTCGAGGAGCCGCCCGGCCACGTGGTGTTCGTGCTGGCCACCACCGACCCGCAGAAGGTGTTGCCGACCATCCGCAGCCGCACCCAGCACTACGAGTTCAAGCTGCTGTCGGCCGACATCCTCGGCGGTCTGCTCGACGACATCAACGAGCGGGCCGGGCTCGGCGTGCCGTCCGAGGCCATCGACCTGGTCGTGCGCCGGGGCCACGGCTCGGCGCGCGACGCCCTCTCGGTGCTCGACCAGGTCGCCGCGGCCGGTGTGGCGGTGGAAGAGACGGCCGCGATCACCGACGTGGTCGACGCCATCGCCGATCGCGACGTGGGGCGGGTGCTCACCGCGGTGGCGGAGGGCGTCGCCGCCGGCTGGGAGCCGCGGCGGCTGGCCGCCGACCTGTTGGAGCACCTGCGCAACGGGTTCCTGGCCATGCAGGCCCGCTCGCTCGTGCCGCTGCCCGACGACGCCGCCGCCGCGGTCGAGGCCCAGGCCCGGCGACTCGGTCTGGCCGGCACGGTGCGGGCGATGGAGGTCGTGGGCCAGGCGGCCGGCGACATGCGCGACTCGGTCGACCCGCGCGTCACCCTGGAGGTGGCCCTGGTGCGGGTGACCGCCCCGGCGGCCGACACCGACCCGGCCGCCCTCCTGGCCCGCATCGAGCGGCTGGAGGCGGCCCTCGCCGGTGCCGGTGCCATCCCTGCCTCTGGCGCTCCCACCGCCGGTGTAGCCCTTGCCCCTGGCCCCGGCGCTCCCGGTGCCCCTGCCCCCGGCCCCGGCGCTCCCGGTGCCGCCGCCGCACCGACCGCCCCGGTCCCGCCGCCCTCGGCGGCTGGCCCCCCGACACCGGCCCGCCCCGCGACGGGCCGCCCCGCCCCGGACGCTGCACCGCTCCCTGCCGGCCCGGCCGACGCGGGACCGCCCCCCCGCCCGGCCCGCTCCCGGCGCGACGAGCCGGCGCAGGCGCCCCGGCCGTCGCTGGCGCCGCCGCCGCCCGTGCCCCGGCCCGGCGCCGGCCGCCAGGCGCCCGCCGGGCCGGACCGGGGCTCTGCCGGGCCCGACCGGGGGCCGGCGGTGGCGCCCCGGGCCACCATCGGGTCGCTGCGGCGGGGCGCGCCAGACCCGGCGGGCACTACCCCTGCCGCCCCGACCCCGCCGGTCGGGCCGCACCCCCCGCGCCGGCCGCAGGCACCGGTGAGCGGCGCGGCACCCGGGCCCTTCCCCACCCGTGACGAGCTGACCAAGGCGTGGGGCGACACGGTGCTGCCGGGCCTGCCCGGCCGGGTGAAGGCCTACCTGTCGCAGGGCCGGTTCGTGTCGGCCGACGGCGAGGCGGTGATGGCCCTGCCCGACCAGGGGTTGCTCACCCGGGCCGAGGCGCCCCGTCGCGACGCCGAGGCTGCGCTGACCGCCCACTTCGGCCGCCCGGTGCCGCTGCGCCTGGTGCTCGACGAGGCCGCCGCCGCCCGCCGGGACGACGCCCCGCCGAGCGCTCCCGACGACCCCGACGACTACGACATCGACGACCTGACCGACGCAGGCCCGGGGCTAGTGTCGCCCGAGCAGCGCCTGCTCGAGGCGTTCCCAGGCGCCGAGGAGGTTGCACCGTGAGCGAACAGGCCCCCGGCCCCCAGGGCCTCGACATCGGCGCGCTGCTGTCGCAGGTCGGTCAGATGCAGCAGCACCTGGCCAGCGCCCAGCAGCAGGCGGCCGACACGCTGGTCACCGGCACCGCCGGCGGGGGCGCCGTCAAGGTCGAGGTCACCGGTGGCATGGAGTTCCAGTCGGTGGCCATCGACCCGTCGGTGGTGGACCCCGCGCACGTAGACGACCTCGAAGACCTGCTGCTCGCCGCGCTGCGCGACGCCGCCGAGAAGGCGCAGCAGCTGCAGGCCGACGCCCTCGGTGAGGTGGGCTTCGGCGGCGCCATGCCGGGCCTCGGCGGCCTGCCGGGCCTGCCCGGCCTGCTCGGCGGCTAGGGGCGCCGGCCGCGGTGTACGCCGCCCCCGTCCAGGAGCTGATCGACGAGCTGGGTCGGCTGCCCGGCATCGGCCCGAAGTCGGCCCAGCGCATCGCCTTCCACATCCTCAAGCTGCCCGCGGACGACGCCCTGCGCCTGGCCCGGGCGCTCGAGGTGGTGAAGGCCAACGTCACGTGGTGCCGGCGCTGCTTCAACATCGCCGAGGGGGGCGGCGACGCCGTGCTGTGTGACATCTGCCGCGACGAGCGGCGCGACGCCACGGTGGTGTGCGTGGTCGAGGAGCCCCGCGACGTCGTGGCCCTGGAGCGCACCCGGGAGTTCACCGGCCGGTACCACGTGCTCCAGGGCGCCATCAGCCCCATCGACGGCATCGGCCCCGAGCAGCTGCGCGTGCGCGAGCTGCTGGCCCGCATCGGCGGCGAGGCCATCGCCGAGGTGATCCTCTGCACCAACCCCAACATCGAGGGCGACGCCACCGCCCTGTACCTGGCGTCGTTGCTCCGCGACCTGCCGGTGCGGGTGACCCGCATCGCCAGCGGGCTGCCCGTCGGCGGTGACCTGGAGTACGCCGACGAGCTGACCCTGGGCCGGGCGCTGGAGGGCCGGCGGGAGGTGGGGGCCTGAGCCTGCGCGGCTAGGCCAGCGAGCGCACCACCAGGGCGTCGCCCTGGCCGCCGCCGCCGCACAGGGCGGCCACACCGAGGCCGCCACCCCGACGGCGCAGTTCGTGCAGCAGGGTCAGAGCCAGTCGGTTGCCCGACGCCCCGATCGGGTGGCCGAGGGCCACGGCGCCGCCGTTGACGTTGACGACGTCGGGCGACAGGCCGAGGTCGTCGCTCGAGCCGAGGGCCACGGCCGCGAACGCCTCGTTGAACTCCCACAGGGCGACGTCGTCTGTCGAGATGCCCGCTCGGTCGAGCGCCCGTGCCGATGCCCGCGACGGCTGGAAGAGCAGGTTGGTGTCGGGCCCGGCGACCATGCCGTAGGACACCACCTCCCCCAAGGGGGTCACCCCGAGGCGCTCGGCCGCCGCCGCCGACATCACGATCACGGCCGACGCTCCGTCGGAGATCTGCGAGGCGTTGCCGGCGGTGACCGAGCCGTCCTTGGCGAACGCCGGGCGCAGACCGGCGAGCGACTCGGCGGTCGTGCCCGGGCGCACGCCCTCGTCGGTGTCGACCACGATCGGCTCGCCCTTGCGCTGGGGCACCGACACCGGGACGATCTCCTCGGCGAAGCGCCCCTCCTTGATGGCGGCGGCGGCCCGCTCGTGGGAGAGGGCGGCCCACTCGTCCTGGCGTTGGCGGGTGATCGACGGGAACTGCGGCAGGTAGCGCTCGGTGTCGAGGCCCATGGCGTCGTGGCTCGACGCGTCTTCGAGCCCGTCGAACATGAGCGAGTCGACGGCGGTGGCCGAGCCCAGGCGGTAGCCGGCCCGGGCCCCCACCAGGAGGTGCGGGGCGGAGGTCATCGACTCCATGCCGCCGGCCACGACCACCTCGGCGTCGCCGGCCTGGATCATCAGGTCGGCCTGGTAGATGGCGTTCAGGCCCGACAGGCACACCTTGTTGACCACCGTCGCCGGCGTGGTGCGGGGGATGGCGGCCCGGGTCGCGGCCTGCTTGGCCGGCACCTGGCCGGCGCCGGCCAGGAGCACCTGGCCCATGATCACGTGGTCGACGTCACCGGGGGCGATGCCGGCCCGCTCGATGGCCGCCGCGATGGCGACCCCGCCGAGCTCGGCGGCGGAGAAGGAGGCCAGCGCCCCCGAGAGCTTGCCGATCGGGGTGCGGGCACCGGCGACGATCACCGAACCGGGCATGGGGCCTCCTCGCTGCGTGGCGGCGGCGCTCGCCGCCGGACGGGCCCCAGGCTACCGAGGCTCGCACCGGTGGCCTGGGGGTAGCCTCGCCGCCATGGCTGGCCCGCAGCTCACCGAGATCGACCACGTCGCCATCGCCGTGCGCGACCTCGACGCCGCCGTGGCGTGGTACGCCGCGGCGTTCGGCGCCACCGTCGCCCACCGGGAGGTGATCGAGCGCGACGGGGTGGAGGAGGCGCTGCTGGCCGTGGCCGACAGCTACGTCCAGCTGCTCACCCCGATCCGGGACGACTCACCGGTCGCCAAGTTCCTCGCCAGCCGGGGGGAGGGCCTGCACCACGTCGGCTACCGGGTCGACGACTGCGGCACGGCGCTGGCCGCCGCCACCGCCACCGGGGCTCGCAGCATCGACGCCGAGCCGCGCCCGGGCAGCCGGGGCACCAGCGTCGCCTTCCTGCACCCGAAGTCGGCGTTCGGCACCCTGATCGAGCTGGTGGAAGAGCCGGCGGCCGGTGTCGGCCACTCCGGCCTGGCGCCCGGCACCCTGGCCGAGGCGCTCGACGGCACGGCGGCCGCCACCGCGGGGGTCGCCGAGCCCGACGAGACCGAGGGGTGGCTGCAGTGACGGCGCCCGCACGACCGTCGGCGCCGGCGCGCGGCACCGTCAAGAGCAACGACGCCTGCTGGTGCGGCAGCGGCCGCAAGTACAAGCGGTGCCACAAGGGCCTCGACGGCCGGGTGCTCGAGGGGCACGTCAGCCCCATGCGGCAGGTGCCCGGCGACCTCGGCATCGCACCGACCCCGTACTACGAGACGGGCGCGGTGGTGCGCCTCGACGAGGCCATGGTGAAGCCGCCGGAGGTGATCGCCGCCATGCGCGAGGTCGGCCGCCTGGCCGCCGAGGTGCTGGCGGTGACCGGCGCCGCGGTGGCCCCCGGGGTGACCACCGAGCAGCTCGACGAGGTCGCCCACCAGGCCTACCTCGACCGGGGGCTGTTCCCGAGCACCCTGAACTACCACGGCTACCCGAAGGCCATCTGCACGTCGGTCAACGAGGTCATCTGCCACGGGATCCCCGACGACCGGCCCCTGCAGCCCGGCGACATCGTGAACATCGACGTCACCGGCTACGCCCAGGGTGTGCACGGCGACTGCAACGCCACCTTCCTCGTCGGTGACGTCGACGACGCCTCCAAGGAGTTGGTGGAGGCGGCCCGCCGCTGCCGGGACCTCGGCATCGAGGCGGTGCGCCCGGGCCGGCCGATCAGCGACATCGGCCGGGCCATCCAGACCCACGCCGAGGCGGCCGGCTACTCGGTGGTGCGCCAGTTCGTCGGCCACGGCATCGGCCGCAGCTTCCACACGACCCCCACCGTGTACCACTACTTCAACCCGGCGGCCACCACCGAGATGGTGCCGGGGATGACCTTCACCATCGAGCCGATGATCAACATCGGCGGGTGGAAGGAGAAGATGTGGGGCAACGGCTGGACGGCGGTGACCGCCGATGGCAGCCGCTCCGCCCAGTTCGAGCACACCGTCGTGGTGACCGACGACGGCGTCGAGGTGCTCACCCCGACGCCGGGCTGACCCCACCGGTCACGGGCGGCCGCCCCGGAGGGCGACGCCCCCGAACACCGCGGGCAGGGCGGCCACGCCGGCGACGACGCCGAGGGCCCCCGGCAGGCCGAGCAGCTCGGCCAGGCCACCCACCAGCGGGGGGCCGGCGACCAGGCCGAGGTAGGCGCTGCCGGTGACCACGGCCACCGAGGTGGCCGGCCGGCCCACCCCGGCGGCGGCGGAGAACAGGATGGGCACCACGACCGACAGGCCGGCCCCGAGCAGGCCGAAGCCGACCAGGCCGGCGGCCCGGCTGCCGGCGAGCAGCCCGCCGGCGAGCCCTCCGCCGGCGAGGAGGGCGGCGCCGCGGAGGAGGCGCCGGGCGCCGACCGCCGCGGTCAGGTGGTCGCCGACCACCCGGCCGGCGGTCATGGCCAGCGAGAACGCCGCGAACGCGAGCGCAGCCGTGCCGCTGGCGGCCCCCAACGACGAGTGCAGGTAGACGGCGCTCCAGTCACCGGCCGCCCCCTCGGCGAGGAAGTCGCCGGCGGCCAGCACCCCGAGCACCGCCAGCACCGGCAGCAGCCGAGTCGGCCCGAGTCGGCCCGGCGAGCAGTCGGTGGGCGCGGCGATGGCGTCGAGGGGGGCGGGGGGCGCGCCCCGGCCCGGGGCGGCGGCATCGCCGAGCGCCCACAGCGCCAGCGCCCCGGTGGCGGCGACGACGGCGCCGGCGGCGGCGAGGTGGGTGTCGACCGGGAGCCGGTCGCCGGCGGCCAGGGCGCCGAGCCCGGCGCCGGCCAGGCCGCCGACGCTCCAGCCGGCGTGGAACCTGGACATGATCGGTCGGCCCGAGCGCACCTGCAGCGCCGCCGCCTCGGTGTTCATGCCCACGTCGACCAGCCCGCCACCGAAGCCGGTGACGACCAGGGCGGCGAAGAGCCCCCGGGCGCCGTCGGCGGCGTCGACCGACTGCAGGCCGACGACGAACACGGCGAGCCCCGCCCCGATCACCCACCGGGGGTCCGCCCGCCGCAGCGCCCACCCGGCGGCGGGGGCGCCCGCCACCAGGCCGGCGGCGGCGCCGAGCAGGGCCAGGCCCAGGGTCCCGGCGGTGAGGTGGAGGGTGGCCTGCACGGCGGGCACACGCGACGCGAAGCTGGCGAAGCCGGCACCGAGCGCCACGAACACGGCGGTGAGCCCGACCCGGCCCCGGCGCACCCCCACCCTGGCCGGGGTCGCCCCGGCGGCGCCGGCGACGGGGCCGGGGCCGGGGCCGGCGGGCTGGTCGAGCGCCCCCACCGGGCCACCGTACCGGCGTCGCCGTGGGCCCCTACCGTGGCCCCGTGCCCCCCACCCCCACGATCCCGCCGCCGGTGATGACCGCCGACGAGCTCCAGTCGTTCCTCGCCGAGGTCTGGACCGCTGCCGTGTCGCCGACCTACCGGGTGCGCGAGGTCACCGCCTCCGGCGCCGTGCTGGCCCTGCCCGTCGCCGCCGAGCACGAGCGGCCCGGCGGCACCGTGTCGGGGCCGACGATGATGGGCCTGGCCGACGCCGCCGCCTGGCTGGCGACACTGAGCCGGGTCGGCCCGGTCGCCCTGGCGGTCACCAGCAACCTGACCATCCACTTCCTCGCCAAGCCGCCGCTCGGCGGTGAGCTGCTCGCCGACGCCAGCCTGCTGCGCCTCGGGCCGCGCTCGTCGGTGAGCGACGTGCGGGTCACCAGCGCGACCGGCGACGGGGCCGGCGAGGCGACGCTGGTCGCCGCCGCCACCGTGGCCTACTCGATCCCCGCCCAGGCGTAGCCCGCTACGTTGGCGCCACCACGCCACAGGGGGGGGACCGATGGCAACCACGACCACCGTGCCGCGCGGTGCGGCCGACGTCGACGCCGCCTGGCTGACCACCGCGCTGCGCACGCCGGTGGCCGCCGTGCGGGTCGAGCGGGTGGGCAACGGCATGGTGGCCGACAGCCTGCGCCTGCACGTCGACTACGAGCAGCCCGGCGCGGGGCCGGCGACGCTGATCGCCAAGGTGCCCGCCGCCGGTGACGAGAGCCGTGCCGCCGCCGCCACCACCCGCACCTACCTGCTCGAGGCCGCCTTCTACAACGAGCTGGCCGCCTCCGTCGACGTGCGGGCGCCGCGGTGCCACCTGTCGCGCTACGACGCAGGCACCGGCGACTACGTCGTGCTGCTCGAGGACGTCGCCCCGGCCGAGGCGGGCGACCAGCTCGCCGGTTGCGGCGTCGACGAGGCGGCGGCCGCCATCGCCGAGATGGTCGGGCTGCACGCCCCCCGCTGGGGCGACCGCACCCTCGAGGCCTACGAGTGGCTCGACGGCCCGTCGCCCGACAGCGCCACCGGCGTCGCCGGCCTGGTGCAGACGGTGTGGCCCGGTTTCGTCGACCGCTTCGCCTCCCGGGTCGAGCCCGACGTGCTCGACCTGGCCGGGCGCCTGGTGCCCGACCTGGCCCGCCACCTCTCGTGGTCGCCCCGCCCGTGGACCCTCCAGCACGGCGACTTCCGGGTCGACAACCTGCTCTTCGGCGGTCCCCGGGTGGTGGTGGTCGACTGGCAGACCATCCGGGTCGGCCCCGGGGTCAGCGACCTCGCCTACTTCCTCGGGGCCAGCCTGGTGCCCGAGCTGCGCCGCCAGGCGGAGGGTGACCTGGTGGGTGAGTACCGCCGGCGCATGGCCGCTGCCGGCGTCGACCTCGACGCCGACGACCTGTGGGCCGCCTACCGCCGGGCCGGGCTCGGCGGTCTGGTGATGGGCATCGTGGCATCGATGCTGGTGAGCCCCACCGAGCGCGGTGACCTCATGTTCCTCGCCATGGTCAACCGCCACGGGCGCCAGCTGCTCGACCACGAGGCCGAGACCCTCATGGCCGGCGACTGAGGGCGGCGCAGGTGGCCTCCTCGACGATCGACGAGCTGCGCGCCTTCGTGGACGCGGCGTGGCGCCCCGACGCGTCGCTGCTCGAGTGGCGTCGCGCCCTGTTCGACGCCGGGTGGGCGGCGCCCTCCCTGCCGCGGGCGGACGGGGGGCGCGACCTCGGGGCGGCCGACGCCGAGGCGGTGGCCGAGACCCTGGCGGCCCTCGGCGTCCCCGGCCCTCCCGACGGCGTGGGGCTCAACCTGGCCGTGCCGGTGCTCGTCGCCCACGGCGACGAGGACCTGCGGCGGTCGCTGGTGCGCCCCACCGTCACCGGTGCGGTGGTCTGGTGCCAGCTGTTCTCCGAGCCGGGTGCCGGCTCGGACCTGGCCGGGCTGACCACCACCGCCCGCCGTGACGGTGACGAGTGGGTCGTCGACGGTCAGAAGGTCTGGAACACCGGGGCCGCCACCGCCGACCTCGGGCTGCTCGTCGCCCGCACCGACTGGGACGTGCCCAAGCACCGGGGCCTCAGCGCATTCGTGCTTCCCATGCGCCAGCCGGGGGTCGAGGTGCGACCGTTGCGCCAGATGAACGGCCACGCCTCGTTCAACGAGGTGTTCCTGACCTCGGCGCGCATCCCCGCCGCGCACCTCCTCGCCGAGGAAGGCGCCGGGTGGGCGGTGGCGCAGACGACGCTCATGCACGAGCGACGCCTGGCCGCCAGGCGCCGTCAGGGCGAGCGACGCGACCCGACCGGACGGGTGTGGCGGGAGGCGGTCGCCGAGGCCACCGCGGCTGCGGAACCGCACAAGTGGTACCCGCAGCGCGCCGGGCGCCCCGACCTGCTCGTCGAGCGGGCCCGCAACGCCGGTCGGGCCGCCGACCCGCTGGTGCGCCAGGCGGTGGCGGCCACCCTGGCCCGCTCGACGGTGGCCGGCTCCACCTCCCGTCGGGCGGCCGCCGCCCGGGCCGCCGGCCGGCCGCCGGGGCCGGAGGGCTCGCTCGGCAAGCTGGCCACCAGCGTGATCGCCCGCCAGGCCGCCGCCGCCCACGCCCTGGTGGCCGGGGCGGCAGGCCTCCTCGCCGGCGACGACGCGCCCGACGGCGGCGTGGTCGCCGAGATCCTCGTGTCCGTGCCGGCCCAGTCGATCGCGGGGGGCACCGACGAGATCCAGCACAACATCCTCGGTGAGCGGGTGCTGGGCCTGCCACGGGAGCCGTCGGTCGACCGTGACCTGCCCTTCCGCGAGGTGCGGCGGGCATGACGGGCCTGCTCGACGGAGTCCGGGTGCTCGACCTGACCTCGGTGGTGATGGGACCGCTCGCCACCGCCACCCTCGCCGACCTCGGCGCCGACGTGGTGACGGTGGAGACGGCGAAGGGCGACACCGCCCGGGTCATGGCGGGCGGCCCCACCCGCCAGCTCTCCGACGTCGCCCTCACGCTGCTGCGCAACAAGCGCAACGTCGCCATCGACCTCAAGCACCCCGACGGCCGGCAGGCGCTGCTGCGCATCGCCGCCACCTGCGACGTCGTGGTCACCAACCTGCGGCCGGCCACCCGCGCCCGCCTGGGCCTCGACGACGCCGCCCTGCGCGCCGCCCGCCCCGACCTGGTGATCTGCCACGCCACCGGCTACCCGGCCGACGGGCCCCTCGCCGACGAGCCGGCCTACGACGACGTGGTGCAGGGCGCCGCCGGCATCCCCCGGATCATGGAGCGCGCCCTCGGCACCCCGTGGCTGGTGCCGATGGCCCTGGCCGACAAGGTGAGCGGCCTCACGATCGTCTACGCCATCCTCGCCGCCCTCTTCGCCCGCGAGCGCACCGGCACCGGGCCGACGGTCGAGGTGGCGATGGTCGACGCCACCGTCGCCTTCGCCATGGCCGAGCACGGCGCCGGCGCAGTGACCGGGTCGGGGGAGCCCGGCTACGGCCGCATGCTCACGCCCGAGCGTCGGGCCATGGCCAGCGCCGACGGCATGCTCGTCGTCTTCCCCTACGCCGACCACCACTGGCAGGCCATCGTCGAGGCGGGCGGCCGCCCCGACCTGGCGGGCGACGAGCGCCTCGGCCACGCCGGCCGCCAGCGCGACCCCGGCTTCGGCTACCGGGTGCTCGAGGAGGTGCTGGCCCGCCGCACCACCGCGGAGTGGCTGGCCCTGTGCCGGGCGACGGGCATCCCCGCCGCGGCGGTGCCCGACATCGACGAGGTGGTGGCCGCCTGGCCCGAGGTGGAGCACCCCACCGCCGGGCCCTACCGGGCGGTGCCCCAGCCGGTGCGCGTCGACGGCGCCGCCCCCCCGACGCCGCGGCGGCACGCCCCGACGGTCGGCCAGCACAACGCCGAGGTGCTCTCCGAGGCGGGCTACCCGCCCGACGAGATCGCCGACCTCGCCGCTCGAGGTGTGCTGCGCTCGCCCCCCGACCGGCCCCGGGCGGCACCGTGACCGGCGGGCACCCCGACGGCGGCTGGCACCGTCCCCTCCACCACACCCCGGCCGGGCACCTCGACACCGGCACCGCCCAGACCCCGGGCATGGTGCGGCGGGAGGCGATCTCGGGCCGGCGGTCGGGCAGCGAGGCCATCTGGATGGGCGAGACCGTGGTCGCCCCCGCCAGCCGCTCGGCCGACCACCACCACGGGGCGTCGGAGACGGGCATCTACGTGGTCGCCGGCCACCCCGTCTTCGTGTTCCTCGACGGCGGGGTCGAGCGGCGCATCGAGGCGGCCCCGGGCGACTACGTCTACGTGCCGCCGTTCACGCCCCACCGGGAGGAGAACCCGTCGGTCGATGACCCTGCGGTCGTGGTCATCGCCCGCTCCACCCAGGAGGCGGTGGTCGTCAACCTGGCCGACCTCACCGGGAGGCCCGGGTAGCCTCCGGCGCCGTGCCTTCCCCCACCTACGGCCGCCTCCCCGGTGTCGTGCTCATCGGTCTCGGCTCGATCGGCCGGGGCACCCTCCCGCTGATCCTGCGCCACTTCGACGTCGACCCGGCCACCGTGGTCGTGGTCGGCCCGGAGAGCGCCAACGACGCCCTCTTCGCCGACGCCGGCATCGTGCGCCACCACGCCACCCTGACCCCCGACAACGTGCGCGACGTGCTGACGCCGCTGCTCAGGGCCGCCGCCGGCGGCGAGCCGCCGTTCTGCGTGAACCTGTCGGTCGACGTCGACTCCGTCGAGGTGATCGGGCTGTGCCGGGAGGTCGGTGCCCCCTACGTCGACACCGTCGTCGAACCGTGGCCCGGTGTCTACGACAACCCCGCCCTCCCCCTGGCGCAGCGCACCAACCTGGCGCTGCGCCGCCGCCTGCTCGACGACCGCGCCGCGCACCCGACGGGCCCCACGGCGGTGTCGTCGTGCGGGGCCAACCCCGGCATGGTGTCGTGGCTGACCAAGCAGGCGCTGCTCGACCTGGCCGCCATCACCGGCGTCGACGCGCCCGTCGGGGGCCCCGCCGACCGGGCCGGGTGGGCGGCGCTCATGCAGGCCTGCGGGGTCAAGGGCGTCCACATCGCGGAGCGCGACACCCAGCGCCCCGTCCGGCCCAAGCCGGTCGGCGCCTTCTGGAACACCTGGTCGGTCGACGGCTTCATCTCCGAGGGCCTGCAGCCCGCCGAGCTCGGGTGGGGCACCCACGAGCGGTGGCTCCCGCCTGGCGCCGGCGGCCACGGCGACCCGGCGGCACCCGGCATCTTCCTCCCCACCCCCGGCGCCGACACCCGGGTGCGCACCTGGTGCCCGACCCACGGCCCCCAGCACGGGTTCCTCGTCACCCACAACGAGGCCCTGTCGATCGCCGACTACTTCTCGGTGCGCGACGGCGACGCGGTCACCTACCGGCCGACGTGCCACTACGCCTACCGGCCCGCCGAGGTGGCGCTGCTGTCGTGGGGCGAGCTGCTCGGTGGCGGGGCCATCACGGCCAAGCACGTGCTCGACGCCGACGAGATCGCCGACGGCATCGACGAGCTCGGCGTGCTGCTCTACGGCAGCGACGCCGGGGCCTACTGGTACGGGTCGCGCCTGAGCAACGACGAGGCCCGGGCCCTGGCGCCGCACCAGAGCGCCACCGGCCTGCAGGTCACCTCGGCAGTGCTCGCCGCCATGGTGTGGGCGCTCGAGCACCCCGACCGGGGCATCGTCGAGGCCGACGAGATGGACTTCGCCCGCTGCCTCGAGGTGCAGCGGCCCTACCTCGGCCCCGTCGAGGGGCACCGCACCGACTGGACCCCACTGACCGACCGGTCGCCGCTGTTCCCCGACGACATCGACGAGACCGACCCCTGGCAGTTCCGGAACGTGCTGGTGCACTGACGGCCCGCGAGCGGGGCGGGCGCTGGCGGCCGACGAAGCGGTCGAAAGGGATTGTGGTGGGCATCCGGTGGGAATACCTGCCGCCACCACCACGGCCGTCGACCCGTCGCCGGCGGCCGCCCCCCGAGGAGGTCCGTCGAATGCCCCACCCCGTCCGGTGCGTCTGTGGTGCGCCCCTCGCCAGCGTCCACGGTGGGTGCGGCGCGTGCGAGGCCGCACCCAGCTTCACCCGCATGCGGCTGCTGCGCTGCGAGTGCGGGGTGCGCCGCCCCGGCGACGAGGCGGCCTGCCCAGGCTGCGGCGGGGTCGGCGGCGACGAGGTGGTCGTGCGGATGGCCAACGGGCGGGCCGGGGGATGGCCGGCGCCGGTGGCCGAGGTGACCGCGCTGCGGCCGGCCCGACCGGCGGCGTCTCGCTGCGGGATGTGCGCCACCCCGATGGCCCCGGCCGCACCCGGCTCCGACCTGCAGACCTGCGAGGTCTGCGACGTGGCGGTCGCCACCGCCTGCTAGCCCGGACCTAGCGTGGCCGGCGTGGAGAGCGGCTGGGCGTGCCACCGACAGGCCGTCGACCCAGAGGCGGTGGCCGCTGCCCTCGACGACCTGGCCGCCCTGCGCACCGCCCACGGCATCGGCCACGCCAGCCACCTGGTGGCCGCCCCCGCCGGGTGGCCGCACACCGACCGGCTCGGCGCCGGCCTCGCCGCGTTGGCGGCGGCCATGCTCGGCGCCCCGGTCGCCTGCTTCGCCGCCACCTACGTGGTCAAGCCGGCGGGCGTCGGCATGCCCACCCGCTGGCATCAAGACGCACCGGCGTGGGCCGCCCGCCTGGAGGGCCGCCCGGCGGCGACGGTCTGGCTGGCGCTGACCGATGCCGACGAGGCCAACGGCTGCTTGGAGGTGGTGCCCGGCAGCCACCTCGGCCCGCTGCTGCCGCTGGAGGCGCACGGGGGTGAGCCGAGCATCTTCGGGGTGGCGTCGGTGGGTCCCCTGCCGGGACCGCCCGAGGCGCTGCCCGCCACCGCCGGTGACGCCATCGTCGTCGACGCCCGGCTGTTGCACGCCGCCGGGCCGAACCGCTCGGCAGGCGACCGGGTGGCCTTGGCGCTGCGCTACACCACCGGCCTCCCGGTGGTCGCCGGGTAGCCGTCGGGGGGTCCGCCTGCGCGCATGGCGCGATCGGGGCATTCCGCCCTGACGAGGATCGAGAAGTTCCGGAGAGTGGTTCGCCTGACGCGCGCCGTGGGGCAAGATGGGTTCCGATGTTCCGGGACCGGGCCGCCGCGGCGCTGGCTGCCGGCGCGCTCGGCGCCGGGCTGAGCTGTGGTCTGTGCCTGGCCGCTGCTCCTGCGTGGGCGGTCCCTCGGGCGGGTCTGGTGAGCCACGGCCTGGCAGGCGCTGCGCACCGGCCGAGCCAGCCGGGGGCCCGGGCCGCCGCCCAGGGGCCGGCCGCTCGTCACCGCGGCGGCGGGTCGGCGCAGGTCGATCAGGGCGCCACCAGCGGCGGCGTGTCGGCGTTCAGCCTCACCACCTCCACCCTCACCATGACCGGAGACGTCGCCGCCGGCGCCACGACGCCGACGCCGACCGGCAACGGCCACGCCAACCGGGCCGGTCAAGGACCCCCCGGCACGGCGACGCCGACGCAGCCCACCGGCCCGGCCGCGGTCGCACCGGCGGCGCCGGCGGCGCCGGCGGCACCCGTCGCGCCGGTGGCCGTGGTCGTCGCGCCGTTCACCACCCTGGCCGCCGACGCCTTCGGCGAGTTCCCCGTCTTCATCCCCCCGGCCTCTGCCGCACCCTCCGGCGCCAGCCACCCGACCGGTGGCCCCGTGGTCGCCGGCGTGTCGGTGCCCCTCGTCGCCGCCGCCCCCCGGCCCGCCGGCGAGGCACCCGCCGGCGGCGCGGGCGGGTCGGCGGCGCTGCCCCCCACCCTCGGTGACGCGCTGCCGCCGCCCGGCGCGCTGCGCCCGTTCCTGTCGTTGCTGCCGCGCCTCGACGGGCAGGATCCGCGAGTGATCGCCCGCGCCGTGGCGCGATCGCCGTTCGCTGCCGGCGTCGCGGTAGCGGTGGCCTTGGTCGGGACCGGTCTCCTCGCCCGGCGCGACCGACGCCTCGAGTCGGCGCCCGTGGGCGCCGACGACGACACCATCAGCCTCGGCTGATGCCCCGCCTGGCGCCGCTGCGGGCGGTCGGGCGCAACGACGAGCCGAGCCTCGAGGAGCGATTCGGGCTGCTGGGCGCCGTGCGCGCCGGCCTGGCGCTGGCGGTGGTCCTGGCCGCGTGGGGTGCGTCCGTGCAGGTGGGGCTCACGCCCGGGCAGGCGGCGCTGCCGTGCGCCGCGCTGGTGGCCTTCGCCCTCCCGGTGACCGTCGCCGGCCGGTACGGCCGGGCTGCAGCCCTGGGCGCGCAACGGGTCGGCCTCGCCGGCGACGTCGCTTTCCTCCTGGTCGTGAGCGCGCCGCAGGGCGGCGCCCGCAGCGGCCTGCTCGTGCTGTTCTCGTTGCACCTGGTGGCCGTCGCCACCCTAGCCAGCGGCCCCGCTGCCCTCCAGGTCGCCCTGTGGGACGTCGCCGGCACCATCGTGCTCGCCACCACCGGCCTCGACCGGGCCATCTGCGCCGGGCTGGGTGTGCCGACCCCCACCCCGCCGCCGGCAGGGGCGATCGGCATCGCCGTCGCCGGCTTCGTCGCCGTCGCCGCCCTCACCGCCGGCCTGGGCCGGGTCAGCGAGCGCGAGTTGCGCCGCTCCCGCAGCGAGCTGCAGGCCCTGGCGACGATGGCCGCCGACCTGGAACGCCGCACCGACCCTGCCGATGTCGCTGCCGCCCTGCTGCGGGCGACCACCAGGGCCATCGGCGCCCGTCGCGGCGCGCTGGTGCTGCCCGACGCGCAGCACCTGGTCCTGGAAGCGCCCGATGCCACCCCGTCGCCGTTCGGCGACGACGACGACGATGACGATGCGCTGCTGGCCGCCGCCCGCGCCCAGGGCGTGCCGCTGGCCCGCCGCTGGGTCGACCCGGCCGCCGACCACCTCGCCGCCGACCTGCTGCCCGCCGCCCGCGGCGTCGTCGCTGCGCCACTGGGCACCGGGCCGCGCCAGCCGGTGCTCCTGCTCGAGCTCGGCGGTCGGCGCGGTCTGGTGGCCCGCCGGACCCTGCTGGTGGCCGGGCAGTTCGCCGCCCACGGTGCCGTGGCCCTGGCGTCGACCGCCCTGCTCGCCGAGCGCGAGCGGCTGGCGGCCGTCGACGGGCTGACCGGCCTGGCCAACCGGCGGGCGTTCGACACCGGCCTCGACCGCGAGGTGGCGGGGGCGCTGCGGCGGGGCGAACCGCTGTCGCTGGTGCTGATCGACATCGACCACTTCAAGCGGGTGAACGACACCCGGGGCCACACCGGCGGCGACGAGGTGCTGCGCGCCGTCGCCGGCGTGCTGGCCGCTGCGTGCCGAACCCAGGACCTCGTGGCCCGCTACGGGGGGGAGGAGTTCGCCGTCGTGCTGCCCGGATGCCCGGCCGAGGCGGCCCGGGTGATCGTCGAGCGGGCGCGCCGGGCGATGGCCGCCGAGCCCCTCTTCGGCGGGGTGACCGTCAGCGCCGGGGTGGCCACCCTTCCCGACCACGCCGGCGCCGCCGTCGGGCTGGTGGAGGCTGCGGATGCTGCGCTCTACGCGGCCAAGGCCGCCGGTCGCGACCGGGTCACCGTCGCCCCTCGCGTCGCCTGACCGGTGGCCGAAGTCCCGCTCTGTCAGCACCCCGAGCACGGGCCGCTGCCCCCGCTGTCGTTCCTGCCTGCGGTGGCGGCAGGCGCCCTGATCGTGCCCGTCGGCCGGACCATGCTCGACCGCTCGCTGGCCGAGCTGGCCCGCCTGCGCAGCCGTGGGGTGCTGCTGCCCGGCGGCATGGCGGTGAACGTGGCCAGCGGCCAGCTGAGCCGCCCCGGCCTGGCAAGAGACGTCCTCCGGGCCCTGGACGACCACGGCCTCCCTGGGACCCAGCTCACCGTGGAGATCACCGAGGCGACCGCGTTGCTCGACCTGTCGTTGGCCCGCAGGGAGCTCGAAGCGCTGACCGCCATCGGCGTGCACATCGTCATCGACGACTTCGGCGTCGGGTGGAGCAACCTGACCCGCGTGCTGCAACTGCCCGCCGACGGCATCAAGATCGACCGGGAGATCGCAGGGGCGGTCGTCACCGACCGTCGTGCGGCCGCCATGGTGACAGCGACGGTGGCCCTGGCCCACGAGCTGCGCCTCGAGGTCACCGCCGAAGGCATCGAAGACGAGCAGGTGCGCCGCCGCCTGGCCGCCGCGGGGTGCGACTGGGGCCAGGGCTGGCTCTACAGCCCTGCCGTCCCGGCCAACCAGCTGGAGCCGCTGCTCGACCGGATGCGCACTCGGGGCGACGGCAGCGAGCTCCTCAGGTGAGGGTCCACCTGGTCGACGGCACCTACGAGCTGTTCCGCCATTGGTTCGCCCTGCCCTCCCACGTCACCGCCGACGGCCTGGAGGTCGCCGCCACCCGGGGGGTGCTCGGGTCGCTGCTCGGGCTGCTCGGCGACGCCACCCACGTCGGCGTGGCCACCGACCACGTCATCGAGTCGTGGCGCAACGCGGCGTGGCCGGGCTACAAGGACGGCGCCGGGGTCGACCCCCGCCTGTCGGGCCAGTTCGGCCTGCTCGAGGATGCCGTCGCCGCCCTCGGGGTGACGGTGTGGCCCATGGTCGACTGGGAGGCCGACGATGCCCTGGCCTCGGCGGCGGCGGTGGCCGCCGCCGACCCGGCCGTCGCCCAGGTGCTCGTGTGCACCCCCGACAAAGACCTGGCCCAGTGCGTGCAGGGCACCCGGGTCGTGCAGCTCGACCGGCGCAAGCGGGTCGTGACCGACGCCGCCGGGGTGCGGGCGAAGTTCGGGGTCGACCCGCCGTCGATCCCCGACTACCTGGCCCTGGTGGGCGACAGCGCCGACGGCTACCCCGGGCTCCCCGGCTGGGGGGCCAAGTCGGCGGCCGCGGTGCTCTCCCGCTACGGCCACCTCGAGGCGGTGCCCGCCCTCGGCCACCACTGGGACGTCGACGTGCGCTCGGCGCGCACCCTCGCCGCCACCCTCGACGCCTCGCGGGAGCTGGCCCTGCAGTTCCGTGACCTGGCCACGCTGCGCACCGAGCCACCCGTGCTCGCCGACGTCGAGCACCTGCGGTGGCGGGGGCCGACGACCGAGCTGGCGGCGATGTGCGCCCGCATCGACGCCCCCGACCTCGTCGCCCGCGCCGACCGGCTGGCCGCCGGTCGGTGAGCTCCGGCCCGCCCGGCGTCCAGTGGACCCCGCGCCCGGAGCGCGGGCGTGGGCGACCGGGGGGGGTCGGCCGGCCGGGGGCGGCGGACCGGAGCCGGGCGCCCCTACCGCCCGAGCGACCCCGCCCCCAGCACCCGGTCGACGGCGATCTCCACCACCACCCGAGCCGGGTTGGGGCGCGGCGGGCGGTAGCGGGCCGCGTAGCGGGCCTCGGCCTCGGCCACCGCCGCCGGCTCGTCGACGACCCGGGGCCGCCCCTCGAGCGACAGCCAACGGGCGCCGTCGACCTGGGCCACCGCCGCCCGCCCGCCCCGCCGGGCGTTGGCCGCCTTCTGCGACCGGCCGCCGGTGATCACCCGCACCACCTGCCGCCCGCCGTCCCACGTGAACCCGACCGCGACCACGTGCGGCGACCCGTCGGCGCGCAGGGTGGTCAGCGTGGCCAGGTGCCGTTCCGTGAGGAACGCCACCGCAGCGGGGGGCAGCGCAGCAGGGTCGAACGCCATGCGCCGAGCCAACCACGACCGGCGCCCCCACGCCCGTGACGCCCCGTCGCCGCCGTGCTTGACTGGCCGGCGACGGACGAACGGGGGGTTCGCACATGACCGACACGCACCACCAGCAACAGACCGACGTCGACGTGGTGGTCGTCGGCGCCGGCTTCGCCGGCCTCTACCTGCTCCACCGCCTGCGCACCGCCGGCTTCCGCGCCCGGGTGCTGGAGGCCGCCGACGACGTCGGGGGCACCTGGTACTGGAACCGCTACCCGGGGGCCCGCTGCGACATCCCGACCACCGACTACACCTACAGCTTCGATCCGGAGCTCGAGCAGGCCTGGACGTGGTCGGAGAAGTACGCCACCCAGCCGGAGATCCTCCGCTACGCCCAGTTCGTCGCCGAGCGCTACGACCTGCGCCGGGACATCACCTTCGGCGCCAAGGTCACCCAGGCCACCTGGGACGAGGCGGCCCGCACGTGGGTCGTCGAGACCGACACCGGCGAGCGCATCCGCACCCGGTTCCACGTCATGGCCACCGGCTGCCTGTCGGTGCCCAAGGAGCTCGACATCCCCGGCGCCGGCCGCTTCGACGGGCCCACCTACTTCACCAGCAGGTGGCCCCACGACGGTGTCGACTTCACCGGCAAGCGGGTCGCGGTGATCGGCACCGGCAGCTCGGGCATCCAGTCGATCCCGCTCATCGCGAAAGAGGCGGCCCAGCTCACCGTCTTCCAGCGCACCCCCAACTTCTCGGTGCCCGCCCACAACGGGCCCCGGCCCGCCGAGGCCGAGGCCAAGCTGGCTGCCGACCGCGAGGCCTACCGCCAGGAGGCCAGGCTCAGCGCCGGGGGCGTGCCCAAGCCGGTCAACGAGGCCACCTCCGCCACCACCACCGCCGACGAGCAGCGGGCCCGCTTCGAGAAGGCGTGGGAGGCCGGGGAGCTGTTCGAGATCCTCGGGGTGCTCGCCGACCAGGGGGTCAACCCGGCGGCCAACCAGATCGTCGCCGAGATGATCCGCGAGAAGATCCGCGAGATCGTCGACGACCCCGAGACCGCCGAGGCGCTGTGCCCGAAAGACCACTACTTCGGCACCAAGCGCCCCTGCCTCGACACCGGCTACTACGCCACGTTCAACCTGCCCCACGTCCGGCTGGTCGACCTGAAGAAGACCCCGATCCGGTCGATCACCGGGACCGGCATCGACATCGAGGCCACCGACGGCGAGGGCACCGAGTCGCTCGAGTTCGACGCCATCGTCTTCGCCACCGGCTTCGACGCCATGACCGGTGCCCTCGTCGGCGTCGACATCGCCGGTCGCGACGGCGTCACCTTGAAGCAGAAGTGGGCCGAGGGCCCCGTGACCTACCTGGGCCTGACCACCGTCGGCTTCCCCAACCTGTTCATGCTGACCGGGCCGGAGAGCCCGTCGGTGCTCTCGAACATGGCCGTGTCGATCGAACAGCACGTCGACTGGGTCGCCGACTGCATCGCTGCGCTCCGGGAAGGCGGGTTCGAGGTCATCGAGCCGACCCCGACCGCCGAGGCCGGCTGGCACCAGCACAACGCCGACTGCGGCGCCATCACGCTGCACCCGACGGCCAACAGCTGGTACATGGGCGCCAACGTCCCCGGCAAGCCCCGGGTGATGCTCCCCTACATCGGCGGCGTCGGCCGCTACCGCCTGGCCTGCGACGAGGTGGTGGCCCGCGGCTACCTCGGGTTCCGGTTGAGCGGCCCGGGCGGCGAGCAGTGCAACGACGGGCTCGTCCGCGAGCTGCAGCCCGACGTGGCCATGGTGCTCGACGCCATGGCGGAGATGGGTGTGCCGGCGATCGAGACGATGGAGCCGGCCGCCGCCCGTGAGCTCATGGCGGCCATGGCGACGGTCAGCCCCCCCGGCCCGGAGGTCGGCGAGGTCGTCGACGGCACGCTGCCCGGGCCCGCAGGCGACCTCGCCTACCGGCTGTGGCGGCCGGCCACGCCCGGCCCCCACCCGCTGATGGTCTGGTTCCACGGGGGCGGGTGGGTGCTCGGCTCCGCCACCTCCGACGAGCCGCTGTGTCGCGACCTGTGCGTGCGCACCGACGCCGTCGTGGTGTCGGTCGACTACCGCCACGCCCCCGAGGCGGTGTTCCCGGCCGCGTTCGACGACGCCGTCGCCGCCGTCCGGTGGGTGGGCGAGCACCTGAGCGACCTGGGCGGGGCGCCCGGCAGCCTGGCGGTGGGCGGTTGGTCGGCGGGTGGCGGGCTGACCGCGGCGGTGGCCCAGCACCTGCGCGACACCGGCGGCCCCGAGCTGGCGTTCCAGTTCATGCTCACCCCGGTCACCGACCAGTCGCGTGCGTGGCCGTCGATGCAGGCCAACGGCGACGGCTACGTGCTCACCCGGGGCCTCATGGAGTGGTTCATGGGCCACTACACCCCCGACCCGGCGCGGCGCGCCGACCCCCGGGTGTCACCGCTGCTCGGCCGCCTCGAGGGCCTGCCGCCGGCGGTCCTGGTCACCGCCCAGTTCGACCCGTTGCGCGACGAGGGCGACGCCTACG
>DASTHS010000210.1:0-2178 GCA_035718085.1 Acidimicrobiales bacterium | reverse complement strand
GGCGTTGCAGTAGACGATGGGGAACTCGATCTGGCTGTCGTCGGCGCCGAGGTCCATGAACAGCTCGTAGACGGCGTCCACGACCTCCGCCGGGCGGGCGTCGGGCCGGTCGATCTTGTTGATCACGAGGATCACCGGCAGTCGCGCCTCGAGGGTCTTGCGCAGCACGAAGCGGGTCTGGGGGAGCGGGCCCTCGCTGGCGTCGACCAGCAGCAGCACACCGTCGACCATCGTCAGACCGCGCTCGACCTCGCCACCGAAGTCGGCGTGCCCGGGGGTGTCCACGATGTTGATCGTGAGGTCGCCGTAGCGCACCGCCGTGTTCTTGGCGAGGATCGTGATGCCCTTCTCGCGCTCCAGGTCGGTGTTGTCCATGACCCGCTCGGCGAGCTGGGTGTGGGCGCCGAACATCCCCGACTGGCGCAGCATGGCGTCCACGAGGGTGGTCTTGCCGTGGTCCACGTGGGCCACGATGGCGACATTCCGGAGATCGGCGCGTTGCATGAAACCTCTGGGGGGAAGGGGAGGCGCCGCGGCGGGCCACACGGCGCCTCCCAGGGTACCGGCCGCGCCGGGTCACCCCCCGGCGGCCCCCCGCTGACGCCTCAGCGGGGGTCGCGGCCCGTGAAGGCCACGAAGCGCTCGTAGTCGGTGGCGCCGGCCGGTGCTTCGACCTCGGACGCGAAGGGGTTCCCGTCGCCCCCCACGTTGCGGTACTCGGGTTTGAGCATCCCCCGGGCGGCCTCCAGGGCGGGCGCCCCGAGGCTCCCGTCGATCCGGTCGAGCTGGCCGGTGGCCCGAGCCAGGTCCCAGGTGTGGGCGGCGAGCTCGCCGAGGTACATGTCGACGAGGGTGCGGCCGGTGTAGGTCTCGCCCCACGGCATGGTGACGCTCCGCTCCAGGGTGGCGTCGTCGGCCCAGGCGGACGCCGACTCCTTCCCGGCGGCTCGTAGCTGCTCGACCGCCTCGGCCAGCTCGACGTGGGGGAACTCGTCGCCGCCCGGCGCCCCGCCCCCGGCCAGCGTCACCGCCCGGTGCCCGGCGCCGACGAGGTGGTCGACGAGGGCGGCGACGTCGTAGTCGGGGCAGGGGGTCGGCAGCCCGAGCTGCTCGGGGCGCACACCGGCCACGATCGTGGCGGCGTGCTCGTAGGACTGGTGCAGGGCGCTGCGGTGGTCGGTGGTCGTCATGGGGCGAGCATGCAGGCCTGAACCGGCCATCTCCTGTCCTGTTTCGGGAAATATCCTCGACGGGTGCGCGCCGACCGGCTGGTGGCGATCGTCCTGTTGCTGCAGACCCACGGCCGGATGACCGCGCCGGAGCTGGCCGAGCGCCTGGAGGTCTCCGAGCGCACGGTGCGCCGGGACCTCGACGCCCTGTGCGTGGCCGGGGTGCCCCTCTACGCCCAGCGGGGGCGCAGCGGCGGCTGGACCCTCCTCGGGGGCAACCGGATCGACCTGAGCGGCCTCACCGCCGCCGAGGCGGAGGCGCTGTTCACCGTGACCGCCCCCGGCAACGTCGCCGGGATGGGGGCCGGGGGCACCGCCGTCGGCGCCGGGCTCGACGCCGCCCTGCGCAAGGTGCTCGCCGCCATGCCCGAGCCCCTCCGGGCCCGGGTGGACGCCGCCCGCCGGACCATCCTCGTCGACGCCGCCGGCTGGGGCCGGCCGCCGGTGGAGGCGCCGGCCTGCCTCGACGCGCTCAGGGCGGCGGTGCTCGCCGGCGAGCAGATCGACCTCTGCTACGCCCCGCCCGGGCGCCCGGCCGAGGACCGCCGGCTGCACCCCCACGGCCTCGTCTGCAACCGGGGGATCTGGTACCTGGTGGCGACCGCCCCCCGGGGGATGCGAACCTACCGGTTGTCGCGGGTGGTGTCGGTGCGGCGCACCGGCCTGCCGGCCGACCGACCGGACGGCTTCGACCTGGCGACGGCATGGGCGGCGGTCGGTGAGCGGCTGCGGGAGCGGGCGACGGCGATCACGGTGGAGGTGTCGGTGACCCCGCAGGCGGCCGATTTCGTGCGGGCGTCGCTCGGGCGCTGGTGCTGCGTGGAGCCGGGGGCGGGGCCCGGGCAGCTGCTCGTGGCCATGCCCAGCGTGCCGGCCGCCGCCCGGGAGCTGGCGGCGTTCGGCGACGACGTCGTCGTCCACGGGCCGGCCGAGGTGCGGGCGGAGCTGG
>DASTHS010000209.1:0-16326 GCA_035718085.1 Acidimicrobiales bacterium | reverse complement strand
TCGGCAAGACGGGGCCGACCGACGTCCTGGCGTTCCCGATCGACGACGAGCCGGCCGAGAGCGGCCGCAGCCCCGACTCCGGGGGCACCGGGCCCGGGTTCGGCTCGGACCCCGACGAGGCGCCCACGCTGCTCGGCGACGTGGTGATCTGCCCGGCGGTGGCGATGCGCAACGCCCCCGAGCACGCGGGCACCTACGACGACGAGCTGGCGCTGCTGGTGGTGCACGGCGTGCTGCACCTGCTCGGCATGGACCACATGGACGACGAGGAGGCCGAGGCCATGGAAGCCCGGGAGCGCGAGCTGCTGGCCAAGCACCACGCCGCCGCCGGCGCCCCCCCCGACCAGCGCGCCTCCGCGTCGGGCGGCCCCCTCGCGGCGGAGGCCGCCGGGGCGGAAACCACCCGGGCGGAGACGGCCGGGGCGGAGACGGCCGAGGCGGCGTCGGGATCCACGGCTGCAGGGCCGACGGTGCCCGCCCACCCCGACGGCCCGGCGTCGAGCGCGTCGACGTCGGCCGAGCCCACCGGGGGCCTCGACCCCGGCGTGCCGTGACGCCTCCAAGTAGCGCCCTGCTCGTCGCCGCCTCGCCGGTGACCGGTGCCGACATCGGCCTGCTCGTGGTCGTCGTCGGGCTGATCGTCGTGACCGGCGTGCTGGCCGCCTCGGAGACGGCCATCACCCGGACGTCGCGGGTGCGGGCCATCAGCCTGGAGGAGGAGCAGCGGCGCGGCGCCAAGACCCTCGTGGCCATCGCCGAGCACACCGACCGGGTGCTGCCGGTCGTGCTCTTCGCCCTCGAGGTGTGCACCCTGGTCGCCGCCACCCTCGTGGGCGTGGTGGCGTCGCACGTCTTCGGCAGCCTCGGGGTGGTGGTGGCCACCGTCTTCGAGATCGTCGTGATCTTCGTGGTGGCCGAGCTGGCGCCCAAGACCTGGGCGGTGCAGCACACCGACCGGGCCGCCCTGCTGCTGGCCCCGGTCGTCAGCCTGCTCTACGCCTTCCCGCCGCTGCGGTGGGTCACCCGCGGCCTGATCGGGGTGTCGAACCGGCTGCTGCCCGGCAAGGGGGTGCCGCAGGGGCCGTACGTGTCGGAGGAGCTGCTGCGGGCCATGGCCGACACCGCCGCGGACGAGGCGGTCATCGAGCGCGCCGAGCGCACCCTCATCCACTCGATCATCGACTTCGGTGACACCGTCGTGCGCGACGTGATGGTGCCCCGGCCCGACATGGTGGTGGTGGAGTCGACCGGCCGCATCACCGACGTCGTCGACATCGCCATCACCGTGGGCTACAGCCGCATCCCGGTGACCGGCCAGAACATCGACGACGTGGTCGGCATCGTCTTCGTGAAGGACCTGATGCGGGCCACCCGGGAGGGCCAGGGCGAGGTGGCCGTCACCGAGATCATGCGCGAGGCGCAGTTCGTGCCCGAGTCGAAGCGGGTCGCCGAGCTGCTGCCGGAGATGCAGGCCAGCAACCAGCACATGGCCATCGCCATCGACGAGTTCGGCGGCACCGCCGGCCTGGTCACCCTCGAAGACCTGATCGAGGAGCTCGTCGGCGAGATCCACGACGAGTACGACACCGAGGAGACCGACTCGGAGACCCTCGATGACGGCACCGTGGTGGTCAACGCCCGCATGCCCATCGACGAGGTCAACGAGCTGCTCCCCGACGACGACGAGCTGCCCGAAGGCGACTGGGACACCGTCGGCGGCCTCATCTACTCCCAGCTCGGCCACGTGCCCACCGAGGGCGAGGAGGTCACCTACCAGGGGCACCGCCTCGTCGCCGAGGAGGTGTCCGGCCGCCGCATCGGCAAGGTGCGCATCTCGCCCCTCGGGTCGCCGGGCGGCGGCCCCCGCCCCGACGACTCGGCCGGCGCGATCGACGGCGGGGGGTCGCACGACGGGGCGGCCAGCCGGCCGTGAGGTCGGGCTTCGCCACGCTGGTCGGGCGCCCCAACGTCGGCAAGTCGACGCTGCTCAACGCCGTGCTCGGCCAGAAGGTGTCGATCACCTCGCCGGTGGCGCAGACGACCCGCACCCAGGTCCGCGGCGTGCTCACCCGCCCCGACGCCCAGGTGGTCTTCGTCGACACCCCGGGCATCCACAAGCCCCGCACGCTGCTCGGCACCCGGCTCAACGACACGGCGGGCGACGCGCTGGAGGGGGTCGACGTGACCGTGCTGGTGCTCGACGCCACCGGGCCGGTCGGGCGCGGCGACCGCTTCGTGGCCGCCAAGGTGCCCCGCAGCGCCATCTGCGTGGTCAACAAGGTCGACGCCGCCTCCCGGGTCGAGGTGCTGACCCAGCTGCAGCGGGCCGCCGAGCTCGACCTGGCCGAGTACTTCCCGGTGTCGGCGCGCACCGGCGAGGGGCTCGACGCGCTCGTCTCGGCGATCATCGGCCGCCTGCCCGATGGGCCGCTGCTCTACCCCGACGACATGGTCACCGACGTGCCCGAGGCGTTCTGGGTCGCCGAGCTGGTCCGCGAGCAGCTGCTGCACGTGACCCGGGAGGAGGTGCCCCACTCGATCGCCTGCCGGGTGACGGAGTGGGAGTGGCCGCGGATCCGCTGCGAGATCCTCGTCGAGCGGGACTCGCAGAAGGGCATCGTGATCGGCAAGGGCGGCGCCGTGCTCAAGGAGGTCGGCACCCGGGTGCGCGAGCAGCTGCCCGAGGGCGCCTTCCTCGAGCTGTTCGTCAAGGTCGACCGCGAGTGGCAGTCTCGGCCCAAGGCGCTCGAGCGCCTCGGCTACTGAGCCCGGGGCTGGCGGATCGGGCGGAGGAAGTCGACGACCTCGTCGAAGCTCCGCGTGCGGCGCATGGGGGGCAGGGCGTCGAGCAGGTCCCAGCGGTAGCGGGCGGTGCCGAGCCGCTTGTCGAGCACGGCCACGACGCCCCGGTCGCCGGCCGAGCGGATGAGCCGGCCGGCGCCCTGGGCCAGCAGCGTCGCCGCCCGGGGCACGTCGATGGCCATGAACGCCCCCCGCCCCAGGCGGTCGCGGCGGGCCTGCAGCAGCGGGTCGTCGGGCCGCGGGAACGGCAGCTTGTCGATGACCACCAGTGACAGCGCCGGGCCGGGCACGTCGACGCCCTGCCAGAAGCCCATGGTGGCGAACAGGCACGACTGCTCGTGGGCGGCGAAGCGCTCGACCAGGGCCGGCTTGGGCAGGTCGCTCTGGGTGAGCACCTCGAAGGGCACCCGGTCGCGCACGGCCTCGGCCGCGGCCTGCATGCCCCGCCACGACGTGAACAGGGCCATGGTGCGACCGCCCGCCGCCTCGATGAGGCGGACCAGCTCGTCGGTCATCGCGCCTTCCCACCCCGCCTGGCGGGGCTCGGGCAGGTGCAGCGCGCAGTAGAGCAGCGCCTGGTCGGCGTAGTCGAAGGGGCTGCCGACGTCGAGCGCGTCCCAGCTGCCGGCGGGCAGGCCGATGCGCGCCGGCAGGCCGGGCGGGATGGTCGCCGACGCCAGCACCGCGGTGGGCGCCTCGTGGTCGTCCCACAGCAGGCGGCCCAGCGTGGCGCCCACGTCGATGGGGGCGACCCGCAGCACCGGGGCGTGGCTCGGGCCCTCGACCCAGGCCACCTTGTCGTCGCCCAGGCTGAGCACGGCGTCGAGGTCGGTGGCCAGGTGGCCGGCCGCCTGCAGCGCCCGCTGGCGGCGGGGGGTGTCGAGGTCGGCGCCGCCGCCGCCCGTCCCGGTGGCGGAGCCGGCCCGGCGTACTGCTGCCCCGAGGGAGGCCACCCGCTCGCGGACCACGGTGAGGCGGGTGGCGTCGTCAGCCGGCAACGGCCTCGGCAGCTGGGTGCCGCCGAAGCGGGCGAGCACCTCGGTGACGACGACGGCCGACGTGTCGACGGCGTCGACCGCTCCGGCGTCCGCGGGGATCACCAGCGGTCGTGCCGAACGGGCCAGGGCGGCGAGGCGGCCGGCGGTGAGCTCGAAGCCGAGCGACGCCGAGGCGATGTCCTCCAACTCGTGGGCCTCGTCGACGATCACGGCGTCGTGGGCTGGCAGCACCGCACCGCCGGCCGCCAGGTGGGTGGCGTAGAGGTGGGTGTTGACCACGACGACGTCGGCCTGTGACGCCCGCTCCCGGGCCGCCTCGGCGAAGCACTCGTCGCCCGAGGGGCACTTGGCCTTGCCGGGGCAGTCGCGGACCCCCACGCTGACCTGCGCCCACGCCGTCGGGCTGGGCTCCCACGCCAGCTCGGCCCGGTCACCGGTCTCCGCCCTGTCCCCCCAAGCGAGGAGCCGCTTGACCTCCCGGCCGAGGGTCCCGAGACCGTCGTCGGGGGCCACCGCCTTGGCCGCCTTCGCCCGGTCGCCGGTCGTCGGGCGGGGCGGGAGCTGCATCGGGGCTGACCCGTCGAGGCCGAGCTGCAGGGCGTCGGCGTCGGCGTCGGGGCCGGTGCCGGGCGTGCCGCCGCCGCCGACGTGCGCCACCGCGGTGCCGACCGGCAGCTGGTCGCCGCCACCGGCGACCTCGCGGGCGCGCTGGCGGCACAGGTAGTTGCTGCGGCCCTTCAGCACGGCCCAGGTGAACGGCACCCCGAGCGACGCCTCGAGGAGCGGCAGGTCGCGGCTGGCCAGCTGATCCTGCAGGGCCTTGGTCGCCGTGGTCACGACCACCCGCTGCCCGAGGGCCAGGGCCGGCACGAGGTAGCCGAGGCTCTTGCCGGTGCCGGTGCCGGCCTGCACCACCAGGTGGCGCCGGGCCCGCAGGGCCCCCGCCACCGCCGACGCCATCGTGCGCTGCGCCGGGCGCTCCTCCGACGCACCGAGGGCGGCCACGACCCGGTGCAGGGCCGCCTCCACCTCCGGGACCGGCGTGACGTGCGCGGCCGCGGCCTGCGCCGCCGTCTGCCCCCTCGGGCGTCGGCCCGTCGGGCTGCTCGCGCCAGCGGGGGCGGTCGGCCGGGGGGACGGGGCCGCCCGGGCCGGGCTGCTGCGTGCTGCGGGCATGGCCGTTCGACGCTACCGTCGCCCGCTCGGCGGCGGCGCCATGGTCGGCGGCGCGGAGCCGCCCATCGGTGCGGTGTCATGGGCCGCCCACGACCGTTGCATGCGGGCGATCACCCGCCGCCGGTCGGCCCGCAGGTCACGGTAGGTGAACACCACGACGTCCCACCCCACGCTGCGCAGCGCCGCCCGCCGGTCGTGGTCGGCGCTGATCGCCTCGGGGCTCGAGTGGAACTCATGGCCGTCCGACTCGAAGCACAGCAGGCGGTCGGGGTAGGCGGCGTCGAGGTAGAAGGTGCGGCCCTCGGCGACGACCTTCCACTGGCGCGCCGGCGGGGGCAGGCCGGCCTCGACGAGCAGCCGCTGCATGAGGCTCTCGGCGACCGTCGGCGCCTCGCCGACACCCAGGCCCCGCCGGGCGACGTGGTCGAGCAGCAGCCTGCTCCCCGGGTGCTTGCGGTCGGCTTGGAGCCGCCGGGCGAGCGGACCGACCTGCACCAGGCGGTGGGCCAGGGCCCGGTCGACCAGCATCGTCAGCTCCGCCGGGCCCGCCACGGTCGCCAGGTCGCGCAGCGTCGCCCACGCGGCGGTGGTCGAGATGCCGGTGATGACCACCCGGCTCGGGACGTCGCGGCTCCGGGTCACCCGGGCACCCTTCACGTCCGCGCAGCGTGGATAGGGCACCGTGATCGAGGGCTGCGACGGCGGCCCGTCGAGCAGCCCGTGCAGCCACCCCGCCGACCGATGGGAGGCGACCGCACCGGCGCCCCCTGCCAGGACGGCCGCCAGCAGGTCTCGGTGTGGGGTCGGGCTGCACGGCGCCGGGCTGTAGACCCCGCGGTGCAGCACGTGCCACCCGCCGGTGGCGACCAGCCGCCGGACCTGCCCCGGCGCCATGCCCAGCGACACCGCCTGTGCCCGGGAGATGACGCCGTGGTTGGCCCGGAGCCACACGACCACGCTGTCGGGCTGAGATGCCATGAGATGCATCATGGCCAGGCGCCGGGCGGTCCGCAAGCGGTCCCGCGGGAGCCACCCGTGCGTGGTTGGTGCAGCTATGCGGTCCCAAGTCCGCACCACCAACCACGCACAGGCGCCCTCGGGGGCCGCCAGGCGTGGCGCCGGGCGGCGGCGGCGACGGCTGGCCCCAGCGGGCAGGATGGCGCCATGCGCCTGCGGATCTTCGTCGAACCCCAGCAGGGGGCCACCTACGACCAGCAGCTGGCCATGGCCCGCTGCGCGGAGGAGGAGGGCTTCGACGCCTTCTTCCGCTCCGACCACTACCTGGCCATGGGCGGCGACGGGCTCCCCGGCCCCACCGACAGCTGGGTGACCCTGGCCGGCCTGGCGCGCGAGACGAGCACGATCCGGCTGGGCACGATGGTGACGAGCGCGACCTTCCGCCACCCCGGGCCGCTGGCCATCTCGGTGGCCCAGGTCGACCAGATGAGCGGCGGGCGGGTGGAGCTGGGCATCGGGGCGGGGTGGTACACCCAGGAGCACCAGGCCTACGGCATCCCCTTCCCCCCGACCGCCGAGCGCTTCGAGCGCCTCACCGAGCAGCTCGAGATCCTGACCGGGCTGTGGGAGGCGCCCGTCGGCGGCAGGTACACCCACCTCGGGGCCCACTACAGCGTCACCGACAGCCCGGCGCTGCCCAAGCCCGCCCAGCAGCCGCACCCGCCGATCATCATCGGCGGGGTGGGGGCCAAGAAGACCCCGAAGCTGGCCGCCCGCTTCGCCGACGAGTACAACACGCCCTTCGCCAAGCCCGACGACAGCGCCCGGATGTTCGCCAACGTGCGCCAAGCCTGCGAGGACGCCCGGCGCGACCCGGCCGAGCTGACCTACAGCGCCTGCACGGTGGCCTGCGTCGGCGCCGACGACGCCGAGGTGGCCCGGCGGGCGGCGGCCATCGGCCGGAAGGTCGACGAGTTGCGCGCCAACGGCACCTGCGGCACCCCCGACCAGGCCGTCGAGCGCCTGGGCCAGTGGGCGGAGGCCGGTGCGTCGGTGGCCTACCTGCAGGTGCTCGACATCGACGACCTCGACCACGTGCGCCTGATCGGCCGGGAGGTCGCCCCCCGCCTCCGCTAGCCGTGCCAGGTGGCATCGGCCTCCCGGCGGCGCCCGGGTACCGTCGGAGCGTGGACCTCGACGGCCTCGACCCCAACCGGATCCCCCGGCACGTCGCAGCGGTCATGGACGGCAACGGCCGGTGGGCGACCAAGCAGGGCCTTCCCCGCACCGAGGGCCACCGCGCCGGCGAGGAGGCGCTGTGGGACGTCGTGCAGGGCGCCCTCGAGCTCGGCATCGAGTGGTTCACCGTCTACGCGTTCTCCACCGAGAACTGGCGCCGCCCCGTCGACGAGGTGCGGTTCCTCCTCCAGCTGACCTCCGAGCAGCTGCTCACCCGCCGGCGCGACGACCTGCACGCCCTCGGGGTGCGGCTGCGCTTCATCGGCCGCCGGGACTGGCGGGTGCCCCGGGCCGTGGTCAAGCGCATGGACGCAGCCACCGAGCTGACCGCCGCCAACCGCAACATGACCCTGACCGTGGCGTTCAACTACGGCGGGCGGGCCGAGATCGTCGACGCCGTGCGGGGCCTGGTGGAAGAGGGCACGCCGCCAGCCAAGATCGACGAGAAGGCGATCTCCCGCCACATGTACGACCCGGCGATGCCCGACCCCGACCTGGTGATCCGCACGTCGGGTGAGCACCGGGTCAGCAACTTCCTCCTCTGGCAACTGGCCTACGCGGAGCTGGTGTTCGCCGACGTGCTGTGGCCCGACTTCACGCGCGAGCACCTGCGCGAGGCGGTGCGGGAGTACCAGACCCGCGACCGCCGCTTCGGCACGGCCTGAGCGGGTGCGCACCTACCGCGACGACGCCGTCGTGCTGCGCACCCACAAGTTGGGCGAGGCCGACCGCATCGTCGTGCTGCTGACCAAGGGCAGGGGGAAGGTGCGGGCGGTGGCCAAGGGCGTCCGCAAGACCAAGAGCCGGTTCGGGGGGCGCCTCGAGCCGCCGGGGCACGTGGCCCTGCAGCTCTACGAGGGCCGGAACCTCGACACGGTCACCCAGGCCGAGAGCATCGAGCTGTTCCCGGGCATCCGGGCCGACCTCGGGCGCATGACCGACGCCATGGCGCTGCTCGAGGCCGTCGACCAGGTCAGCCAGGAAGGCGAGGCGACGCCCGCGCTGCACACCATGCTGACCGGGGCGCTGCGCACCCTCGACCGGTCGGCCTCCCCGCTGCTGGTCGGCGCCTTCTACTGGAAGCTGCTGACCCTCGAGGGGGTCATGCCGGTGCTCGACGGCTGCGCCCGCTGCGGCGCGTCCGCCGATGCCGTCGAGCTGGTGGCCTTCGACCCCGCCGAGGGGGGCGCCCTGTGCCGGGCGTGCCGGCGGGGCCCGGCGCTCACCTCCGGGGGGCTGAGCCTGATCAAGGCGGTGCTGGGCGGCGGCCTGTCGGCCGCGCTGGCCGTGCCCGCCGGCCCGGCCACCGCCGAGGTCACCGACCTGGCCACCCGCAGCCTCGAGCACCACCTCGAGCGGCGCCTGCGGGCCGCGCACATGCTCACGCACTGACGACACTGCTCCGCAGGGGCAACGGACGGTGCCTGCGGCACCGATAGCCTCACCCGCCATGGCTGCCACCGACATGGAGGAGATCGTCCGGCTGGCGAAGGCCCGGGGCTTCGTCTTCCCGAGCGCCGAGATCTACGGCGGCTTCCGCAGCACCTACGACTACGGCCCCCTCGGGGTGCTGATGCTCCGCAACGTCAAGGACGCCTGGTGGCGGTCGATGGTGCAGCTGCGCACCGACGTGGTGGGCCTCGACGCCGCCATCCTGTCGAGCCCGCGGATCTGGGAGGCGTCGGGGCACCTGGCGAACTTCACCGACCCGCTGGTCGACTGCCGCAGCTGCAAGGAGCGCTGGCGCGCCGACCACCTCGAGGCCGGCGACGACGGGGTGGTGCACTGCCCGAACTGCGGGTCGGCCGACCTCACCGACGCCCGGGCGTTCAACCTGATGTTCAAGACCTTCGTCGGCCCGGTCGAGGAGGACGGCAACGCCGCCTACCTGCGCCCCGAGACGGCGCAGGGCCACTTCGTCAACTTCGCCAACGTGGCCCGCACCAGCCGCAAGAAGCCCCCGTTCGGCATCGCCCAGATCGGCAAGAGCTTCCGCAACGAGATCACACCGGGCAACTTCGTGTTCCGCACCCGGGAGTTCGAGCAGATGGAGCTCGAGTTCTTCGTGCCGCCGGCGGAGGCGCCCACGTGGTTCGACTACTGGGTGCAGGCCCGCTTCGACTGGTACGTCGACCTGGGCATCCCCCGCGACGACCTGCGCATCCGGCCCCACGACCCCGACGAGCTGTCGCACTACTCGGCGGGCACCAGCGACGTGGAGTACCGCTTCCCGTGGGGGTGGGGCGAGCTGGAGGGCATCGCCAACCGCACCGACTACGACCTCAAGGCCCACGCCGCCGCCAGCGGCGAGACCCTCGAGTACTTCGACCAGGCCAGCGGCGAGCGCTACGTGCCGTACGTGATCGAGCCGGCGGCGGGGGCGACGCGCACGATGATGGCGTTCTTGCTCTCGGCGATGACCGAGGACGAGGTGGGCGGCGAGAAGCGCAGCGTGCTCAAGCTGCACCCCCGCCTGGCGCCGTACCAGGTGGCCGTGCTGCCGCTGTCGAAGAAGGACACCCTCGCCCCGGTGGCGCAGCGGGTGCTGTCGCTGCTGCAGCCGGTGTGCATGTGCGACTACGACGAGACCCAGTCGATCGGCCGCCGCTACCGCCGCCAGGACGAGATCGGCACACCGCTGTGCGTCACCGTCGACTTCGACAGCCTCGACGACCACGCCGTCACCATCCGCGACCGCGACACCACCGAGCAGGTGCGGGTGCCGATCGACGCCCTCGTCGGCGAGGTGCGCGGCCGCCTGGGCCTCTAGCGCAGCCGGTACTCGCTCAGGCCCGGGCCGCCCTCTACTGTCGGGCGCGCCCGCGCGCCCCGGAGGTTCTCGCCCAGTGCCCTACGTCTTCGCTTTCGACCACAAGCACCGCAAGCCCCCGATGGAGATGAAGGACCTCCTCGGCGGCAAGGGCGCCAACCTGGCGGAGATGACCTCGGTGCTCGGCCTGCCGGTGCCGCCGGGGTTCACCATCAGCAC
The DNA here is from genome assembly GCA_035718085.1 of Acidimicrobiales bacterium. GTDB lineage: Bacteria > Actinomycetota > Acidimicrobiia > Acidimicrobiales > Palsa-688 > DASTHS01. The sequence goes on along the minus strand of DASTHS010000209.1, from coordinate 6,165 downwards.
CGAGGCGTGCCGCGCCCACATGGAGGGCGGTTGGCCCGACGGCCTCGACGCCGAGGTCGCCCGCCACCGCGCCCGCCTGGAGAAGGCCATGGGCAAGAAGCTCGGCGACCCGTCCGACCCGCTGCTGGTGAGCGTGCGCTCCGGGGCCAAGTTCTCGATGCCCGGGATGATGGACACGGTGCTGAACCTGGGCCTCAACGACGAGTCGGTCGTGGGGTTCGCCAAGGCCACCTCCGACGAGCGCTTCGCCTACGACAGCTACCGGCGGTTCATCTCCATGTACGGGCGCATCGTGCTCGGCATCGAGGGCGGCGAGTTCGACCAGCGCCTCGAGCAGGCCCGCACGGCGGTCGGGGTGAAGACCGACGCCGAGATCCCCGCCGGCGACCTGCGCGACCTGTGCGACGTCTACAAGGAGATCGTCGAACGGGCCACCGGCGCGCCGTTCCCGCAGGACCCGGCGGCCCAGCTGCGGGGTGCCATCGAGGCGGTGTTCAAGTCGTGGGACGGCGAGCGGGCCCGGGCCTACCGGGTGCGGGAGAAGATCGCCCACACCCTCGGCACCGCGGTGAACGTGCAGGCGATGGTGTTCGGGAACCGCAACGACCGGTCGGGCACCGGGGTGGGCTTCACCCGCGACCCGGCCACCGGCGCCCAGGGCCAGTACGGCGACTTCCTCAAGAACGCGCAGGGGGAGGATGTCGTCGCCGGCATCCGTCAGACCGAGCCCCTCATCGCCATGCAAGACGAGTTCCCCGACAGCCACGCCCAGCTGATGGAGATCTTCGCCCGGCTCGAAGCTCACTACCGCGACATGTGCGACACCGAGTTCACCATCGACGACGGCACGCTGTACATGCTCCAGACCCGGGTCGGGAAGCGCACGGGCGCTGCCGCCCTGCGCATGGCGGTGGAGATGACCGCGACGCAGCGGTGGAAGGCCCCGAAGAAGCTGTTCATCGACAAGCCGGCGCCGGGGGCGTGGAAGATCACCCGGGAGGAGGCGGTGGCCCGGGTCAGCCCCGACCACGTCGACCAGCTGCTGCACCCGACGCTGCTGCGCGGCGACGACGGCGTGCCCGTGGCCGTCGACGGGGAGGTCGCGGTCGTCGGCCGGGGGCTGGCGGCGTCGCCGGGCGGCGCCGTGGGCCGGGCCGTGCTCACCTCCGCCGCGGCCGTCGAGTGGGCCGGGCGGGGCGAGCGGGTCATCCTGGTGCGCAACGAGACCTCGCCCGACGACGTGAGCGGCATGCTCGCCGCCCAGGGCATCCTCACCGCCCGCGGTGGCCTCGTGAGCCACGCCGCCGTGGTCGCTCGCGGCTGGGGCAAGCCGGCGGTGGTCGGCGCCGAAGCCGTGCGCTTCAGCGGAGGCGGGTTCGCCATCGGCGACCGGCGCTTCGCCGAGGGCGACTGGCTGGCCATCGACGGCACCACCGGCGAGGTGTTCGCCGGCCACGCCGACACCGTCGACCCGGAGGTCAACGAGCAGCTGGCCGTGGTGCTCGGCTGGGCCGACAAGATCCGCAAGGGGCGCATGGTGGTGCGGGCCAACGCCGACAACGGGCCCGACGCCGCCCAGGCGCGCGCCCTCGGTGCGGAGGGCATCGGCCTGTGCCGGACCGAGCACATGTTCCTCGCCGACGACCGCCTGCCGGTGGTGCGGCGCATGATCCTGGCCCAGGCCGGCTCCGAGGACGAGACCGCCGCCCTCGAGGCGCTGCGGGTCGCCCAGAAGGAGGACTTCACCGCCATCCTCGAGGCGATGGACGGCCTGCCGGTCACGGTGCGCCTGCTCGACCCGCCGCTGCACGAGTTCCTGCCGTCGGTGGAGGAGCTGCAGTTGAAGCGGGCGACGAGCGGCGGGCTCTCCGAGGAGGAGCAGGCGCTGCTGGCCGCCGCGGAGGAGTGGCACGAGGTCAACCCGATGCTCGGCACCCGCGGCGTGCGCCTCGGGGTGGTCAAGCCCGGCCTCTACGCCATGCAGGTGCGCGCCCTGATGGAGGCCGCCCTCGACCGGGTGGCCGCCGGGGGCAAGCCCAAGGTCGAGATCATGATCCCGCTGACGGTCACCCGCGAGGAGCTGGCCCTGGCCCGCTCGTGGGTGCAGGGCGCCGTCGACGCCGCCCTGGCCGGCTCGGGTCGCCGCCGCCTCGACGTCACCATCGGCACCATGATCGAGACGCCGCGAGCCGCAGTCCGGGCCGACGAGATCGCCGAGGAGGCCGACTTCTTCAGCTTCGGCACCAACGACCTCACCCAGATGACCTTCGGGTTCTCCCGCGACGACGTCGAGGGCCGCATGATGGCCGCCTACCTGGAGGCGGGCCTGCTCAAGCGCAACCCGTTCGAGACCATCGACCAGGGCGGGGTCGGCCAGCTGGTGCGCGACGCCGTCGCCCGGGGTCGGGCGACCAAGCCCGGCCTGAAGCTGGGCGTCTGCGGCGAGCACGGCGGCGACCCCGAGTCGATCGCCTTCTTCTCGGCGGTCGGGCTCGACTACGTGTCGTGCTCGCCGTTCCGGGTGCCGATCGCCCGGCTGGCCGCCGCCCAGTCGGTGCTGGCGGCGGGCTGAGCCCCGCCTGACGCGCCGCCCGCCGCCCCCGGTCGGGGGTCGGCGGGCCGCCACGTCGCTCCGCGGTGGCAGGCTGTGGGCGTGGGGATCGTGGAGGAGGACATCGCCCGGGTGCGGGCGGCGACCGACCTCGTGGCGGTGGCCAGCGAGCACATGAGCCTGCGCCGGGTCGGCACCCGCTGGACGGGGCTGTGCCCGTTCCACACCGAGAAGAGCCCGTCGTTCTCGATCAACGCCGAGCTCGGGGTGTACTACTGCTTCGGCTGCCAGGCCAGCGGCGACGCCATCACCTTCGTGCGCGAGCTCGACCAGCTCGACTTCAAGGAGGCGGTCGAGCGCCTGGCCGGCCGGGCCGGCATATCGCTGCGCTACGACGACGAGGCCGTGGGCCGATCCCAGCAGCGCCGGGCGGCGATCCACGACACCCTCGAGGCGGCGATCAGCTGGTACCAGGCGCGCCTCAACGGCCCCGACGCCGGCGCCGCCCGCCACTACCTGCGCGCCGAGCGCGGCTACGACGCCGACGTCGTGGGCACCTACCGCATCGGCTGGGCGCCCGACGGGTGGGATGGCCTGATCAAGGGCCTCGGCCGGCCCGTCGCCGACCTGCTCGACGCCGGCCTGGCCACCCGCACCGAGCGGGGGAGCGTGGTCGACTTCTTCCGCGGCCGCATCATCTTCCCCATCTTCGACGCCGGCGGCCGCCCGATCGGCGCCGGGGGCCGCATGCTGCCGGGCGGCCGGCAGCCCAAGTACAAGAACACCTCCGGCACCGCCGTCTACGACAAGAGCCAGGTGCTCTACGGCCTCAACTGGGCCAAGCGCGAGGTGGTGACCAGCGGGCGCATCGTGATCTGCGAGGGCTACACCGACGTGATCGGCCTGCAGCGGGCCGGGATCGGCGAGGCGGTGGCCACCTGCGGCACCGCCCTGGCCGACGGCCACGTCAAGCTGCTCACCCGCTTCGCCCGCCGGGTGGTGCTGGCCTACGACGCCGACGGGGCCGGCCAGCACGCCGCCGAGCACTTCTACGAGTGGGAGCGGCGCCACGAGCTCGACATCCGGGTGGCCGCCCTGCCCGCCGGTGCCGACCCCGCCGACCTGGCCCGCAGCGACCCTGGGGCGCTGCGGGCGGCGATCGACGGCGCCCAGCCGTACCTCGGGTTCCGCCTGGCCCGGCTGTGGGCCGCCGCCGACCTGGCCACCCCCGAGGGCCGGGCCCGCGCCGCCGCCGCGGCCGTGGAGCTGGTGGACGCCCACCCCAACCCGCTGGTGCGCGACCAGTACCTCATGCAGGTGGCCGACCGCTGCCGCATCGACCCGGAACGGCTCCGGAGCCTGGCGACGGGAGAGCAGGGGAAGGTCGCGGTGCGGCCCGCGCCCGCCGCGAGGCGCCCGGCGGGGGGTGACGACGACCTGCCGGCGCCCACGGTGACCGGCGTGGAGCGCGAGGCCCTCCGGCTGGCGGTGCACCGCCCCGAGGAGGTCGCCGCCCGCCTGCACCGGGCGCTGTTCGCCTCGCCGCTGGCGGTCGCCGTGCTCGACGCGCTGATGGCGGCCGACGACCTCCACGAGGCCATCGACGAGGCCGACCCGGCGGCCGCCGCCCTGCTCCGCCAGCTGGCGGTGGAAGACCCCGAACCCGATGCCGACGACATCGTCGTGCGCCTCGTCGAGCGGGCCGGGCAGCGCTGCCTGGCCGAGGTCGCCGCCGAGATGCGCGGCGCCGACGACCAGGCCGCCTACGCCGGCGCGGTGGCGTGGCTCAAGCTGGCCATCGAGGCGCTGCGCCCGCCGGAGGCGGGCGACCCGGCCGCCCGGGTCGAGGCCGAGGAGGCGCTGGTAGGCTGGCTGATCGCACGGGCCGAGCCGGCCGTGGGGGCGGCATGAGGGAAGGCGGTGCCATGCGAGCTCGGGGGAGCGGGCAGCGGTGACCGGCCCGGTCACGCCGTTCCGGCCCGACGGCACGCCGACGGTCGACTTCGCCGCCCTGCTGCTGCACGGGCGCGACCGTGGTTGGCTGGGGGCCGACGACGTCGTGGCCCTGCTCGAGTCGGTGGAGCTCAGCCCCGGCCTCATCGACGCAGTCGTCAACCGCGTGCGCGCCGAGGGCATCGAGTGGCGCGACGCCGACACCGAAGCACGGGGGGCCGAGGCGGCCGGAGCGGCGGCGGCCGCCGCCGACGCGGCCGGTGACGAGCTGTCGTCGGCGCTGGCGCAGCTCGCCGGGTCGTCGGCCCGCCACCGCAGCGGCAAGGTGGCCTCGATCGCCGACCTGCGCGTCGACCTCGACGGCTTCGCCGGTGGCAGCTCCGATCCGGTGCGCATGTACCTCAAGGAGATCGGGCGGGTGCCGCTGCTGACCGGCTCCGAGGAGGTGACCCTCGCCCGCTGCGTCGAGGCCGGCATCGCCGCCGCCGAGCGGCTGCTCGCCGCCGACGACGGGCCCACATCGGCGCGCGACCGGCGGTTGGTGGCCGAGGGGGCGGCGGCCAAGCGCATCCTGGTCGAGGCCAACCTGCGCCTCGTCGTGTCGATCGCCAAGCGGTACCGCAACCGGGGCATGGCGCTGCTCGACCTGATCCAGGAGGGCAACCTCGGCCTGATGCGGGCCGTCGACAAGTTCGACTACACCAAGGGCTTCAAGTTCTCGACCTACGCGACCTGGTGGATCCGTCAGGCCATCACCCGGGCGGTGGCCGACCAGGCCCGCACCATCCGCATCCCCGTGCACATGGTCGAGACCATCAACAAGGTGGTGCGGGTGCAGCGCCAGATGCTGCAGGAGCTGGGCCGGGAGGCGACCGTCGACGAGGTCGCCGCGCGCACCGAGCTGGCGCCGGCGCGGGTGCGGGAGATCTTGCGCCTCAGCCAGGAGACGGTGAGCCTCGAGCAGCCGATGGGTGACGACGACTTCTCGCTCTCCGATCTGATCGAGGACGACCAGGCCGTGGCCCCCCTCGAGGCGGCCACCCGGGCCATGCTCAACGAGGCCGTGCGCGACGCCCTCTCGGAGCTGACCGAGCGCGAGCAGAAGGTGGTGCGGCTGCGCTTCGGGCTCGACGACGGCGAGATGCGCACCCTCGAAGAGGTCGGCCGCGAGTTCGGCGTGACCCGCGAGCGGATCCGCCAGATCGAGAGCAAGACCCTGGCGAAGCTGCGCCAGCCGGTGGCCCGGGCCAACCTGCGCGACTACCTGGAGGACGCATGAGCGCCGTCGAGACCACCCGCCCGCGCCCCGGCGTGGCCCTGGTGACCATGAACCGGCCCGAGGCGCTCAACGCCATGAACGTCGACCTCATCAGCGGCCTCCACGACGCCTTCGACGAGTTGGCCGACGACGGGGCGACGCGCGTCGTGGTACTCACCGGCGCAGGGCGCGGGTTCTGCGCCGGTGCCGACCTGAGCGGCTACGGGCGGCCTCCGGGGCCGGCAGCCGAGCGCGGGGGAGTGCCGGCTGGCATGGCCGTGCAGCGGCACATCGCCTCGCTGGTGCCCCACATGCGCCGCCTGCCGCAGCCGATCATCGCTGCAGTCAACGGACCGGCGGCGGGGGGCGGTCTGGCGCTGGTGCTGGCGAGCGACATCCGCAT
>DASTHS010000208.1:0-4727 GCA_035718085.1 Acidimicrobiales bacterium | reverse complement strand
CGGGGTCGGCGCCCTCGGCGCGCAGGGCGGCGACGAACCCGGCGCCGGCGGTGCTGTCACCGAGCAGCCCGGCGGGGGTGGCGGCCACGGTGTTGACCACGCCGAGGCGGGCGGCCGTCGCCGTCAGCCGGTCGACGGCGCCGGCGGCGGCCTGCTTGTGGGGCATGGTGACCGACAGGCCGACCAGGCCCAGGGTGGGCACGGCCCGCACGGCGGCCGCCCCCGCCCCGGCCGGCACCGGGAGGGCGACGTAGACCCAGTCGAGGCCGAGGGCTCGGTAGGCGGCGTTGTGCAGCAGCGGTGACAGCGAGTGGGTCACCGGGTCGCCGATGACCGCGGCCACCCGGGTGGAACCGGTGGGTGTCGGCAGCTCGGGGACCGTCAGCAGAGGCGGGCCGCTCGGCACTGGGCCTGCAGCTTTGCGAACCCGGCCGAGTTGCTGGCGAAGGCCAGCTGGCCGTCGGGGTCGACCTCCACGAAGTAGAGGTTGGTGGTGGTCGGCGGGTTGGCGGCGGCGGTGAGCGACGGCAGCCCCGGGTTGGCGATCGGGGTCGGCGGCAGCCCCTTGTTGAGGCGGGTGTTGTAGGGGCTCGGCGTCTCGTAGTCGACCTTGTTCGGGTCGAGCGCCGGGTTGGCCAGGCGCAGCGCGTAGACGAGGGTGGAGTCGGCGCCGAGGGCCATGCCGATGTGGAGCCGGTTGTAGATGGCGCTGGCCACCCCGGGCCGGTCACCGGCGAGCTTGGCCTCGCGTTCGATGATCGAGGCCACGGTGACCACCTGGTAGGGGGTCACGCCGAGCGCAGCGGCCCGCCCGGTCAGGTCGAGGGAGGCGGCGACGTCGTCGAACTTCTGCACCATCAGGCGCAGCACGTCGGCCTCGGTCATGGGCGGGCTGACGTCGTAGGTGGCCGGGAAGACCAGCCCCTCGAGGCTGTTGACCCCGGCCGGCTCGTAGGGCGAGCGCACCACGCCGGTCGTGGCGTCGGCGAGGAAGGCGGCGGCCTGGAGGTGCATGCCCGGCAGCGCCTGCACCCGCTGGGCGATCTCGGCCAGCGTGTAGCCCTCGGGCACCACCAGGTGGTCGACGACCACCGGTGGGCCCTGCTTGAGCGCGGCGATGGCCGCGCTGTAGCTCTCGTGCTCGGCGAGGCGGTACGACCCGGGCTGGAAGGGGCCGTCGTGGCGCAGCGAGACGTACCAGTGGAACAGCGACGGGCCCGAGATGACCCCGGCAGCGGCCAGCCGCTGGCCGATGGCCCGGTCGGTCGACCCCTTCGGGATGGTGACGTCGACCAGCTTGCCGGGCTTGCCCCCGGGGCTGATCTCGCCCTTCAGGTGCAAGCCGACGCCGACCACGATCAGGGCGGAGACCACGACGAGGGCCAGCAGCACGGTGAGCACCGGCCGACGGCGTCGACGGGGCCGCCCGTGGCGGCCGCGGCGCGGCGGCTCCCATCCGCCGTCGTCGTAGTCGTGGTCGTCGTAGTCGTCGTAGTAGCCGTCGTCGTCGTGGTCGAGGTGGCCGGCCCCCGGGTCGAGGGCGCTCATCGGCCCGACCGCCGCCGGTCGAGCCACGACTGCAGGATCCCGGCAGCCGCCTCGCGGTCGATCACCGCCCTGGCGTCGCGGGCGCTGCGGCCGCTGCGGCGCAGGGCGCCGGCGGCGGCGACGGTGGTCAGCCGCTCGTCGACGGTGTCGACGGGCACGTCGAGGGCGGCGCGCAGGGCGTCGACCTCGGCGAGGGCGGCGGCGGCGGCCGGGCCGGCACGCCCCGACATCGACAGGGGCAGGCCCACGACCACGCCGACGGCGCCGTAGTCGTCGGCGAGCTCGGCCACCCGCCGGCGGTCACGGGCGGGGTCACCCGACCGCTCGATCGTGGCCACCCCGGTGGCGACGGTGCCGGCGCTGTCGCAGACGGCGACGCCGATGCGCCTGGCACCGAGGTCGAGGCCGAGGAGGCGCCCGGCGCCGTGCGGCACCGCCCGGGCGGGCGAGTTCGCTACCGACATCCGCCCGAGGCTAGCGGCCGCCTTCGGGGCTAGGAGCGCGGTTGGCCGAGCCGGGCGCGCAGCTCGGCCTCGCGCTCGCGCATGGCCTGGCGGCCCTCGCCGAGCGCGCCGCCCACGTCGGCCCCGAACGTGCGGGCGCCCTCGACGGCCCGGCGGGCCAGGCTGTCGGGGCGGAGGCGGCGCACCCGGCGGCGCAGCGCCTGCTGCGCCCAGATCGAGCCGCCGGCGCCGAGCACGGCGCCGGTGCCGATCCAGCGGACCCGCTTGAGCACTAGCGGCGGGCCCGCAGGCGGGCGCCGGCGCGGGCGGTGCCGCGGCCGAGGGCCATGGCCTTGATGACCGGGGTGGCGACCGAGGCGTGGGCCAGGCGGGAGGCCGCCCCGATGGTGCCGGTGAGCGCCTCGGCCGACCCGATCAGCCCGTCGACGCGGGCGAGGTCGGTGCTGGCCTCGGCCAGCACGCCGTCGACGTCGGCCAGCACCCGGCGCACCTCGACGGCCAGGTCGTCGGCGGCCCGGCGCATGCGCCGGGCGGCCACCACGGCCGCGGCGGCGGCCGCCAGCACGGCCACCGTGACCAGCGTGGCCACGACGGTGACGGCGACGGCGACCCCCTCGGAGGGGGCGGCGGTGGCGAGCACGGCCGGAGATCCTACTGGCGCGCCGGTCGCCGCCCGGGCCGGCGCGGGCACCCCGGTGCCCTGGCTACGCCGGCGCGCCCACCGCCGCCCCGTCGCCGTCGACGGCGACGGCGACGGCGCGTTGCGCCTCCCAGGCGTCGGCGCGGGCCTGGGCCATGGCCGCCTCGTACTCGCCGAGCCACACCACGGTGCGCTCCCCCGCCATCGCCCGGGCCAGGACGTAGCCCTGGACGGCGTGGCAGCCGAGACGGCGCAGCTCCTCCCAGGTGGCCTCGTCTTCGACGCCCTCGGCGGTCACCTTGCGGCCCATCGACAGCGCCAGGTTCACCGTGCTCTGCACGATGGCCAGGTTGTCGCTGGACTGCAGCATGGTGGTGACGAACGAGCGGTCGACCTTGATCTCGTGCACGGGCATCTCGAGCAGGCGGCTGAGCGACGAGTAGCCGGTGCCGAAGTCGTCGACCGAGATGCGCACCCCGAGGGCGGCGGCGCCGTCGAGGATCGCCGCCGAGCGCTCGGCGTCGGCCATCACCGAGGTCTCGGTGACCTCCAGCACCAGCCGCTCGGGCGGCACGCCGCTCGAGGTCAACAGCCGCGACAGTCGGCTGGCCAGTCGCCCGTCGAGCAGCGACCGGGCCGAGATGTTCACCGCCACCGACAGGTCGTAGCCGGCGGCCGCCCACACCCGCTGTTGACGCAGCGCCTCGGCGAGCACCCACCACGTCATGCCGTCGATGAGGCCGGCCTGCTCGGCGACGGGGATGAACTCCGACGGCGACACCTCCCCGAAGGTGGGGTGCGACCAGCGCAGCAGCGCCTCGAAGCCGAGCACGGCCCCGGTCTGCAGGTCGGCCTTCGGCTGGTAGTGCAGCACCAGCTCCTCGGCCTCGGCCGCCCGGCGCAGCTCGGAGGCGAGCAGCAGCCGGCGGGTCGAGTGCTGGTCGCCGGTGGAGGTGTAGACCGAGATGCGCTCGGCGGACGCCTTGGCCGCGTACATGGCCACATCCGCGCACTTGAGCAGCGTGGCGCTGTCGTTGCCGTGGCCGGGGGCCATGCTGATGCCGATGCTGGCCTGCACGGTGATGGCCAGGTCGCCGAGGTCCATCGGCCGGCTGACCGCCTCGGAGACCTCGCGGGCCACGGCACGCACGTCGGCCTTGACGCTCACCGCCGGGTAGACGATGGCGAACTCGTCGCCGCCCAGCCGGGTGGGCACGCCCCGACCGCCCACCTGGGTCCGCAGGCGGTGGGCGACCTGCTGGAGCACCAGGTCCCCGACGTGGTGGCCGAGGGTGTCGTTGATCTCCTTGAACCCGTCGAGGTCCAGCAGCATCACCACCACCGCGCTGTTGGGCCGCTGGCGGGCCAGCGCCTCGCCACAGCGGCGGGAGAACAGGGCGCGGTTGCCTAGCCGGGTCAACGAGTCGTGGAGGGCGTCGTGCTCGCGGCTGGCCACCTCCGAGCGCAGCTCGTCGAGCAGCCGGGTACCGCGGAGCGACACCGCGCACTGGGCGGCGAGGGTCTGCAGGAACGGGATGTCGGCCGCCGTGAACGTGCCGGTCGTGCGGTCGGCGACCACGAGGAGGCGGGGGTCGCCGACGTCGCTCGGCAACCGCACCACCATGGCGTCGTCGAAGCCGCTGGCCGCGAGCGCCTCGCCGAGGTGGTGGCGGGCGCCGCGAGGGGCGAGCACGGCGTCGCGGCCCTCGACGAGCAGGTCGACGATGGCGGGGGCGGCCGGGAGCTGCTGCACGGTCATGGTGGTGGTGTCGTCGAGCGCGTAGCGCAGCGGCCCGGCGCGGCGCAGCACCAGCAGCTGCGACCGCTGGCACGACAGCGCCTGCTGCACGCCGAGGAGCACCTCGCGCAGCACGTCTTGCTCCTCGGAGCAGCCGGCGAGGCGCTGGGTGAGCTCGTAGAGGGCGGCGAGGTCGGCGTGACGGGCGGCGAGGCGGCGGTGGGCGGCGTGGGCGGCGGCCGCCGCCCCGGCGACGGCGCCGAGCAACAGCAGCGACCACCGCTCCGCGGTGGCGGCGGCGACGGCCAGGGCGACCGCCGCGCTGCTCGTGGCGCAG
>DASTHS010000207.1:0-6329 GCA_035718085.1 Acidimicrobiales bacterium | reverse complement strand
CGGTGAAGAGTTCGGCGAGCAGGTAGGCGGACAGGGGCGCGACCTCGCTCGGCTTGTGCACCACGGTGCACCCGGCGGCGAGTGCCGCGGCGATCTTCGCCATCGTCTGGTGCAGCGGGTAGTTCCACGGGGTGATGGCCCCGACGACGCCGACGGGCTCCTTGACGACCAGCGACTTGCCGACCTGCTCCTCCCACTCGTAGCTCTCGATGATCTCGGCCACCGACGCCACGTCGATGCCGGGGAGGCCCACCTGGGCCAGTTGGGAGAACCACACCGGCGAGCCGACCTCCTTGGAGATCGTCTCGACCAGCTCCGGGCCGCGCGCCTGCAGCTGCTCGGCGATGGCCCGCAGGTACTTCGAGCGGTCGGCCACCGAGGTGGTCGACCACGACTCGAACGCGTCGCGCGCGGCGCGCACGGCCCGGTCGACGTCGTCGGCGCTGCCCCGAGGGATCGACGCCAGCACCTCCTCGGTCGACGCGCTCAGCACCTCGATGGTGCCCTCGCCGCTCGATGGCACCCACTGGCCGTTGATGTACAGCGACTCGGTGTTCATGGAGTCCTCCCCGTCGTCGTCGGCTGCGGCGCCGCACGGCGCCCACGGGTCGAGCGTAGGCCGCCCGGTCGGGAACGTGCCCCGCCGCCCGGAGCGGCGCCCGGGCCGGCCAGGGCGACGCCGCCGAGCATCGCCGCGATGCTCGCCGCGGCCCCGCCGGCGAACACCGCAGCCGGGCCCGCCGCCCCGTAGAACGGCGCGGCGGCGACGGCAGCCACCCCGCCGGCCGCCGTGCCGGCCCCGGAGGTGAGCCCCTGGCCCGTCGCCGCCCACCGGTCGGGGAACACCGCCGCCGTCGCCGCGTAGCCCGCCGGCACGGCGACCGCCTGGGCCACCGCCTCGAAGCAGCCGAGCACGGTGATGACCACCGGCGAGCGCACCAGCCCATAGCTGGCCATGAAGCAGCTGCCCACGACGAGGCCGCCGGCAGCCCACCGCAGCGGGTGCTCGGCGGCCAGCCGGCCGCCGAGGGGGGCCAGCAGGGCGTAGGGCAGGCCGAAGCTGGTCAGGCTCAGCCCGATGAGCAGGGTCGACGCCCCGCGGTCGGTCAGCAGCCGCGACCACAGGGCGTCGTAGACGCCGTACGGCAACTGCAGGCCGACGGTGACCAGCATCACCCCGAGCACCGGCCGGCTGCGGACCGACGGTCGAAGGGCGACCGCGACGCCGTCGTGGTCGGGGGCGCCACCGGCGACCGGCACCGGCAGCAGGGCCACGAAGACCGCCGCTTCGGCGACCGCGACCGAGAGGAACGGGGCCCGCAGCCCGCCGACGGTCGCGAGCGACGACCCGAGCAGCGGCCCGACGGTGATGCCGACCATCTGCATGCTGGCCAGCCGACCCAGCCGGGCCCCGCGCGCCTGGGCGTCGGCGCCGACGGTGCCGGCCCGCAGGGCCGCCGGCATGACCACGCCGAAGCCCACGCCACCGAGGGCGCGGGCCGCGACCAGCGACCACAGGTCGCCGGCGACCCCGAACCACACCTGCGACAGCGCCCCGGCCGCCAGGCCGGCGAGCAGCACCGCCCGGGCCCGGGGCCCGTCCAGGTGGCGGGCCAGCAGCAGCTGGGCAGCCAGGCTGGTGAAGAACGCCGCGCCCGACATGAGCCCCAGCCCGTAGGTCGGCAGGTGGTGGGCGGCCTGGATGGTGGCCAGCAACGGGAAGATCACGCCGATGCCCGCCGCCTGCACCAGCACGGCCGTCATGAGCAGCGGGAACGCCGCGGCGGAGGTCCGGGCGCGCACCTGGCCACGGTAGGTGGGGGGCGCCCGCGCCGCTGCCGGGTTTTCCGCATGGGTGGCGGCCGGCTCCGGGTGGGTATGGGGAGCGCCCATGGACCGCCCGGACCTGCCGCCGCTGCTCGGTGCGATCACCGCGGCGTCGACGACCGGGCGCGACGCGGTGGTCGCCCGGCTCACCGCTGCGCTGGCCGCGGCCGCCCCCGGGGCGGGCGCCTCCCTCGAGCTGCCCGGGGCCGCGCCGGTCGAGGTGGTCGCGGGGCTGACCGCCGACGCCCTGACCGTGCCGCTGACCCCCGGCACCGGCGACGGCGGCCTGCTGAGGGTCACGCCCCCGGCTCCGCTGGGTGACGCCGACCTTGCCGCCCTGGCGGCGGTCGCCGCCGTCGCCGGCCACGCCATCGGGGCGGCACGCACCGTCGAGGCACTGCGCGCCGAGCTCGACGAGGCCCGCCACGGCGAGCTGCACGATCCCCTCACGGGCCTGCCCAACCGGCTGCTGCTGGTCGACCGCATCGAGCAGACCCTGGCCCGGGTCCGGCGGTCCGGTCACACCGCCGCCCTCGTCTTCTGCGACCTCGACGACTTCAAACACGTCAACGACACCTACGGCCACCGGGTCGGTGACGCCGTGCTGATGGCGTTCGCCGGCCGGTTGCGCAGCCTGCTGCGCCCGGGTGACACCGCCGCCCGCCTCGGCGGTGACGAGTTCGTCGTGCTCTGCGACGACCTCGACGACCCCGCCGATGGCGAAGCCATCGCCGTGCGCCTCGGCCGCGCCCTCGACGACCCGTTCTCGTTGGCCGCCGGCGCCATCCACGTCGGCGCCAGCCTCGGGGTCGTCGCGGCCGACCCGGCGCGCCACACCCCCGAGGGGCTGCTCGAGGACGCCGACGCCGCCATGTACCGCGCCAAGCGCCGGGGCGGCCGGCGGGTCGAGATGATCGACCTGCGCGAGGCGTCCGAGGCAGCAGCGCGGGGCGCGCTCGCCGGGGAGCTCCGGGCCGCCCTGGCCGCCGACCGCATCGAGGTCGCCTACGACCCGATCGTCGAGTCGGTCGACGGGCGCACCACGGGCGTCGAGGTGGTGCCCGTGTGGGCTCGGTCGGGCGCGCCGCTGGCCGGCGCCGCCCTGCGCGCCGTCGCCGAGGACGCCGGCCTGGCCGCCGAGCTCTGGCGGGCGTTGCTGCGGCGCGCCTGCTCCGACCGGGCGGCGTGGTGCCGCGCCGGGTGCCGCCCGGGCCTGGCGATCGACGTCGGGGCGGCGGAGCTGCTCAGCCCCGGCTTCCCTGCCGCGGTGGCCGAGGTGCTCGACGTGTCGGGCACCGAGCCGGGTGCGCTCACCGTCGAGCTCCCAGAGGCCGTGCTCCGCGACCACGGCGCCCGCGCCGTCGACGTGCTGGGCCGCCTCCAGCAGCTGGGGGTGGTGCTCGCCCTCGACTGCTACGGCACCCCGAGCTCGTCGCTGGGCACGCTGCGCGAGGTGAGCTTCGACGAGGTCAAGCTCGACGCCCGCGTCGTCGGGGGTCTCGCCGATCCCGCCACCCACGCCACCGCCTTCGCCACCGTCGAGCTCGCCCACCTCCTCGGCATGGTCGTGGTCGCCGAGGGTGTCGACACCGACGACACCCACGAGGCGGTCACCGTGCTCGGCTGTGACCGCTCCCAGGGCGAGCGCTTCTCGGGCCGGCTCGCCGCGGCCGACGTGCCGGCGCGGGTCGGCGCCTGGCGTGAGGGGGTGCCGCGACGGGTAGCTCGCGGGGCATGAACCGCCCGGAAGGAGCCTGACCGTGGTGCAGCGCCGGAGTGACGTGCACAACCCCCGGGTCGACGAGGAGATGGCCAAAGAGGTGCGCTCGTTGGAGCAGGGGACGCCGATCGAGGCCCGCTCCCGCGCCGACCTGCTGCAGGAGGACTTCGAGACCGAGGGCGGCGACACCCACGCCTCGGGCGAGCGCCCCGGGGCCCCCACCGGCCTGACGCCCGACGAGGTCGACATGCGCAGCCAGCTCGCCCAGGCGCTTCGCCCCGGTGAGCTGCCCGCCAACCGGCAGCGCCTCCTCGAGGTCGCCCGAGAGGCGATGGCCCCGGCTCGGGTGCTCGCCGTGCTCGACGACCTGCCCGACGACCGGCACTACGACACGATCGAGCAGATCTGGGAGGCGCTCGGTCACGGCACGGAGCACCGAGCATGAGCGACCCGTACGTACCCCAGGCCGACGCCGCGGAACAGGAGCGTGCCGTGGTCGACGACCCCGTGCTGCGGCCGGCGACGGCGCCGTCCTCCGCCGAGGCCGACGAGTTCGACGCCCTCGAGCAGGCCGCCGAGGTCCCTGCAGACGACGAGGGTCGCGACCGCTTCTGAGCACTCCCTAGGGTGACGGCGTGGTCGACCTGCTCGAGGGCCTGCGCACGACGCGGGCGATCCGCCGCTACCGCGACGAGCCGGTGCCCGACGAGGTTCTGCGCGAGGTGCTCTTCGCCGCCACCCGGGCGCCCAGCGGCTCCAACCGGCAGCCGTTCCGGTTCCTGGTGCTCACCGACGGGCCCGTGGCGACCGCGGCCAAGGCCCTCATCGGGGAGCACGCTCGCCGGGTGTGGGCCGGGAAGCGCCGCCGCGACGGCTACGACGGCGGCTCGGGCGCCGACCCGTCGTCGCCCAAGGCCCGCATGGCCCGCACCATGGCCGACTACGTCGACGGCTTCGAGCGGGCGCCGGTGCTGGTGCTCCCGTGGATGGTGCGGTACCGGGCGCCCGACCCGAGCGACGGGGCATCGGTCTACCCGGCCTGCCAGAACCTGCTGCTCGCGGCCCGCGCCCTCGGCTACGGCGGGGTCATCACCGGGTTCCAGCGCGGCCTCGAGGCCGAGCTGCGCGCCCTGGTCGGCGCCCCTCCCGAGGCGTGGCTGGCAGCGACGATCACCCTCGGCCGCCCCGCCGGGGGCCACGGCCCGGTGCGGCGCCGCCCCCTCGGCGAGCTCGTCTTCGCCGAGCGGTGGGGCGACACGCCGGCGTGGGCGGTCGACCCGGAGGGCACCCGGCACACCTCGGCCGGCCCCCCGGCGCCGCCCGGCTGAGCCCTCCGGCGCGACGATGGGGTCCGCGCGCAGACGGTGGCGGGCACCCGCCACCACCACGGCGACGTGTCGGGCCGTCGTCGCAGGCCCATCGGCGCGCCGTCGACCTCTGCGATGCTGACCGCATGACCGCACCCGAGTCGCTTCGCGCCAACCGCTACGGCATCTGGACCACCACCCTCGAGTCGTTGCCGGCCCCCGAAGCGATGGAGGCCGTCGCCGCCCTCGACGCCGCCGGGTGGGGGTCGCTCTGGTACGGCGAGGCCTACGGGCGGGAGGCGTTCACCCAAGCGGCGATGTTCCTCGACGCCGCCCCCCGCATGGTCGTGGGCACCGGCATCGCCAACATCTACGGGCGCGGGCCGATGGCGTGCGCCGCGGCGGCGCGCAACCTCGAGGCCCGCTTCCCGGGGCGGTTCGTGCTCGGCCTGGGCGTCTCGCACCGGCCGCTGGTCGAACGCGATCGGGGCGAGACCTACGGGCCGCCGCTCCAAGCCATGCGGGCCTACCTCGAGCGCATGGCCGCCGCCCCCTACATGGCGGCCGACGCGACGATGCCGACGGTCGTGGTCGCAGCCCTCGGTCCGAAGATGCTCGAGCTGTGCGCCGCCGAGACCCAGGGCGCCCACCCCTATCTGGTGCCCCCCGAGCACACCGCATTCGCTCGTGAGCACCTCGGGCCCGACGCGCTGCTCGTCGTCGAGCAGGCCGTCGTGGTCGGCGTCGACGCCGAGGAGGCCCGTCGGCGGGCCCACGAGCACCTGGCCTTCTACACCGGCCTGCCGAACTACCGGAACAACTGGCTGCGCCTCGGGTTCGACGAGAGCGACTTCGGCCGTGGCGGGTCCGAGCGGTTGGCCCAGGCGCTGGTGGCCATGGGCGACGTCGAGGCCGCCGTCGACCGGGTGCACGCGCACCTCGACGCCGGCGCCGACCACGTGCTGGTGCAGGCCGTCGGCGCCACCATGGGGGAGGTGCCGACCGGGCAGTGGTCCCTGCTGGCCGACGCCCTGCTGCGATGAGCGCCGGCCACGGCCACGGCGGCCCCCCGGGGCCCGCGCACCGCCAGGAGGTGGCCGACGGGGTGTGGGCCCACCTGCAGCCCGACGGCAGCTGGTGGCTGAACAACGCCGGCTTCCTCGTCGGCGGTGGGGGGGTCGTGGTCGTCGACACCGCGGCCACCGCCGCCCGCACCGCCGCCCTGCGCGCCTCCATCGCCCAGGTCACCGGACTGCCCGTGCGCACCCTCGTCGACACCCACCACCACGGCGACCACACCTTCGGCAACGCCGCCTTCCCCGAGGCGACGATCGTCGCCCACGAGGCGGCCCGACGAGAGCTGCTGGCGGCGGGCGGTCCGCCGCCCGACGGCATCTGGACGCCCGTCGAATGGGGGCGCATCGTGCCCACCGCCCCGCAGCTCACCTTCAGCGACGGGGTCGACCTGTGGGTCG
>DASTHS010000206.1:0-3012 GCA_035718085.1 Acidimicrobiales bacterium | reverse complement strand
GCCGCCGGGCGATGCGAGCAGGTAGGGCGAGCCGGGGTCGCTGACCGTCGGGGTGGTGTGCCCGGCCGAGCTCACCTGCAGCGTCTGGCCGCAGGCGGTCGACACGTTGGCGGTGACCGTGAAGGCACCCGACAGGGTGGTGGTGCTGTTGCTGCCCGTGGCGTGCGTCTCGTAGATCTTCGCCGGCGACACGGTGATCCCACTGATCTGGCAGTCGGTGGTCGATCCCGAGCCGGTCGGCGTCGCCGACACAGCGGCGCTCGCCGGCGACGAGCCGGCTGCGTTCGTGGCCGTCAACGTGAACCAGTAGGTCACCGGTGAGAGCCCCGACACCGTGTAGCTGGTGGTGCTGGCACCGGGAGCGGGCGTCGCGATCTGCGGGCTGGTCATCGCCGACGACGTCGAGTACTGCAGCACGTACCCGGTCGGCGATCCCGAGGGGGTCGTCCACCCGAGGGTGACGCTGCTCTGGCCGGTCGAGCTGACGGTCAGGGTGGGCTGCGACGGCGCCACTGCCGTTGTGGTCGACGTGGTCGTGGTGGTGGCGTTGCAGTTGCTCGGGGTCGCGCACACCCCCTGGCCTCCGGGGTAGAGCACCGAGTCCTGCTGCTCGCTGTGGGTCCCCGAAGCGTCGCTCCAGCTGACGATGACGGTGATGCCCTTGTAGGCCTGGGTGAAGGTCTGGGCGACCGAGGTGCTCGACGAGTAGCTGTAGCCGCTCGAGCTCTCCCAGTAGATGTACCGGGTGATCGTGAAGGTCGTGCCTGCGTAGCTCACGCCGGCGGGGCAGTCGGACGCGGCCTGGCCGTTCGGCGCCGGGCAGAGCGACTGGGGCTGGATGGGCGGGGTGAAGGGCACGGCGCAGGTGGTGGAGCAGGAGCCGAGCACGATCTTGGTGAGGGGCCCGGCGGGGTTGGCCCCTGCGCCGGTGTTGGCCCACGTCGGGCTCGAGTACCACGAGTCGTAGCCCGACGGGAACGTCTCGTCGCCGTAGAAGCCCACCATGTCGTAGGAGTTGGGGGCCACCGCTGCGTTGTAAGGGACGGCCCGGATCGCCTCCATGGCGCGGGTGGCGATCTGCTCGGCGCTGGTGCGTTGCCCGGTGGTGGCGTCGAGCTTGGTGCCCTGGATGAACACCTCGCTCAGCGGGATCATCGTGATCCCGAGCACCAGCAGGGCCATCATCATCTCGATGAGGGTGAAGCCGCGCTCGTTGCACTGACGGCACCGTCGGGGCAGGGGCACGGGTCAGGTGTCGGCACCTGACCCGGCCGGGTTGAGCGTTCGGCGCTGCCGCTTCCGGGCGGCAGCGCCGGGCCGGCGGCCCTCGGGCTATGGTCGCCGGATGCCGCTGCCCCCTCAACTCTCGGCCGACCAACGGCAGGCCGCCCTCGAGAAGGCCGCCGTCGCCCGCCGCCAGCGCGCCGAGCTCAAGGAGAAGCTGAAGATGGGCTCGATCAACCTCCGGGAGTTGCTCGCCCAGGCCGACGCCGACGAGACGGTCGGCAAGATGAAGGTGCTCTCGGTGCTCGAGTCGATGCCCGGGATCGGCAAGGTCAAGGCCCGCCGCACCCTCGAGGAGCTCAGCATCAGCGAGACCCGCCGCCTGCAGGGCCTCGGCGAGCAGCAGCGCAAGCGGCTGTTCGAGAAGCTGGCCTGAGCCTGGACCTTCGGTGATCCTGATCGTGTCCGGCCCCGGCGGGGTCGGCAAGGGCACCGTCGTGCGCGAGCTGCTCGGCGCCGCCGACCGCCTGTGGCTGTCACGGTCGTGGACGACCCGGCCCCGCCGTGCCGGCGAGCCCGCCGACGCCTACCGCTTCGTCGACCGGCCCACCTTCCTCGCCCACGTGGACGCAGGCGGGTTCCTCGAGCACACCGAGTTCCCCGGCACCGGCCACCTCTACGGCACCCCGGTGCCCGACCCACCCGACGGCGACGACGTGTTGCTCGAGATCGACCTCGACGGCGCCCGGCAGGTGAAGGCCCGCTACCCCGAGGCGGTGCTGGTGCTGGTGGTGGCCCCCTCCCCGGCCGAGCAGGAGGCCCGCATGCGCGCCCGGGGCGACGACGAGGCCCACATCGCCCGGCGCCTCGAGGTGGGCGCCGCCGAAGAGGCCGCCGGCCGGGCGATGGCCGACCACGTGGTGGTCAACGACGACGTCGCCCGGGCCGCCGCCGAGGTGGCGGGTATCCTGGAGCGCTACCGGGCCGATCGGGCCCGCACCTGACCCCCAGGAGTCTGCTGTGGCTGAGCGCCGCCCCACGATGATGGACCCGCCCGTCGAGGAGCTGCTCGAGCGCGTCGACTCGAAGTTCACGCTGGTGACCCTCGCCGCCAAGCGGGGCCGGCAGATCAACTCCTACTTCAACCAGCTGGGCGAGGGCCTCGGCACCATCGTGCCCCCCCAGGTGCCGTCGGTGTCGCGCAAGCCGCTGTCGATCGCCCTCGAAGAGGTCGCCGCGGCCAAGATCACCTACCACCGCCCCACGGAAGAGGAGCTGGCCGCCGCCGCTGCGGGAGAAGAGCAGTAGCTGCTCTCGACGGCCGCCGGGTCGTGCTCGGCGTGTCGGGCGGCATCGCCGCCTACAAGGCCGTCGAGGTGTGCCGGCGCCTGGTCGATGCCGGCGCGTTCGTGTCGCCGGTGCTCACGCGCGGCGCGACGCGCTTCGTCGGCGAGCTGACCTTCTCGGCGCTGGCGTCCGAGCCGGCCCGCACCGGGCTCTACGACGGCCCCGAGGCGATCAGCCACACCCGCCTCGGCCAGCGGGCCGACCTGGTGGTGGTGGCCCCGGCCACCGCCCGCCTGCTCGGGGCCTACGCCGCCGGCATCTCCGGTGACCTGCTGACCGCCACCCTCCTCGCCACCCGGGCCCCCGTGCTGGTGTGCCCGGCGATGCACACCGAGATGTGGGAGCAGGCGTCGGTGCAGGAGAACCTCGCGGTGCTGCGCACGCGCGGCGTGCATGTCGTCGACCCCGAAGCGGGCGACCTCGCGAGCGGCGACGTCGGTG
>DASTHS010000205.1:0-3986 GCA_035718085.1 Acidimicrobiales bacterium | reverse complement strand
GGCGGCTACCGGTGCTGGGCGGTCGACATGCGCGGGCACGGCGCGTCGGGCCCGTCGCCGACCCGCCGCTACGACGACTGGGACCTGGCCGCTGCCGACCTGCTCGCCGTCGTCGACGCCCTCCCCACCGCCAGCGGCGGCGTCGCCGGGGTCGGCCATTCCTTCGGGGCGGCCACGCTGGTGCTGGCCGAGCAGGCCCGACCAGGCACCTTCGCCGCCCTGTGGTGCTACGAGCCGATCATCCGGTCCGACGAGGTCGCCGCGGCGCCCGGCGACCCCTCCATCGGCGACGTGGCCCGCCACCGCCGGAACCGCTTCGACTCCGCGGCCGCCGCCGTCGCCCGGTTCGCCCCGAAGCCACCGTTCCGCACCTGGGCGCCCGGGCTGCTCGAGGCCTACGTGGCCACGGCCACCCGTCCCACCCCCGACGGCGTCGAGCTCGTGCTCAGCGGCCCGGAGGAGGCGACCTGCTACGAGGGTGCCGGCCGCCACGGGGCGTGGCCGGGCCTGGCCACCCTGGGCCTGCCGGTCACGGTGGCCGCCGCGCCCCTCGAGACCGGCGGACCGGCGACGTGGGCCCAGGCCGTGGCCGACGCCATCCCGGCCGGCCGGTTCCGCCGCTTCGCCGGCCTGACCCACTTCGGGCCCCTCGAGCAACCTGCCGTCGTGGCCGCGGCGATCAGCGACGACCTGGGCGCCATGGGGTTCCCGGGACGGTCCACCGGCGCCGTCACACCCCCTCGGTAGCCTCGGCCCCGTGAGCCTTCCGCTCCCGACGACCCTCTCGCCCTCGAAGGTCACCGCCTTCAAAGACTGCGGGCTGGCCTTCCGCCTGTCGGCCATCGACCGGCTGCCCGAGCCGCCGTCGCCCGCCGCCACCAAGGGCACCCTGGTGCACCGGGCGCTCGAGCTGCTGATGTTCGACCACGACCCCGGCCACCGGTCGCGGGCGGCGGCCGAGGCGGCGCTGGCCGCCGCCGTCGACGAGGTGCTCGACGCGGCCACCGTGGCGGACCTCGGCCTCACCCGCGACGAGGAGGCCGCCGGGCCGGCCGGCACGCTCGAGGGGTTCGTCGCCGATGCCCGCCGCCTGATCGACGGCTACTTCGCCCTGGAAGACCCCGACCGGGTGCGTGTGGTCGGCACCGAGTTGATGCTCTCGGCCACCGTCGGCGGCCTGCATCTGCGGGGCATCATCGACCGCCTCGAGCTCGACGGCGACGGCGGCCTGGTGGTGACCGACTACAAGACCGGGCGAGCGCCGGGGGCCACCCACGAGCAGGCCCGCATGATCGGCGTGCACTTCTACGCCCTG
This sequence comes from Acidimicrobiales bacterium, assembly GCA_035718085.1. Taxonomy (GTDB): domain Bacteria; phylum Actinomycetota; class Acidimicrobiia; order Acidimicrobiales; family Palsa-688; genus DASTHS01. The sequence goes on along the minus strand of DASTHS010000205.1, from coordinate 2,671 downwards.
CTCTGCGAGGCGGCGCTCGGGGTGCTCCCCTCGCGGGTGCAGTTGCTGCACCTGCGCGAGCCGGTGGCCATCTCGACGGTGCCGTCGGCGCACACCATCCGCGGGCTGCGCCAGCAGACCACCGCACTGTGGGCGGCGGTGACGTTGGCCTGTGAGCGCGAAGACTTCCGACCCAAGCCGGGCCGGGCCTGCAGCTGGTGCGCGTACCACGACTACTGCCCGGCGGTCGGGGGCGACCTGGCCCGCATCCCTCCGCCCGCCCTTCGTCGGGCGCCTGCCGCCCCCTCCCCGGGCGGGCACGGCGCGACCTCCCCCGGGGTCGGGCAGCTGGCGTCGGGGCCGAACGCGCCCGTGGCGGTGCCGGCGTGACCCGCCGCCGATCCGCCGCCGGGCCCGCCGCCGCAGGCGCCCCCGCGGCGGCGACCCCGGCGCCACCCGGCGCGGGCCTCCCGTCGGCGCCGCCGACGTCTTCGGCCGGCGCGGCGGCATCGGCCGCCACCGCCGCCAGGGCACGGGCCACCGCCGCAGCACTGTCGCACTCGGCCAACGTCGTCGCCGACCCGACCCGGTGGCGGTGGGCACCGCCGGCCATCACCCTGCCCTCGGGCGGCCGCCTCGACCGCTTCGACCTGGCCGTCGACGGCGCGTTCGGCCGGCTGCTGCGGGGAAGCCGCACCGCCGACCGGGTCTTCTACCTGGCCAGCGCCGTCGGCGACCACGGCCTCGTGTGGCTGGTCGTCGCCGCCGTGCAGGCGGCCCGCCGCCGCGACGGCACCGGCCGGCGTCGGCTGCTGCGCGCCGCCGCCGGGCTCGGCATCGAATCGGCCGTGGTCAACGGCCCCGTCAAGTGGATGTTCCGCAGGTCACGCCCGGTGCACGAGGGCCCGCGCGCCCTGTACCTGCGCCAGCCCCGCACCAGCAGCTTCCCGAGCGGCCACGCCACCGCCGCGTTCTTCGCCGCCGCCCTCCTGCGCGACGACGACCCGCTGTGGCCGGCCTACTACGCCCTGGCGGTGGTGGTCGCCGCCTCGCGGGTGCACGTGCGCATCCACCACGCCTCCGACGTGGTCGGTGGGGTGGTGCTGGGCACGGTGCTCGGCGAGGCCACACGGCGGCTGGTGCCCGTCGATCGGGTCGACGACGTCCGGGCGCCGGACGGCGCCGCGGGAAGCCCGGGCGCCGGCCCGGGGTTGTCGTTGGCATGACCTCGTTCGCCGTCACGTGGGACTACCGCTGCCCCTTCGCCCGCAACGCCCACGACCACCTGTTGACCGCCCTCGAGGCCGGCGCCGACTGGCAGGTCGAGTTCCGGGCGTTCTCGCTGGACCAGCCCCACGTGGCCGACGGCGAGCCGTCGGTGTTCGACCGGCCGGCCGACTTCCCCGGCATGCTGGTCAACTACGCCGGCATCGTGGTGCGTGACCGCCACCCCGAGCGGTTCCTCGCCGCCCACCGCGCCCTGTTCGAGGCGCGCCACGCCAAGGCGCTCGACACCCGCCGGCGCGAGGTGGTCGCCGACGTGCTCACCGGGGTGGGCCTCGACGCCGACGCCGTGCTCGCCGAGGTCGACGCCGGCTGGCCCGTCGAAGTCGCCCGACGCGAGCACACCACCGCCGTCGACGAGCTCGAGGTGTTCGGCGTGCCGACGTTCATCTCCGGGCGCCGGGCCGTGTTCGTGCGCCTGCTCGACCGGGCCGACGGCGACGCCGACCGGGCGCTGTCGACCATGCGCCGCATCGTCGACATGGTCACCGGGTGGCCGGAGCTCAACGAGTTCAAGGCGACGCAGCTGCCGGTCTAGGGGCGGGTAGCGTGCCGGCCGTGCCAGCGACCCGGGCGCCGCACTACCGGGTGGTCGGCGTGCTGGGGCGGGGGGCGACGGCGGTGGTCGAGCTGGCGGTGGCGCCCGACGGCACCCGCGTCGCCCGCAAGCGGGTGGCCCTCACCGGCTCCGCCGTCGACATCGACCAGGCCCGCACCCGGCTGCGGCGAGAGGCGGTCGTGCTGGCCCGGCTGCGCCATCCCGGCATCGTGCCGGTGCTCGCCGTCGACGACGACGCCGGCGACCTGGTGATCGTCATGCCCGCCCTGGTCGGCAACCTCGCCGACCGCGTCGCGGCGGGCGGCCCCCTGCCCCCCGCCGAGGTGGCAGAAGGCGCGGTCACCCTCCTCGGCGCCCTGGCCACCGCCCACGCCGCCGGCGTGGTGCACCGCGACGTCAAGCCGGCCAACGTCCTGGTCGACCACCGCGGTCGCCTGGCGCTGGCCGACTTCGGTCTGGCCGGGGGTCCCGCGACCACCGCCGGCCTGACCATGGCGGGCACGGTGCTCGGCACCCCGGCATGGATGGCCCCCGAGCAGGCGCGCGGCGAGCCGGTCGGACCGGCCGCCGACGTGTTCGCCCTCGGGGCGACGCTGCTCTTCGCCGCCACCGGCGCCACCCCGTGGGGTGACGGTCCACCGGCGGCGGCGCTGGCGCGGGCGGCCAGCGGCGCGCCGTGCCGGCTGCCGGCGACCACGCCGTCGTCGCTCGCCGGCCTGCTGGCCGCCATGCTCCGGCCCGACCCCCGACAGCGGCCCGGCGCTGCGGCCCTGCTGGCCGCCGCCCCCGTCGCCGCCGCCGGCGGCTCCCCCGCCACAGCGCCGACCGCCCCGGCGGGCGCACCGGCGC
>DASTHS010000204.1:0-2737 GCA_035718085.1 Acidimicrobiales bacterium | reverse complement strand
CCGACGGCGGCGGCGAGGCCCAGCCCCGCCACCACCGACTTCGGTCTCCATGCCGCTCGCACCACGACCTCCGACGCGTCGATGCCCTGCGCCCCACGGTAGGGGCACAGGGCACCGTCGGCACGGCAGGCTGGGGCCTGGAGCTCAGCCGGCGGGCGTGTCGCCTCGCACGCCGGCGATGGACAGCGAGCCGAGCAGCTTGGGGGCCCGGGTCTGGCGGGTGGCTCCGTAGAGCAGCCCGACGACGAGCAGCCCCAGGCCGACGGCCCCGATCAGCCACTTGCTGCCGCCGCCGACCGGGTGCGCCACCGAGGCCGGGGTCGCGGTGGCGGCCTGTGCGGGGGTCGCCGCGCTGCTACCGGCCCCGCTCGGGGAGGTGGCCGTCGATCCCGCCGCGGTCGGCAGCGGGTTGACCGACGGGGTGGCGCCGCCTGCGTCGAAGCTCGGCGAAGCCGCGCCGGCGGCCAGCGACGAGGAGGCCGACGGGCTCGACGACGAGAACGATCCCGAGGAGTCGGCCGACCCCGAGCCGCCGACCGACGAGCTCGAGAACGATCCGCCAGCTCCGGCCGCACTGGACCCGGATGCACCCGACGAGGTGTCGGGCGCGGTGGCACCGGAGGTGCTCGTCGCCGGCGCGGAATAGCCGCTTCCCTGGCTGGCGTCGGACGACGACGGGGCGGCCGCCGGGGTGAACGCGCCCGAGTCGGGCTGGGCGAACGACACCGTGAACGGCTGCGCCGTGGGGTCGGGCACGATCGCCAGGTCGACGTCGGTGCCCGACGGGGCGGGCAGGGCGAAGGTGACCGTGGTGCCATCGGAGCTCGTCGTGCCCTTCACCGCCGCACTGCAGTCGTACGCAGGAGCCGCGCTGCCCGCCTGGCCGCCGCCAGCGGTCCAGGTGTTCTGCGCGATGGCGCAGGCGTCGACGAGGGGCGTCCCGGCGGCTCCCGGCGCGCCGTTGTTGCTCGCCACCGTGAGGGTCAGGGTGGCTCCCGGCGTGCCGGGGGCCACCCTGTAGTCGAGCGCGGCGAACTCGGTGGTGGTGCCCTGGCCGCCTCCGACGACGAGCGAGTTGGTCGGGTCGGCTGCCGGCGGGGCGGCCGGCGCCGCGGCCGGCAGCGCCGTCCCGCTCGGGGGCGGGGCGTAGTACCAGGCCGTCTTGGCGGGGGTGTCGGCGTGGGCTGCGGGCGCGGCGGTGAGCGCCAGGCCGGCGACGGCGACGGCGGCGCCGGTCAGCTTCGTGCGACGGGTGGTCATGCCTGCTCCTCGCTGCCGGCATCGGCCGGCGGCTCCTGGCGCCTGGTGGCGGCTGACGGGCGGCGGGCGGGGCGGCCAGCCCCCCCGGTGCTGGCGGGATTGCTGCTCCGGCGGGCCGACGACCGGGTCTTCGGCGCGGCATCGTCACCAGCTGCAGCGGCGTCGCTGGCCACTCGTCGAGTCGCCAGCCCGCGGCGGGCCGGCTCGGCGGCGCGCACTGCTCGAGCGCCGGGACGAGGGGCGTCTGCCTTGTGCACGGCTGTGTCGCCGCCGGTCACCTCGACCTTGGGCCGCCGGGCCCGGCGGCGGCTCGCCGCGGCCAGGTCAGCGGTGGCGTCGGATTCGCCGGGCGGTGGCAGAGCCGGCTGTTCGGCGGTGGCGTCGGCAGGCCGGGCCGCCCCGGTGGTCCCGGCTTCGGCGCCCATGGCCACGGATCCGCCCGATCGGTTGATCACGTCGAGGTCGCCGCCGAGGTAGGCGGAGACGACCTGCGGGTGGGTGAGCACGTCGTCGGCGTCGCCGGTGGTGACCACCGCCCCGAGCTCGAGAGCGATCAGCTGATCGGACACCTCCCGGATCAGGGGCATGTCGTGTTCGATCACCAGCATGGCGCAGTTGGTCTCGGCCTGGATCCGGCGCAGCAGCGGCCCGAGGGCTTCCGTCTCGCGCTGCGCGATGCCGGAAGAGGGCTCGTCGAGGATGAGCACCGAGGGGTCGTGGGCGATGGCCATGGCCAGGTCGACGATGCGACGGCTGCCCGTCGAGAGCTCCGACACGAACTTGTCGCGGAAGGCACCGAGGTTCATCAACTCGATGAGTTGCTCCACGGTGAAGCGCACATCGGCTTCGGTCTCCTGCACGGCGGGGAGCGCAAGGAGCGAGGCGAAGTGGTCACGGTCGGGGATGTGCCTCTCGAGCCCGATGGCGATGTTCTCGGCCACCGTCAGCGGCGGGAAGATCCGCGCGTCCTGGAAGCTCCGCCCCAGGCCGAGGGCCGACCGCTTGTCGGCACCAAGGTTCGTGATGTCGATGCCTTTGAACCTGATGCGGCCGCTGTCGATGGAGATGAGGCCGGACAGCATGTCGAAGATCGTCGTCTTGCCCGCACCGTTCGGACCGATGAGCCCGATGATCTCGCCCTCGCGGAGGGTGAAGCTGACGTCGTTGACCGCCCGGATCCCGCCGAAGCGCTTGGTGATGCCGCTCACCTCGAGGATCGGCGGCCCGAAGGTGCGCGCCACCGGCGCCTTGGGCACGGCCGGAACGGTGTCGTTCCTGCCGTCAACCTCACTGGTCTCGCTGGACTCGTCGGACGGCCCGGCCGCCTCCTCTTCGACCGACCCGGCACCCTGCAGGAACACCGACCGGAGGATGTCGTCGCGCTCGAGCAGTTCTGCGGTCGGGCCGGAGAAGCGGACCTCGCCCTTCTCCATGAAATAGGCGCGGTCGGCGATCGTCAGCGCGACGTTGACGGACT
>DASTHS010000203.1:0-3471 GCA_035718085.1 Acidimicrobiales bacterium | reverse complement strand
GTGCAGCCCGCAGACCATCGTCTCGCGCGCCACCGGGCCGCCGGTGTCGGCCAGGCCGTGGTAGCGCTCCCTGTCGGTGACCTGCTGGTCACGCCACCGGGCCGTCGGGTGGCTGCCGGCCGCCACCAGCCGGCAGCCGGCGGCCTCGGCGCCGGCCGCGACCGTGCGGCGCAGCTCGCCGAGCTCGGCACCGGCCGCGTCGATGGTGGCGTGCACGCCGGTGGCCACCTCCACCTGGCTCTGCAGCAGCTCCGGGTCGATCTCGGTGCCGGTGCGCGCCGCCACCGCCGCCCGCACCGCCTCGCTGTCGGACCGCAGCCCCCCGCCGTCGGCGTCGAAGAGCAGGTACTCCTCCTCGATGCCGATCGCCCAGGGCTCGCTGCTGCTGGCGCCGCCGTTGTCCTCGCTCACCCCCGGTGTGCTGCCCCGGTCGGGCGGCCCGAACCCGCTCGGGGGTCGCCCCGCCCGGGCCGTCAGACCCCGTCGACCGCCATGGGGTTGGCGGCGGCCGCCGACTCGGCGACGGGGAGCACGTCGCCCTCACCGGTGACGTTGGCGGCCGGGCCGTTGCGCAGCTTCACCTCCCGCAGCAGGAACGACATGGCCACCGCCACCAAGGAGACGGGGATGGCCACCTCGTAGCAGCGGTCGAGCGCGGAGGTGAACGCGTGCACGTCGACGAGGTGGCGGGCCTTGAACGCCGGGGACGTCAGGGCGTTCTGGCGCTGGATGAGCACCGCGCCGAGCACCGCCGCCCCGATGGCGCCCCCCAGGGTGCGGAAGAAGGTGACCGACGAGGTGGCCACCCCCATGTCCTTCATCTCCACCGCGTTCTGCACGGCCAGCACCAGGATCTGCATGAACAGGCCGAGCCCGGCGCCGACCACGAAGATCATGGCGGAGAACACCCAGAGGCTGGTGTCGACGCGCAGCTGGGTCATCCACGCGAAGCCGACGGTGGTGATCACCGTGCCGGCGATGACGAAGTGCTTGTAGCGCCCGGTGCTCGACACCAGCCGGCCCGACCCGATGGAGGTGATGAGCAGGCCGCCGAGCAGCGGCAGGAGGCGCAGACCCGACATGGTGGGGCTGACCCCGCGCACGACCTGCATGTACTGCGGGTTGAAGATGATCGCCCCGAACATGACCGCCCCGGTGACGAAGCCCATGCTGTTGGCGACGGTGAAGATCCGGTTGGAGAACAGCCGCAGCGGCAGGATCGGCTCGGGGTCGTGGCGCTCCCAGAGCACGAACGCGGCGCTGAGCAGCAGTCCGGTGATGCCGAAGGCGGCGGAGGTGGCGTCGATCCGGCTGGTCTGGCCGGCGTCCTGCACCCCGACGAGGAACAGGCCGACACCGGCGACGAGCAGCAGGGCGCCGACCCAGTCGATGTGCGCCCGCCGGGGGGTGTGGTCGAGGTGCAGCACCCGGTTGATGACCACCAGGGCCACGGCGCCGATCGGGAGGTTCACGTAGAACACCCAACGCCAGCTGGCCTGGTCGACCAGGAACCCGCCGATGAGCGGGCCGAGCACGCTGGATGCGCCGAACACCGCCCCGAAGTAGCCCTGGTAGCGGCCGCGCTGGCGGGGCGGGATGACGTCGCCGACGATCGAGAAGGCCAGCGACATCAGCCCCCCGGCGCCCAGGCCCTGCACGCCCCGGAAGGCGATGAGCTGGTACATGCTGCCGCTGAGGCCGGAGAGCACGCTGCCGCCGAGGAAGATGACGATGGCCAGCTGGAAGACCCGCTTGCGCCCGAAGAGGTCGGACACCTTGCCGTAGAGGGGGGTGGTCACCGTGGAGGTGAGCAGGTAGGAGGTGACGACCCAGCTGTAGAGGTCGGGGCGGTGGAAGTCGCGGGAGATGGTGGTGAGCGCCGTCGACACGATGGTCTGGTCGAGGGCAGACAGCAGCATCCCGAGCATGAGGCCCGACATGATGAGCTGGATGGCCCGGTGGCTGTAGCCGGTCTCGAGCTCGCCGGGCGCTGCGGTCGTGGTCATCGGTGCTCCGGTCGGGTCGGGGCGGGCTGGGCGAGGCCGGCGCGCAGGGCGGTGAAGGTGGCGTGCAGGGTGGCCCGCAGGTCGACGCCGGGGTTCTGCGCCCACTCGAGGCGGGCGGTGCGCGCGGCGGCGACGGCGACGGCGACCACCAGGCTGGCGTAGAGGCCGGGGCCGACGGCGCCTTCGACGACCTCGACCATGGCGGCGGTGAGCCGCTCCCACTGGGCGTACGAGGCGGCCAGCACCAGCGGCTCGGAGCGCACCAGCGCCATGCGCTGGCGGAACGCCTCCGAGTCGACCGCCGCCCGCTCCGTCGCAGCCTGCACGGCCACCTCGATGGCGTCGAGGGGGCCCAGCCCCTCACCGAGCGCGGCGCGCAGGTCGGCGGTGATCTCGTCGGCCTCCGCCGGGTCCCAGCCGAGCACCGCTTCTTCCTTCGACGAGAAGTGGTTGAAGAAGGTGCGGGTGGCGACGTCGGCCCGCTGGGCGATGGCCTCCACGGTCACCGCGGCCAGGCCCCGCTCGGCGACGAGCTCCTGTGCGGCCACGTGGAGGGCCTGGCGGGTGGCGGCCTTCTTGCGCTCGCGACGCCCGGGTGGCGCCAGGGTGCCGGTCACGCAGTGCAGCGTAGCACGCAAGCTTGCACAGCGTGCAAGCTTGCGTCTCGCGCACCATGTGCGCCGAAGTGCTCAATCCCGGTGGGGTGGGGGCCGATACGGAGGGGTGCTCCGCGCCGACAGCTTCGACGAGGCCGCCACCTTGGTGGTCGACTACCTGGCGACGCAGTTCCCGCTGGGGGCGTGGTCGGTCAACCGTCGGGCCAACGACATGCTGACCACCCTCGTGGGGTCCGGGGTGGCGGCCGGCACCGCCTACCGCTGGGCCGACACCGCCTGTGCGGTCATGGCGGCCGGCCAGGCGCCCCGGTCGGTGCCCGACGTGCTCGACCACGCCGCCTACCGGGACCTGCCGGTGGTGCGCCAGCTGGGGGTGCGGGCCTACACGGGCATGCCCATCCACGACGCCGACGGCTCGATGTTCGGCACGATCTGCGGCTTCGACCGGCGGGTCATGCCCATCGGCGTGCTGGCCGAGGTCGAACGCCTGGTGGAGGTCTTCGCCGTGCTGCTCGAGTCGCTGCTGCGGGTCGACCGCGAGCGGCTCCTGGCCCAGCGGCGCGAGGAGGCGGAGGCGGCCAGGGTGGGCACCGACGCCCTCACCGGCCTGCGCAACCGGCGGGGCTGGGACGACGTGGTCACCCTGGAGGCCGAGCGGCTCGGCCGCTTCGGTGACCCGGCGGTGGTGGTCGTGGTCGACCTGGACGGCCTCAAGGTGATCAACGACACCGTCGGCCACGGCGCCGGCGACGCCCACATCCGCCGGGCCGCCGCCGTGCTCGCCGGCGCCGTGCGCGGCGAGGACGTGCTTGCCCGCCTCGGCGGCGACGAGTTCGCCTGGTTGCTGA
>DASTHS010000202.1:0-7291 GCA_035718085.1 Acidimicrobiales bacterium | reverse complement strand
TGCCCGCCGACCGAGCACCCCGCGATCCGGTCGACCCGGAACCGGCCGCCGGCGACGGCCCCGCCGGTCGGCTCCGTCGGTCGGCGCGCGCGGCGCGGGCTGCGCTGCGCGATCTCCGGGCGGCCCGGCCCGACGCCACGTCGGCGGTGTGGGCACGACGCGGCGCGTTCGCCGTCGTGGCCGCCGGCCTGGTCGGGCTCCTCGTCGTCGGCCCGTCGACGGCGCCCCGACCCACCCTGGTGCCCCCCGGCACCGTGCTCCCCGCCCCGGGGTTCCCCGAGTTTGGGCAGGTGAGCGTGGCGGTCGCCGCCGGCGTGGGGCTCCCGACCCAACCGCGGGCCCACTGCTTCCTCCTGGCCAGCACCGAGCGACAGCGCGAGCGGGGGCTCATGGGGGTGCGGTCGCTGCAGCGCTACGCCGGCATGGCCTACACGTTCCCGGCGCCCACCTCCGACGTGTTCTACATGGCCGACACGCCCATGCCCCTGACCGTGGCGTGGTTCCGGGCCGACGGGCGCTTCATCGCCTCCGCCGACATGGTGCCGTGCCCGGCCGGCACCACGCACTGCCCCTTCACCGCGGCCCCCGGCCCCTACAGCTCGGCGATCGAGGTGCCACGCGGCCACCTCGCCGGCCTCGGCATCGGACCGGGCGCGCTCGTGCAGCTCGGCGGCCCCTGCATCGGCAGCTGACCGGCGGCCGGCCGGCGGCGGCACGGTCACACCGCCCTGGCACCATCTCCGTGTGCACAACCGGAGGCGACGGCGGCGGCGGGGCGGGCGTCGAGTACGCTCGGCAGGCCAAAGAGCCCTGCCCCGGACCGACCGGGGCCCCGCGCCGATCGGCCGGGCCCACAGGGAAGGAAGTGAAGGCCCATGCGGCCCTATGAAGTCGTGGTCATCGTCGACGCCAGTCTCGACGACGAGGTGATCCGTGCCACCATCGCCCGGGCGACCTCCACCATCACCGGCAACGGCGGCAGCGTCGGCCGGGTCGACCGGTGGGGCAAGCGCCGGTTCGCCTACGAGGTCGCCCACAAGAGCGAGGGCTACTACGCCGTCATCGAGATGACCGCCGAGCCGGCGACCGTTGCCGAGCTCGACCGCACCCTCGGTCTCGCGGACGAGGTCGTCCGCCACAAGGTGATCCGGCTGCCCGAGAAGGCGGCCGGCCGGGCCCCCCGCACGGTCTCGTCCGAGGCCGTCGAGGCGCCCACCGCGACACAAGGAGCGTAAGCAGTGGCCACCAACACCGTCACCATCATCGGGAACCTCACCCGCGACCCCGAGCTGCGGTTCACCCCGGCCGGGCAGGCGAACGTCACCCTCGGCGTCGCCGTCAACCGCAGCTGGCAGAACCGCCAGACCCAGGAGTGGCAGGAGGCGACGTCGTACTTCGACGTGGTCTGCTGGCGGGAGATGGCGGAAAACGCCGCGCAGACCCTGCAGCGCGGCACCCGGGTCATCGTCACCGGCCGCCTCGAGCAGCGCTCGTGGGACACCCCCGAGGGCGACAAGCGCTCAAAGGTCGAGATCATCGCCGACGAGATCGGCCCCAGCCTGCGCTGGGCCTCCGCCCAGGTCACAAAGACCGAGCGGCGGGGCGCCGACGAAGGTGGCGGCTACGGCGGCGGCAACGCCGGCGGCCAGGGCGGCGGCTACACGCGCGGCGGCCAGGGCGGCCAGGCCGGCGGCTACAGCAGCAACGGGGGCGGCCAGGGCCGGCAGCCCGAGCCGGCCCAGGCCGGCGGCTACGAGTACGGAGACGAGGAGCCCTTCTGATGGCACGCAACAACGACCGCGACCGCGGCAAGCGCACGGTCAAAGACACCCGCCCGCGGGGCAAGAAGAAGGTCTGCATCTTCTGCAAGGAGCACGCCGACTGGGTCGACTACAAAGACGTCAACCTGCTGCGCCGCTTCATGAGCGACCGAGGCAAGATCCGGGCCCGCCGGGTCACCGGGAACTGTGCGCAGCACCAGCGCGACGTGCAGGTGGCCATCAAGACCGCCCGCGAGCTGGCGCTGCTGCCCTACACGACCCGCACCGCCACCGAGCGCGGCCCCGGCCGTGGCCCGCGTGGGGGCGGCGGCGGCGGTGGTGGCCGTCGCGACGGTGACGGCGGCGAGCGGCCCACCGCCGAGGTGAGCGACGAGACCGGTGGCGACGCCGCCGACGACGCCGACCTCGAGGAGGTGGGGGCCTGATGCGCGTGGTGCTGCGCAGCGACCTGCCCAAGCTGGGCAAGCGGGGCGACATCGTGGAGGTGGCCGACGGCTACGGCCGCAACTACCTGCTCCCCCAGGGGCACGCCATCGTCGCCACCCCTGGGGTGACCTCCCAGGCCAACGCCATGCGCCGGTCGCGCGACCTGCGCGACGCCCGGGACCGGGAGGCGGCGGAGCTGGTCGCCCGCACGCTGGTGCCGGTCGTGATCCGGATCCCGGCCCGGGCCGGCGCCGGCGACAAGCTGTTCGGGTCGATCACCGCATCCGACGTGGCCGAGGCGGTGCAGGCGCAGACGCGCGTCGAGCTCGACCGCCGGAAGCTGCACCTGGCCGAGCCGATCAAGACCCTCGGGGTCCACGAGGTGCCCGTCAAGCTGCACAGCGACGTCGAGTTCCGGGTGACCGTGGAGGTCGTCAAGGGCTGACCGGCCCCACGGCGTGGTCGACCACGGGCACCGGCCTCCGGCCGGTGCCCGTGGCGCGCCCGGGGCTCGGCGGGCGGGGCCGGTCACACAGCCGCCGTAGCCTCGAACCTGTGTTCGCCACGAGCGGTTGCCCACAGGCGGCCGGGTCCGTCCCCAACGTGCTCCACAGGAGATCCCTCGTTGCTCCACTGGCGACTCCCCAGGCTGCTCGGCGAGCGTGGGCGCCCTGATGGTCCAGTCGATCGACGACCTGCGGCGCCGCCAGGCCGCCCGTGACCGCTCCGGCGGCGAGCCGCCCACCCGGGCGGCGGGCAGCCGGGTGCCCCCGCACAACCTGGAGGCCGAGCGTTCGCTGCTCGGTGCCATGCTGCTGTCGCGCGACGCCATCGCCGCGGCCGTCGAGGCGTGCGGCAGCGACGACTTCTACAAGCCGGCGCACAGCCACATCTTCGACGCCGTCACCTCGCTGTTCAGCCAGGGGGAGCCCGCCGACCCCGTCACCGTGGCCGACGAGCTCAACCGGGCCGGCCTGCTCGAGTCGTGCGGCGGCCTGCCCGCCCTGATCTCGCTGCAGGCCGACACGCCGGCCACCACCAGCGCCGGCCGCTACGCCCGCATCGTCGAGGAGCACGCCCTGCTGCGCCGCCTCATCGGGGTGGCCGGCGAGATCGCCGAGCTCGGCTACTCGACCCCCGACGACGTCGAGGCGGTCGTCGACGAGGCGGAGGCCATGGTCTTCGAGGTCGCCGAGCGGCGCACCACCGACACCCTCAAGCCGCTCAACCGGCTCCTGGAAGACAGCCTCGACCGCCTCGAGGCCCTCTACGCCCGCGGCGAGTCGGTCACCGGCACCCCCACCGGCTACGTCGACATCGACGAGCGCCTCTCGGGGCTGCAGAAGAGCGCGCTGATCATCGTCGGCGCGCGCCCCGCCATGGGGAAGTGCGTCGCCCACGACACCCGCGTGCTCGATCCGGTGACGGGCGCGCTGGTCACCGTCGCCGAGCTGTACCGCCGGCACGCCGAGGGAGGTGCAGGGGCGACCGTGCTGTCCATGGGTGACGACCGGCGCCTCACGGCCTCGCCGGTCGGCGCCTTCGTCGACGACGGGGTCAAGCCCGTCTTCAAGGTGCGCACCCGGCTCGGGCGCCAAGTGCGCACGACGGCGAGCCACCCGTTCCTCACGCCGCAGGGGTGGCGGCCCCTGGCCGACATCGCCGTCGGCACGCGCATCGCCGTGCCCCGGGTGCTCCCGGTGCAAGCGACCGGCACGATCGACGATGCCGAGCTGCGGTTGCTGGCCTACCTCCTCGGCGACGGCACCTGCGTGGGCACCACGCCGAGGTTCACGACCGCCTCGCCGGCCATCCTGGCCGAGCTGACGCAAGCTGCCGGCGCCCTCGGCGCCGCCGTCGTGCCAGCCACGGCGGCCACCCGCATCGCTGCGGGGGCCGCAACCATCGACTACCGCATCAGCACGCCGCGCGGGCGACCCAACCCGGTAACCGACCTGTTGCGCCGCCATGGGCTCTGGGGATGCCGGGCGGCCGACAAGCAGGTGCCGGCAGCCCTGTTCGAGCTCGGCCTGCCGCAGGTCGCCACCTTCCTCTCCCGCCTCTTCGCCACCGACGGCTGCGCCTGGTACACCACCGCCGGAGACGGCTACGGGCGCATCGCGTACGCGTCCGTGTCACGCCGGCTCGTGGCCGACGTGCAGCACCTGCTGCTGCGCTTCGGCATCAACGCCCGCATCCGCCTGCGGTCGGTCGCCTACTGCGGCACCCGCCGGCCGGCGTGGGAGCTCGAGCTGCTCACCGCCGCCGACATCGACCGGTTCTGCACCGAGATCGGCATCTTCTCCAAGGAGGAGGCGTGCGCACACCTCCTGGCCGCCATGCGGGCCAAGCAGCCCATGGGGTGGACCGCCGACACCCTGCCGGTCGAGACCTGGGAGGCGATCACCGCGGCCAAGGGTGATCGGTCGTGGGCGGCGGTCAGCGCCGCCGCCGGCAAGAGGCGCGGCCACAACTGGCACGTCGGCAGGCGAGCGCCGCGCCGCGAGACGGTGGCCACGCTCGCCGCCGCCCTCGGCGACGCCGCCCTCGCCGAAGAGCCCCGCTCCGACATCTACTGGGACGAGATCGTCGCCATCGTCCCCGACGGCGACGACCAGGTCTACGACCTCACGGTGCCGGGCGACCACAACTTCGTCGCCGACGACGTGCTGGTGCACAACACGGCCTTCGCCCTGGGCATCGCCGCCCATGCGGCCATGGAGGCGCGCCTGCCGGTGCTGCTGTTCTCCCTGGAGATGAGCCACGCCGAGATCACCCAGCGCCTGCTGGTCTCCGAGGCGCGCGTCGACGCCAACCGCATCCGCAACGGCAAGCTCGTCGACGCCGACTGGCCGAAGATCTCCAACGCCATCGGCCGGCTGGGCGACGCCCCGCTGTTCATCGACGACAACCCGCGCCTGACGGTGATGGAGCTGCGGGCCAAGGCCCGCCGCCTCAAGGCCAAGCAGGGCGGCCTGGGGCTCATCATCGTCGACTACCTCCAGCTGATGTCGGGCCGGCACAACGCCGAGAACCGCCAAGTGGAGATCTCCGAGATCAGCCGGGGGCTCAAGGTGCTGGCCCGTGAGCTCGAGGTGCCGGTGGTCGCCCTCTCGCAGCTGTCGCGGAACCTGGAGATGCGGGCCGACAAGCGGCCGATCCTCGCCGACCTGCGCGAGTCGGGCTCCCTCGAGCAGGACGCCGACGTGGTGATGTTCCTCTACCGCGACGAGGTGTACAACCCCGACAGCAACGACCGCGGCTCGGCCGAGGTGATCGTCGCCAAGCACCGCAACGGCCCCACCGGCAAGGCCACCCTCGCCTTCCTCGACCACTACACCCGCTTCGCCAACATGGCGAAGATGTGAGGCAGTGCGCGACCCCGACGTCGACCGGCGCCGCCGGCGGGCCCTGGTGGCGTCGGTGGGGGTCGCCGTCGCCGCAGTGGTCGTCGCCGTGCTGGTCGGCACCTACCTCTACCCCTCCACCGGGGGCGGGGGCCCGGCGCCGCTGACCCCGCCACCCACGGCCGGCCCCACCACCGCTGCCCCCCAGCCCGCCACCACGCCACCACCGCCCCCCGGGGCGTCACCGGGGCCCCCGACCACCTGAGCGCCGGCGGCGGTCGGCGAGACTGGCGCCATGGCGACCCTGCCCGAGGCGTTCTACCTGCCCGCCGGTGACGGCACCTTCGAGCCGACCGAGGCCACCACCAGCCCGTGGGACGCGTCCGCGCAGCACGGCGGTCCGCCCACCGCGCTGGTGGCCACGATGATGCAGGCGGCGGCCGACGAGCCGGCCAGCGGCCTGCGCCTGGCCCGGGTCACCGCCGAGCTGCTCGGCCCCATCCCCCGCCGCACCGTGACGGTCCGCGCCCGCGTGGCGCGACCCGGCCGGCGGGTGTGCATGACCGAGGCGACCCTGGCGGCGGCCGACGACCCCGACCGGCCGGCGGTGCTGGCCCGGGCGTGGCACATCGCCACCGCCGCCCGGCCCCCGGCGCCGGCATCCCCGCCCCCGGCGCCCCCCGGGCCGATCCCCGGGGCCGACGAGGTGGAGCCCTACCGGCCGTTGCTGGGCCTCTCCGACGGCTGGGGGTACGGCGCGGCGATCGACTGGCGCTTCACCGACGGCGCCTTCCACCGGCCGGGGCCGGCCCGGGTGTGGACGCGGCTGCGGATCCCGTTCGTGGCCGGGGCCGGCACGACCAGCGTGCAGCGGGCGCTGGTCGTCGCCGACGCCGCCAACGGCGTCTCCGCCGAGCTGCCCGCCGGGTGGGGGTTCATCCCCACCTCGGTGACGGTGCACCTGCGCCGCCACCCGGCAGGCGAGTGGGTGCACATGGCAGCGATCACGGCCATCGGCGACGACGGCGTCGGCCTCACCACCGGCACCCTCGCCGACCCCGACGGGGAGGTCGGGGTGGTCACCCAGCCGCTGCTGATCACACCGATGGGCTGATCGGCCGGCCGGCGCCGCCAGCGCCCAGCGCCCGGCGCCTGCGGCCACTGCCGGGCGCGGGTGTGCGTGCCGGGGGCCGGCAGCGGGCAGGCTGTGCGGGTGTCCCCGTCGACCGAGCCCCCCCGCCGCCCCGGCCGACCCCTCGAGCGCCTCGACCTCGGGCCCGCCGACGGGCCGCCGGTGCTGATCATGCAGGGCTTCGCCCTCCAGCCGCGCACCTACCGCCGGCTGGCCGACCGCCTGGTGGCGCGGGGGTGCCGGGTGGTGGTCCCCGCACTGTTCGCCGAGCCGGGGTCGTCGTGGAGCCCGGCGCAGGTGCTCGCCGACCTGGTCGCCACCCTCGACGCCCTCGACCTCGGGCCCGTCAGCGTGATCGGCCACAGCTTCGGCGGGGCGCTCCAGCTCGACCTGGCCGTGCTGTGGCCCGACCGGGTGCGCGAGCTGGTGTTCGTCGACACCCTCGCCATGTCGCGCGAGTGGACCCTCGCCGCCGAGGCGGTGCACCCGATGCACCTGCTGTGGATGGCCACCCCCCGCGCCGCGATCGACTTCGCCCAGTCGGCCGTGCGCCACCCCCTGTGCCTGGCCCGGGCCGGGTGGTGGGGCTTCCGCAGCGACCGGCG
>DASTHS010000201.1:0-10737 GCA_035718085.1 Acidimicrobiales bacterium | reverse complement strand
GCTTCGGCGCGCCCACGCTGGCGGCGACACCCCCGGCGACGGCCGCCCCGGAGGCGCTGCAGCGCAGCGCCGCCATCCCGGGACCGTCGGCGGCGGGACTTGGCGTCGGGGCGGCCGCCACCTCTCCTGGCGGCAGCACCGCTGATGCGCCCGGCGCGCCGGCTGCCGGCGCGAGCGCCGGCACCGGCGGGCCCGCGGACCTCGCCACCACCGACGCCGGGCAACCAGCCTCGGCCGCGTCGGTGGCGTCCCGGCTCGCCGCATCGACGGCCGACCTGATCGCCGCCCGCAGCGTGGCTGCCCACGGGTTCACGGGCCACCTGGCCGGCGTAGCCGTCGCTCCCCCGGCCGGCGCCGGGCGACCGGTCGGCGACGCCGGGCGACCGGTCGGCGACGCCGACACGCCGCGGCCGGCCGGCGATGGCCCGGCCTCCGCAGCCGGGAGCCCTGCGACACCGAGCGCGGCGGTGGCCGCCGTCACGGCCGCGGGCGACACCAGGCGCGACGGTGCGACCACGGGGTCGACCGGCAGCGCGCCCGCCGAGGGCGCAGCGGCGCCCGGGCCGGCGCGCCAACCCGGGCGCCCGCCTGCGGCTCTGCCCCTCGTGGCGGCGGCGCCGACGGCCACGGCGCCGGCGAGCCTGCCATCCAGCCGCGGCGGCGCGCCGGCGGCACCTGACGGTGCCCTGGTCGGGCGCGCCCCCACGACCGCCTCGGCGGGCGGCCCTGCCACCCTCGCCGCCCGTCTGGCGTCGACCGCCGGTGATGCGATGGTCCGCCGCAGCACGGCGGCCCACCTCGGCACGGTGCCGGTCGCACCTCCCGCCGGCGCTCCGAGGACCGGCGGCTTCTCGGCCGACCTCGCCGGGGGAAGTGCGACCCGGCTCGGGGCCGGGGCAATCCGGCGCGCCGCGGCCACGGAGGGCGACGGCCGGCACGGCGCCGCAACAGCCGAGCGGGCCGCCTCCAACGGTGTCGACCTCGCCGCCACGGTGGCCGCCCGTTCTGTGCCCGCGACCGGCATCGACCGTCAGCCCGCCTCCGGTGGCGGTGCCACCCCGTCGGGCGCGTCCGGTGCAGTGCACGGGCAGGCCGGGTCGCGCCAATCGACCAGCGCACTCGCTGCCGGCCCCGAAGGGCAGCCGGCGGGTGCGCCCACCGGCGCTGCGAGCGGCACGTCCACCCCGGCCATCGCCGAGACGAGCGCCACCGGCACGGGCGCCGGCCCGAACACCACCGGCGGTGACGACCGGGGCGGCTCGGCCCTGGGATGGGCCCAGCGCCGGGTGGCCGGCGGCGCGGCCGGTGCCGACGCCGACGGCCCGACGGCCGCGGCCTCGTTCGGCCGGCCCATCCACCCCGGCGGCATCGCCGGCTGGTCGGCCATGGGCGGTCTGCCCACCGCCCGCCGCCGCCTCGAACGGCGCACCGGCGGGTCGGACCCGCACCTGCGACCGATCGCCCCCGGCGGCGGCCCAGCGGTGCGGCCCCCGGCCGGCGCAGGACGGAACCACGACGACGGCGGCGACTGGCCTGCAGCCCCGCAGTGGGGCGCCGGGACACCGGCTGGACCCGGGCGCCGCGGCGGCCGGGGCAACGGCCGGATCGACCGCGTCACCGACCGCCACGGCGACGCCAGCGCCCACCGCATCGAGGGCGCCGCCGTGCGGCCGGGGGCCCGCCCCGCACCGACGGGTGGCCCCGCTGGCCCGGATGCCCACCGGCACGGCGACGTCGTGCGGCCCGGCGGCCGCCACGCCGACGGGGCCGCCATCGCTCCCGGCCACCACGGGGCCCAGCGGCCGGCATCGGGCCCCGGGTCGGCCGCGGCCCGCTTCACCGACGTGCTGCGCCGACGCTCTGCCGACGCCGAGCAGGCCCTGCCAGCGCACCTCCAGGTGCTGGCCCGGGCCCTCGTCGGCCGGCCGCCGGTCAGCATGTCGACCGGGCCGACCAGCCGGGCAGCCCTAGCGGCCGCCGGCAAGCCGGCGGCGACGATCGGCAGGGTGATCCACCTCGACCACGTGCCCGACCGCTCGGCCCGCAGCGCCGAGATCGTGGCGCACGAGCTGGTGCACGCCGCTTCGCCGTCGAGCGTGCCGCGCTTCTTCGGTGACGACCACCACGACGCCGAGGAGCACCGCGCCGAGCGCACCGGCACGCTGGTGCGCGCACTGGCCGGCGCCACCGACCTGCCGGGCCTGGTGGGGCCGCCCTCGGCCGGCGGGCCGCCCCTGCTGCAGCGCACCTTCGGCGCCGAGGGCCTGGCCGTGACCGGGCCGCGAGCCTTCGGTGGCAACGTGAGCAGCCGGGTCACCACAGCCGGCGCCGACACCACCCTGCGCCGCTCCGTCGGCGCCAGCAGCGGCGGTGGGAGCGGCCCGTCGGCGCCCACACCGCTCGTGCCCGAGCGGGCCGGCCGCCCGGCCGGCGGCGGGTGGGGGACACTGCTCTCCCGCTTCTACGACGAGAAGGCGGCTGCCGGCGACGGCGGCGCCGACCACCTTGCGCCGGGCATGCCCGGCCACCCCCTCACCCACCCCTCGGGAGCGCCCGTGCCCACCCACACGTCCCACAACCAGGACAGCCCGCCGGACCTCGAGCTCACGCCGGAACTGCTCGACCGCATCGTCGAGGCCCTCGAGGAACGGGTCATCGAGCAGCTCGAGCGACGCAGCTTCCGCCACCTGCCGGGGGTGGTGTGATGCCCACCAGCGCCAACACCAAGGCCTACCTGCAGACCGAGGGCGGTGACCGCATCGACTGCATGTTCAACCCCGAGAAGCTCAGCTTCTCGCACAGCTCGAGCTGGAAGGGCCAGGCGATGCCCGGCCACGGGGTGCCCACGCTCGACTACACGGGCGCCACCTCCGGGAAGCTGACCCTGGAGCTGTTCTTCGACACGACCGGTGCCGGCACGGCGGTCAACGCCGAGACGGCCAAGCTGGTCAAGCTGACCCAGATCGACAGCTCGCTGCCGTCGTCGAGCACCGGCACCGCCAACGCCCGGCCGCCGTGGGTGACCTTCCACTGGGGGTCGTTCCACTCGTTCAAGGCGGTGGTGACCGACCTGTCGCTGACCTTCGAGTACTTCTCGTCGTCGGGCACGCCGCTACGGGCCCGGGCGAACCTGACGTTGCTGCAGTACGAGGACGACCCGTCGCTGGTGCGCCAGAACCCGACCTCGGGCACGCCGTTCCCGCACCGGACCCACCGCATCCAGCCCGGCGAGACCCTCGACCGCATCTCGTCGATCCACTACGGCGACCCGACCCGCTGGCGGTCGATCGCGTCGGCCAACGGCATCGAGGACCCCCTGGCGCTGCGGCCCGGCCGGCTGCTCGCCATCCCTGAGCGGGCCTGATGCCCCAGCTCGACCTCTCCCCCGTCATCAAGGTCGACGGGGCGCGCATCTCCGAGGAACGCACCCACGACGTGTTCGAGGTGCGCGTCGAGGTCGGCCTGAACCGGATCGGCTGGGCTTCGCTGCGCATGGTCGACCGGGCGTTCACCGACGACGAGACGACGTGGGACGTCGGCACCGCCCTGAGCATCGGCAATGCCGACGGCGACACGTTCTTCACCGGGGAGATCACCGCCCTCACCGTCGAGGCCGACGGCAACCTGCGCCGCACGATCACCTACACCGCCCAGGACAGGGCTCACCGCCTGACCCGCACGGCCGTCGCCAGGACCTTCCAGGAGACCACCGCGTCGGACCGGGTCACCAAGATCGCCTCCGCCGCCGGACTGGCGACCGACGTGTCGTCGACGTCGACCACGGCACCGTGGGCCACCCAGGCCGGCACCGACCTGGCGATGATCGACGAGCTGGCCCGACGGGTCGGGTTCGACTGGTGGGTCGACCCGACCGGCGCCACGCCCACCTTCTGCTTCAAGAAGCTCGAGAAGAAGGCCGCCACGACGCTCACCTACGGGGAGCATCTGCGGGAGTTCACCCTCCGCAAGACCGGTGACCTCCCGACCGAGGTCACCGTCACCGGCTGGGACCCGAAGGGGAAGCAGACGATCGCGGCGACGGCGTCGTCGGCGTCGGCCGGCTCGAACCCTGCAGCGCTGAGCGCCTCCAAGCTGGGGACCGGAGCCTTGAAGCTGACCGGCATCGGGCGCCCGGTCGACCAGGCGGAGGCCTCGACCCTGGCCAACGCCATCATCGACCGGATCACTTCCTCCGCCGTCGTATTCAAGGGCACGCTGGTGCAGGCCCCGGCCATCGCGCCCGGCCACTGGGTCAAGATCGACGGCGCCGGGAAGACCGCCGACGGCGACTACCCGGTGACCGCCGTCGAGTACATCTACCGGCGCGGCGTGCCCCTCACCACCAGGTTCACCGCCGGTGACCGCAGCCCCCGCACCCTGGCCGACACCCTCGGCGGGGGCGCCTCCCAGCCGCTGGCCGGGGCGCACGAGGCCGTGCTGCTCGGCGTGGTCACCAAGAACAAGGACGACGACAACCTCGGCCGGGTGAAGGTGAAGATCCCGGTGCTCGGCGACGACTACGAGTCGGGCTGGGCCCGGGTCGTCGTCACCGGCGGGGGGGCCAGCCGGGGCAACTTCTTCCACCCGGAGATCAACGACGAGGTGCTCGTCGCGTTCGAGGGCGGTGACCTGGCCCGGCCGCTGGTGCTCGGCGGCCTGCACAACTCCTCGGACGCCTACCTGCCCGGGTTGCAGATCAGCGACGGCAAGGTGCAGCAGCGCACGATCCTGTCGCGCACCGGCCACGTGCTGACCTTCGACGACAGCGGCAAGGACTCCGAGGGCATCCTCTTGCAACTGCAGGACAAGACGCACTCGATCAAGCTCACGCCGAGCAAGATCACCATCACCTCCACCGACGGCAAACCCATCGAGCTCACCTCGGGTGAGGCGAGCCTCAAGATCGACGGGTCATCGAACAGCATCACGATGAGCGCACCACAGAAGATCTCGCTGCAGTCGAACGACGCCCTCGAGCTCAAGGGCACCCAGGTGAAGGTGACCGCCGACGCCACGCTCGAGATGACGGCGCAGGCCACGGCCAAGCTGGCGGCGCAGGCCCAGACCGAGGTGTCCGGGAGCGGCATGCTGGCCCTCAAGGGAGGGATGGTGCAGGTCAATTGAGCGACACCCCGATCGTGCCGGCCGGCCGCCTGCCCGCTGGCGTCAGCCCCGACCCGAGCTTCATCGGGCGCGGCTTCCGGTTCCCCATGGGTGTCGACGCCCGCGGCAACATCGCCCTGTCGAGCGGCACCGACGACCTCGACGCGTCGATGCGCGTCGTGCTGGCCACCGCCCCCGGCGAGCGGGTCATGCGCCCCGCCTTCGGCTGCAAGATCTGGGACCTGCTCTTCGAGCCGGTCAACGCCACCACCATCGGGCTGATGGAAGCGTCCGTGCACGAGGCGCTGGCGCAGTGGGAGCCGCGCGCCGAGATCACCGGCGTCCAGGTGGTGCCCGACGAGCACGACGCGTCACTCGTGCGCATCCGGGTCGCCTACATCGTGCGCACCACCAACGACCGGCGGAACCTGGTCTACCCCTTCTACGTCATCCCCCGAGAGGAGGGCTAGGTGACCCTTCCCGCCCCCGAGCTCGACGACCGCTCGTTCCAGGACATCGTCGACGAGGCCAAGCGGCTGATCCCCCGCTACTGCCCCGAGTGGACCAACCACAACCTCTCCGACCCTGGCGTCGCCCTCATCGAGCTGTTCGCATGGATGAGCGAGATGATCATGTTCCGGCTCAACCAGGTGCCGGACCGGCTCTACACCAAGTTCCTCGACCTGGTCGGGATCTCGCCGTTCCCGCCGGCCGTCGCCCGCACCGAGCTGACCTTCTGGCTGACGGCGATCATGGACGTGCCGGTGGTGATCCCGGCTGGCACCGAGGTGACCACCTCCGCGGCCGCCACCCCCGGCGACGGGGCCGTGGTGTTCAGCACGACCGAGGCGGTCACCATCGGCCAGCCCGAGATGGTCGCGGCGAAGACGTCGCTGGCGGCGGACACGGCCATGGTCGCCGACGTGTGGGACGACCTGCGCTACGACGGCGCCCAGGTCACCTGCTTCGGCTCGCTGACCCCGGGCGACGCCGTCTACCTCGGCATGCGCACCAGCGTCGCCGGGGCCATGCTGCGCCTCGCCGTCGCCGCCGGCATCGAGGGCATCGGCGTCAGCCCCACCGACCCGCCCATCGTCTGGGAGGTGTGGTCGGGTGAGGCGTGGCTGGCCTGCCGGGTCGACACCGACACCACCGGCGGGTTGAACCGCAACGGCCACGTCCTGTTGCAGGTGCCCCGGGCCAGCGCCCCGCTCTCGCTCGGGGGCACCAGCGCCCACTGGGTGCGCTGCCGGCTGCTGCGCCCCCGGGACGGGCAGGCGCCCTACCAGGCGTCGCCCCGGCTGGCGTCGGTGCGCGTCGACGTCCTCGGCGGCGTGGCCAGCGCCGAGCACGCCTCGGCCATGCCGGCCGAGTCGCTCGGGCGCTCGGTCGGCATCCCCGGCCAGTCGTACACGGTGAGCCGGCCCCCGGTGCTGCCCCGCCGGGAGGGCGAGGTGGTGCGGGTGGTCACCGCCGAGCGCAGCGAGGACTGGACCGAGGTCCGGGACTTCACCGGGTCGGGTCCCGGCGACCGCCACTACACCCTCGACGACGCCACCGGCACGGTCACCTTCGGCCCGTCGGTGCGCTACCCCGACGGCCGGGTGCGCCAGCACGGCGCCGTCCCCTCCGACGGGGCGGAGATCACCATCACCGGCTACCGCCACGGCGGGGGGGCCGACGGCAACGTGGGCAGCGGCACCCTCACGGTGCTGCGCACCTCAGTGCCCTACGTCGACCGGGTCACCAACCAGCACCCCGCCACGGGCGGCGTCGACGCCGAGTCGCCGGCGAACGCCAAGCTGCGCGGCCCGATGACCCTGCGCACCGGCCAGCGGGCCGTCACCGCCGTCGACTTCGAGCGGCTCACCCTCGAGGCCTCCAACGAGGTGGCCCGGGTGCGGTGCCTGCCCCCCACCGAGGTCACCGCCCCGGTGCGGCTGCTGGTCGTGCCCGACGTGCGCGGCCGTCCCGACGAGCAGCGCATCGACGACTACGCCCTCTCCGACGCGCTCTGCGCCCGGATCACCGGGCACCTCGAGCCGCGACGGCTGCTCGGCACCACCGTGGAGCTGGGCACGCCGTTCTACCAGGGGGTGACGGTGGCGGCCCTGATCTCGTCGCTCCCCGGCCGGCCGGCGGAGCTGGTGCGCCAGCGGGCCCTCGACGCCCTCTACCGCTTCATCAACCCCCTCATCGGCGGCCCCGGTGGCGACGGGTGGGCGTTCGACACCGACCTCAACGCCGCGCCCCTCGCCGAGCTGCTCGAGGCGATCGAGGGCGTCGAGCGCGTCGAGGAGGTGCTGCTGTTCGAGTACGACCTGCGCACCGGGCAGCGCAGCGGGCCCGGCCGCGAGGTCATCCGCCTCGACCGCCAGTCGCTGTTCCTCTCCGCCCGCCACCAGGTGGTGGTGCGCTGATGCCCCCGGTCACGCCGTTGCGCCGGCGCGACGACTGGCTGCTCGGGCAGCTGCCGATGGGCATGCTCGACGACGACTTCTTCGTACGGTTCGTGTCGCTGTTCCAAGAGGTGGCGACCACCCTGCTCCACGGCGCCGACAACGTGCCCAACGTCGTCGACGTCACGGTGGCCCCCCCGGAGCTGGTGCGCTGGCTGGGCACCTGGATCGGCGTGACCAGCATCGACGCGTCGCTCCCCGAGGAGCTGCAGCGCCGGCTGGTGCGCGAGAGCAGCCAGGCGCTGGCGTGGCGGGGCACCCGCCGCGGGCTCGAGGGGCTGCTCGAAGCGTTGACCGGCGCCCCCGCCGTGATCGAGGAGAGCGGCGGCGTCACCTCCGAGCAGGTCGACGTGGCCCCCGCCCCGTGGGTGCGGGTCACCGTCGCCTCGACCGGCGCCCTGTCCGGGCCCGACCTGGTGGCCCTGATCGCCGACGAGGTGCCGGCCAACGCCGCCCTCGAGGTGTGGGTCGGCCACGAGCGCATCCACGCCGCCCACTCGCGGCCGCCCGACGACCCGACCGGCGCCGTGCCCGGCGCCCCAGAGGAGGTTCCCCCCACATGAGCGTCGAGATCACCTGCCCGGCGTGCGCCACCGTCAGCCACTTCGACGAGCTGCAGCGCGACGCGGCCTCGTTCTGCCGGAGCTGCGACTACCCGCTGTTCTGGACCCGCGCCGCGCAGCTGGCCACGGTCGGGGCGGGCGACGGGGCCGGCCTCCGGCGCCTGCCCGGGGCCGCGGGCCGCCAGGCCGTCGCCACCCTGGAGTGCCCGTCGTGCACCGAGCCCAACCTGGTCACCGCCGCCATCTGCATCCGCTGCGGCGCCGACATGCGACCCGGCCCGGTCGTCGCCGCCCCCGAACCGCAGCCCGAGCCGACGGTCGTGATCGAGCCGGAGGCGCCTGCCCCCGCCCCCCGGCGGGCATGGTGGCCCTGGGCGGTGTTGGCGGTCGCCACCCTCGCGGCGATCGTGCTGCTGGTGGTGCTGCTCTCCCAGTAGTCCCGCCGGCTTCGGGCCGCCCGGTCCGGGCGCAGCGTGCCTGCGGGCCGGCGCCCGGAGGGCCGGGCGCCCCGGCCCTCGGGCTAGGCGAACTTCACGGTGGCCGTCGTGCCGTCGGTCACCGTGACCGGGTTGGGCGTCGCCTTCAGCGGGTTGTCGGGGAGCGTGTACGACCCGGGGGCGGCCTGCATCGAGGTGACCCCCGCAGCGGCGGTCAGGCAGTTGGCGGGTGTGCTGCTGTCGCACACCTTCACCGTGTCCGTCGACCCGGCGCCCGTCCAGGAGATCGCGCCGACGGGCGTGGTGAAGGTCAGTGTCAGGGCGGGCGACGACGCCGACCCGGCGGGGCCGAGCGGCAGCGAGTCCTTCGTCACCGTCTGCGCTGCCGGCGCGGCCACGTCGAGGCTGACCTTCGCCGACGGCGTCACCGTGACGGTCTGGTCGGTGCTGCTCGGGCGCAGCATCAGGTAGGCGGTGCCGGTGCTGTCGGTCACGCCCGTGGTGCCGCCGGAGCTGACCGTGGCGCCGGCGAGGCCGAACGAGGTGCTGGCGACCGAGGTCACGGCCACGGCGACGTAGCGGGCGGTGGGCTGGATGGTCAGGGTGACGGTCACGGCGGTGTGGCTCGAGTCGGTCGTGGCCGAGGTCGTCGCCGTGTCGTAGCCCGGGGCGCTGGCACTGACGGCGACGGTGCCGTAGGCGGCGGCCGCGGTGGCGGTGCCGGCGGTGCAGTCGGTGGCCGTGCAGGTGAGGGCGGGGTGGGCGGTGCCGATGGTGAGCGCCACGCCGCTGACCGGGACCCCGAGCGCGCCCCCGGCCATGGTCAGGTTCACGGTCACGGCCGCCACCTGCAGGGTGACGCCGCTGGTGGGCAGGGTCTCGAGGGTGGTGCCGGGGCACACCTCGATCGTGGCCAGCGTCGGCTGGGTGGGGATGCTGCCGCCGACGACGGTGACGGTGTAGAAGTCACCCACCACCGAGGCGAAGCTGGCCGTGGCCGTCTCGGTGCCGCTCGCTGCGGTCGCCGCGCCGAGGGCTGCGGTCTGGGCGTAGCCGAGCCCGGTGGCGAGGAGCGGTGCGCTCGAGCAGCTGGTGGTCCCGGCGCTGGTGGGGGTGATCACCACCGATGCGCCCGTGAGGTCGATCCCCGCCGGGGCCGACACTGCCACCTGCACCGGTGCTGCCTCGGCGTCGAGCACCAGCGGGGCGCTGACGGTCGTGCCGCCGGTGACGGTCACCGTGGTGACGGAGGTGGGGTCGAGGGTGTAGCCGGCGGGCAGGCTGGCCAGCTTGACGCCGTAGGTGCCGTCGCCGATGACCGTGGCGAACGAGTAGCTGCCGACCGGCGGGTTGCCCGTGCCCCCGCTGCTGGTGACCGCGGTGGCGACGGTGGTGGTCGTGCCGCTGGCGGTGGAGGTGAGATCGACCGTGACGCCGCCGACCGGGCCGCTCGGCTTCACCGACACGGTGCCGATGACGCCGTTCTGGTGGTAGGCGAGCACGGCGGCGACCGGGGCGGTGGTGCCCGTCGCCGAGGGCTGGTAGGCGACGGGACCGACGCTGTAGGGGGCGTACCCGGCGGTGGTGATCGAGTAGGTGTAGGCGGTCGGGGCGATCGAGAAGGTGAAGGCGCCGACGTAGGCCGGGGCGGAGGTGGTGGAGGTGAGCGTCGACGTGGTCGGCGTCCACGTGCCGGTGGAGCCGCTGCCGCAGTCGACCTTGATGGTCACGCCGATGTCGCTGGTGCCGGTGAGGCAGGGCGCGGTCACGGGGGCCCCGGGCGTGTCGGTGTAGAGGTCGACCTCGGCCGTGACGCTGGCGGCGGTGATCGCGACGTTGGCGGGGGTCCGGGTGGAGGTCGTCGCGTCGTCGGCGACCGCCCCCGTCTTGGTGCCCGTCGTGTAGCCACCGGCGGTGACGGTCAGGTCGTAGGAGTAGCCGGGGCAGAGGGCCGGGTTGGCACCGGTGGCGGCCAGCAGCGTGTAGGTGCCGTCGGCCGCGGTGGTCGTCGCCAGGCCACTGACCTGGCAGCCGGTGTCGGCGGGCCCGCTGGCCGGCGTGCCGCCCGAGATCGTCACCGTGGCGCCCTGCAGGGCGCCGAGGCTGACGGGTTGCGGCGTGCCGCGCACCTGCCCGGCGATCTGCGCGGTCACCTGCCCGGTGACCGTGCCGGCC
>DASTHS010000200.1:0-5923 GCA_035718085.1 Acidimicrobiales bacterium | reverse complement strand
GGCGGCACCCCGGCGCAGCCGCGCCCTTGGCCGGGGCCCCGCATCGGGGATGCCGTCGTGGGCCTGGCGGCCGCGGCGGCAGCCATGGTGGTGGCGGCGCTGGCAGGGCGCGTCGGGACCGCCGGGGCGGCGACCGCCGGCCTCCTGTCTGCGGCGGCGACCGCCCTCGGCCTGCGCCGGGCGGCTCCCGCTGCCGCCACCGGTGCCGGGGCGATGGTCGGGGCGGTGCTCGTGGCGGTGGAGGTCACCGTCGGGCACCTGCCGCTGACGCTGGCCCTCGTCGACGGGGCGGCCGTCGCCGGCGCCACCGCGGCGGCCAGCGTCGCCACCCGCCGGGAGGCCCGCCGCGACGCGGCGGCCGCCGCCTCGTCGACGGCCGTGCTCACCTTGAGCAGGTCGCTCGCCGGCACCGTCGAGGAGTTGCACGCGCTCAACGCCGACCTCGAGGCGGCCAACGCCGACCTGCGCCAGTTCGGCTACGTGGTGTCACACGACCTGGGTGAGCCGCTGCGCACGATGTCGGGCTTCGCCCGCCTGCTGCGGACCGAGGTGGGCGCGGCCCCCGGGTCGACGGCCGACGAGTGGCTCACCAACATCGACGAGGCCGCCGTGCGCATGCAGCGCATGATCGACGACCTGCGGGCCTACACCATGGCCGGGCAGGCCGACCTGGCCAGCGAGGACGTGGCCCTCGCCGACACCGTGGCGGATGCCACCGACAACCTGGCGGCCGCGATCGCCGAGCGCGGCGCGTTGATCACGAGCAGCGGGCTGCCGACCGTGCGCGGCGACCGGTCGATGCTCACCCTCGTCATGCAGAACCTGCTGGCCAACGCCATCAAGTTCACCCCGACGCCGCCGCGCATCGACGTCACCGGCGCACCCGCCGCCGGCGGCCGGTGGCGGGTCACCGTCAGTGACGACGGCATCGGCATCGACCCGGCCCGCACCGACCGGGCCTTCGCCCTCTTCGGGCGCCTGCAGGCCCGAGAGGCCTACCCCGGCACCGGCCTGGGCCTGGCCATCTGCAAGCGGGTCGTCGAGCGCCACGGCGGCGCCATCGACATCGGCCCCCGGCCCGGCGCCCGGGGCACGGTCGTCACCATCGAGCTGCCGGCCAGCTGAGCCGGCGGCTCGGCCCCACGTCAGACGGGGCGCGCCGCCGGCCGGCCGTAGTAGTAGCCCTGGGCGTAGTCGCACCCCAGCTCGGCGGCCATGACCGCCTGGGCCTCTTCTTCGATCCCCTCGGCGACGACCTCGAGCGACAGGGCGTGACCGAGGCCGACCACGGCACGCACCACCTCGGCGTCTTCTCGCTCACGGCCGAGCCCGGCGATGAACACCCGGTCGATCTTGACCAGGTCGACCGGGAAGCGCCGCAGGTACGACAGGCCCGACCAGCCGGCGCCGAAGTCGTCGATGGCCAGCCTCACCCCCAGTTCGCGCAGGCCCTGCAGGCTGTGCTGGGTGACGGCGTCGACGGCGACGAGGGTGTGCTCGGTGAGCTCCAGGCACAGCCGCTCGGGCGCCACCCCATGGCGCCGGAGGGCCTCGTCGACGGAGGCGACGAACCCGTCGCCGACGAGCTGGCGACTCGACACGTTCACGCTGATCCACTGCGGGGCTTCCCGCTGGGCGGCCTCGGCGCAACCGGCCTCGAGCATGGCGGCGCCCAGCGGGATGACCAGGCCGGTCTCCTCGGCGACGGCGATGAACGCCGACGGCTCGACGAGCACCCCGTTCCCCTCGTCGAGGCGGGCGAGCGCCTCGGCGCCGACGGGCTCGCCGGTCGTGGCCCGCACCAGCGGCTGGAAGACAGCCCGCACCCGGCCACGGTCGATCGCCGCCCGCAGCCTCGCCTCGGACTCGAGGCGGTCGCGTGCCGCCGTCTGCATCGTCGCGTCGTAGACCTCGAAGCGGTCGCGCCCGGCGCGCTTGGCCCGGTAGAGCGCGGTGTCGGCCTCCTGGAGCAACGCGTCGGGGTCGCGACCGTGGGCGATGGCGACGCCGATGCTGGCGCCGACGGCGACGAACTGCGTGCCCACCTGCACCGGGCGGCACAGCTCGCCGCGGACCCGTTC
Source organism: Acidimicrobiales bacterium (assembly GCA_035718085.1). Lineage (GTDB taxonomy): Bacteria > Actinomycetota > Acidimicrobiia > Acidimicrobiales > Palsa-688 > DASTHS01. The sequence goes on along the minus strand of DASTHS010000200.1, from coordinate 3,842 downwards.
GGCGACCGACGCCACCGAGGCGAGGTCACCGGCGTCCTCCATCACGATGACGAACTCGTCGCCGCCGAGGCGGGCAACGGTGTCGGAGGGGCGCACGAGCGCCTCGAGACGGCGGGCCACGGCGACGAGCAGCTCGTCGCCGGCGGCATGGCCCAGGCTGTCGTTGACGTGCTTGAAGCCGTCGAGGTCGAGGTAGAGCACGGCGGCGACCGACCGGCGCCGCTCGCTGCGGCGCAGGGCGTGGCCGAGGCGGTCGAGCAGCAGCGCCCGGTTGGGCAGGCCGGTGAGCACGTCGTGGAGGGCTTCGTGGGCCAACCGGTCGGCGATGACCACCCGCTCGGTCACGTCCCGGGCGTTGCCCACGAAGCCGGCCACCGAGGGGTCGGCGAGCAGGTTGGTCTGGGTGAGCTCGACGTGGCGGTAGCCGCCTCCGCCCCGCACCGCGAAGCGGCACTCGAGCTTGGTGGTCGAGCCGGCGATGTCGACCTGCGACACCAGCAGGCTACGGAAGGTCGCGCGGTCGGCGGGGTGGAGCAGGTCTTCGACCTTGCGCCCGACCCAGACCTCGTCGGGCACCTCGACCAGCCGGGAGAGCGCAGGGCTGGCGAACGCCAGCACCCCCTCGGCGTCGTAGACGAGCATGGGGTCGGCGCTCGACCGGATGAGCGCGGCGAAACGGTCGCGTGCCCGCTCGAGCTCCTGGCGGGCCGAGCGGGTGTCGGTGACGTCGACGATGGTGCTCACCACGCCGGTGAGCTCCCCGTCGATGGTGACCGGCTGCGACGACACCTCGAGCCACCGCAGCCCGGCCGCCGGCAGCTGCATGCCGATGAGCCCCCGAGCCGGCAGACCCGTGCGCATCGTGTCGCCCGCGGCGCCGGTGTGTGGCTCGAGCGGACGGCCCGTGGCGTCGAAGGTCGGGTAGAGCTGGGTCACGAAGGGGCCGCCGAGCAGCTCGTCGGCGTCGCGCTCGAGCAGCTCGCACGCCGCCCGGTTGACCTCGGCGACCCGCCCGTCGAGGTCGTAGAGCACCAGCCCTTCCCGCACCGAGTCGAACACCACCTGGCGGCGGCGGGCCCCGGCCTGGATGTCGCGGCGGATGCGGGTGCGGTCGATGGCGTAGCGCACGGCGCGCCCCAGCACCTCTGGGGTGATCTCCTGCTTGAGCAGGTGGTCTTGGGCGCCGGCGGCCAGGGCGTCGCCGGCCGCGTCGCTGTCCTGCCACCCGGTCAGCACGACCACCGCCGCACCCGGCGCCAGGCGCACCACCTCGCGCACCAGTTCGGCGCCGTCGGCGTCGGGCAGGTGCAGGTCGAGCAGCACGCAGTCGGGCTGCACCTCTGGGATCATGGCCCGGGCCTCGGCCAGGCTGGCGCACGCCGAGACGGTGGCCCGGACATCGCTGCTGCGGGCCAACAAGGCGGTGATCAGGGCGCGGTCGGGGGCGGCGTCGTCGACGACGAGCACGCGGTCCGAGGCCGGGCGTGACGCTGCGCCGTCGGGGCCGCCGGACCCGTCCTGACCGCCGACATCCGCAGCTGGCACCGATCCCCTGGCCATCCACCCGGTGGTCACCGCTGCCTCGTGCTCCCCCTGTCGGCACCTCCCGTCGCGTGCCGTGGCTGGCCGCCGTCCGATCAGGATAGGGCACGGGGGGATGCCAGCGAAAGGCAACCCTCGCCAACGGCCGATGCATCCCATGCGTCTGGTCGCGGGGATGTCAGGCCATGGCGACCAGGTCGAGCAGATCGTCGCTCCAGGCGTCCTCGGTGCCGTCGGGCATGAGCAGCACCCGGTCGGGGGCCAGCTCGGTGACGAACTCGGCGTCGTGGCTGACCACGACCATGGTGCCCGGCCACGACGCCAGGGCCGCCCCGATGGCGGTGCGCGACGGCGGGTCGAGGTTGTTGGTGGGCTCGTCGAGCAACAGGAGGTTGTGGTTGCCAGCGACGAGCTGGGCGAGGGCCAGCTTGGTCTTCTCGCCGCCCGACAAGGTCGACGCGTCTTGGAAGGCGACGTCCCCGAGCAACCCGAACATGCCGAGCAGCCCCCGCAGGTCGCGCTCGGGCACCGCCGGCGACGCCTCCCGCATGTGGGTGAGCACGTCGACCCCGGAGCGGATGCCCTCGTGCTCCTGGGCGTAGTACCCGGCCGACACGTGCAACCCCAGCTCGAACCCGCCGGCGCTGCTCGCCGACTCGCCGGCCAGGATGCGCAGCAGCGAGGTCTTGCCCGCCCCGTTCAAGCCCATGATGAGCAGGCGCTGGCCCCGCTCGACGGCGAAGGTGACCTGGTCGAAGACGGGCGGTCCGCCGTACGCCTTGGCCAGCTCGGTGGCGGAGAGCACCACCCGGCCGGTGGGCGGCGGCTCGGGGAAGCGCACCCGGTAGCGGCGCTCGTGGCCGACCGGGGCGGCCACGGCGCTGGCCGCCAGGCGGTCGACCCGCTTGTCGAGGCTCTTGGCCACCCGGGCCCGCTTGGCGGTCTGGTGGCGCATCGACTCGGCCAGGCTCGACAGCCGCTTGATCTCGGCCTGCTGGCGGTCCGCGAGACGGCCCAGTCGCTCTTCGTCCTTGGCGCGGGCCACCCGGTACTGCGAGTAGGTGCCGCGGTACTCGTGCAGGGTGCCCTCGTCGAGGTGCAGCACCCGGGTGATGGCCTCGTCGAGCAGGTCGAGGTCGTGGCTGATGACGAGGAGCGCGCCCCGGTAGGTGCGAAGGAACCCCATCAGCCAGCCCTTGGCGTCGCTGTCGAGGTGGTTGGTGGGCTCGTCGAGCAGCAGCACGTCGGAGCCGCCGAAGAGGATGCGGGCCAGCTCCACCCGTCGGCGCTCGCCGCCCGAGAGCACCTCGAGGGGCAGGTCGATGCGCCCGTCGGTCAGGCCGAGGCCGGCGACGAGGGACCGCACCTCCGACTCGGCTGCGTAACCACCGGCCGCCTCGAAGGCCTCCTGGGCCCGGGTGTAGCGGGTGATGGCCCGGGTCGAGGGGTCTTCCTCCATGGCCAGGCGCAGCTTCTCGAGGCGCACGGCGGCCTCGTCGAGTCCGCGGCCCGACAGCACCCAGGCCAGGCCGGTGGAGTCGGTGGCGTCGCGCAACCGGCGGGGGTCTTGGGACAGGAACCCGAGGCGGCCCTGCACCGACACGGCACCCCCGTGGGCGGGGGCCTCGCCGCCGAGCACCTTGAACAGCGAGGTCTTGCCGGCGCCGTTGCGGCCGACGAGGCCGACCTTGTCGCCGGCGCGGACGGTGAAGCTGGCCCCCTCGAGGGTCAGTCGACCGCCCACCTCGACGGAAAGGTTCCGGGCCTGCAGCATGTGACCATTGTGGAGGACGCACCCGACCTCGTCGTTTCGCTCACCGTCGACACCGCCGACGCCGACCTGGCGGCCGACCGGCTGTGGGTAGCAGGCGCCACCGCCGTGGGTGAGGAGGAAGTCGCCGGCGCGGTGACCCTCACCGCCAGCTTCCCCACCCCGGCGGCGGCCGCCCTGGTGGCGTCGGAGGTCGGCGGCCGGGTGGTGGAGGTCGACCCGTCGTGGCGCCACGCCTGGAAGGTGACGGCGGAGCCGGTCGAGGTGGGAGGCCTGGTCGTGGCCCCTGCGTGGCGCGACGTGGCGGTCGGCGACGGCCGGCTGGTGCTGCGCATCGACAGCGGCGGGGTGTTCGGCAGCGGCACCCACCCGAGCACCCGGCTGCTGCTCGCCGCCCTCGACGCCACCCCGCCCCTTGGCCTCGACGTGCTCGACGTGGGCTGCGGCAGCGGGATCCTGTCGGTGGCCGCCGCCCGCCTCGGCGCGTCGTCGGTGGTGGCCGTCGACGTGGACGAGGAGGCGGTGGCCA
>DASTHS010000199.1:0-53735 GCA_035718085.1 Acidimicrobiales bacterium | reverse complement strand
CCGCACCACGCTGCCGGCGCCGGCCCCTGCGCTCACCGGCTGCCCCCGAGAGCGCCGAGGGCGGCGACGGCCTCGGCCACGGTGAAGCGGGCCTCGTAGAGGGCCTTGCCGACGATCACCCCGGCCAGGCCGCGGCCGCCGGCGTGCACCGAGCCGAGGAGGCGGAGGTCGTCGAGGGACGCGACCCCGCCCGAGGCGACCAAGGGGGCGCCGCTGCCCTCCAACAGGCCGGCGAGACCGACCACGTCCGGGCCGGCCAGGCGGCCGTCGCGGCGGATGTCGGTCACGATCACGGCGGCGGCGCCGGCGGCCACCACCTCCGGCAGCACCTCGGCGACCCGCCGGCCGCCGTCGGCCAGCCACCCCCGCAGCTGCACCACGCCGTCACGGTGGTCGAGGCCGACGGCGACCCGGCCGGGCCAGCGCTCGGCCACCTCGGCGACGAGGGCTGGCTGCTCCAGCGCGGCGGTGCCGATGACCACCCGGGTGACACCGGCACCGAGCAGCGCGGCGGCGTCGGCGAGGCTGCGGACCCCGCCGCCCACCTGCACCGGCACGGTCACCGCGGCGACGATCGCCTCGACCACGGCGCGGTTGACCGGATCGCCGGTGCGGGCGGCGTCGAGGTCGACGACGTGGACCCACGGTGCGCCCTGGGCGGCGAAGGCGCGGGCGACCGACACGGGGTCGTCGCCGTAGACCTTCTCCCGGGCGAAGTCGCCCTCGACGAGGCGGACGAGGCGACCGCCGCGCAGGTCGATCGCCGGGAACAGCTCGGGTGGTGTCACCGTCACGCGACGGCCGCCCCCGTCGCCACCTCGGCAGCGAACGCGGAGAGGATGGCCAGACCGGCAGGCCCCGACTTCTCCGGGTGGAACTGCGTGGCCCACACCCGGCCCCGCTCGAGCGCGGCGACGACCGGGCCACCGTGGTCGCAGGTGGCGGCCACGTCGGGCCCGTCGGGGGCGGCGTAGCCGTGCACGAAGTACACCCACGGTCCGGGGCCGCCGGCGTCGGGCCCACCGAGCCACCGGCCTGCGCCGGGGCGCACCACCAGCTGGTTCCACTGCATCTGCGGGCGGCGCACGCCCTCGGGCAGGCGGGCGACGGTGCCGGGGAACACGCCGAGGCCGGCCACGCCGGGCGACTCGTCGGAGCCGTCGTAGAGCAGCTGGAGGCCGACGCAGACCGCCAGCAGCGGCACGCCCCGCTCGACCGCGGCGGTGGCCACGCTGTCGTGGCCGCTGGCCCGGAGCGCCTCCATGCACCGCCCGAAGGCCCCGACGCCGGGGAGCACCACGCCGTCGGCGTCGGCGGCCTCGTCGGGGTCGGTGGTGAGGGCGGCGTCCGCGCCGACGTGCTGGAGGGCCTTCTCGGCCGACCGGAGGTTGCCGATGCCGTAGTCGAGCACGGCGATGCGGGGGCTCACAGCGTCCCCTTGGTCGACGGCACGCCCCCGCCCTCGATGCGCACGGCGTCGCGCAGGGCCCGGGCGACGCCCTTGAAGCTGGCCTCGAGGATGTGGTGGGTGTTGACCCCCGAGCGCATCCGCAGGTGCAGGGTGATGGCGGCCGAGGTCGCGAACGCTCGCCAGAACTCCTCGGCCAGCTGCGGGTCGAAGCCGGGCGACCCGAGCAGGAACGCGTCGCCGCGCCCTCCGGTCGGGTCGACCTCGTAGACGAGGAACGGCCGGCCCGACAGGTCGAGCGCCACCTCCACCAGGGCCTCGTCGAGCGGGAGGGCGACCGACCCGAAGCGGCGGATCCCGGCCTTGTCGCCGAGGGCCTCGCGCAGGGCCTCGCCGAGCAGGATGCCGACGTCTTCGACCGTGTGGTGGGTGTCGACGGCCACGTCGCCCTCGGCGTGCAGGGTGAGGTCGAGGCTGCCGTGCTTGGCCAGCTGGGCGACCATGTGGTCGAAGAAGGGGATGCCGGTGGCGACGTCGGCGCTGCCGGTGCCGTCGAGGTCGACGGCCACCGTGATGGTGGTCTCCTTGGTCACCCGTCGGCGGGTCGCAGCCCTGGTCATGCCAGCACCTCCCCGAGGGCAGCGAGGAACCGGCCGTTCTCGTCGGGGGTGCCGACGGTGACCCGCAGGCAGCCGCCGAGGCCGGGCCACGACGACGTGTCGCGCACGAGCACCGACCGGTCGACCAGGCCCTGCCAGACGTCGCGCCCGTTGCGCCGCTCGGGCCGGAACAGCACGAAGTTGGCCTGCGACGGCCACACCGTGACCGGCAGGCGGCCCAGCGCGGCGACGAGCCGCTCGCGCTCGCGGACGATCAGACCGACGCGAGCCTCCATCTCGGCCACGTGCGCCACGGCCAGCAGGCCGGCCTGCTGCTTGACGGCGTCGAGGTGGTAGGGCAACGCCACCCGCTCGAGCACCTCGACGACCGGGGCCGCAGCGACGGCGTAGCCGAGGCGCATCGCCGCCATCGACCACGTCTTGGAGAAGGTGCGGGTCACGACCAGCGGGGTGGCGTCGTCGACGAGCTCGAGGGCGCTCCAGTCGGCGAACTGGCCGTAGGCCTCGTCGACGACGACCAGCCCCGGTGCGGCGGCGAGCACGGCAGCCACCGTGGCGCGGTCCTCGCCGTTGCCGGTCGGGTTGTTGGGGCTGCAGAGGAAGGTGACGGCCGCGTCGAGGGAGGCGGCGGCGTCGGCGGCGGCGTCGGGATCGACCGAGAAGTCGTCCCGGCGGGGGGCGGTGACCACCTCGGTGCCCGTCAGGTGGGCGATGTGCGCGTGCAGGGCGTAGGTCGGCTCGAAGGTGAGCGCCCGGCGGCCGGGGCCGCCGTAGCCGAGCAGCACCGACTGCAGCACCTCGTTGGAGCCGTTGGCCACGAACACCTGGGCGACGTCCACGCCGTGCAGGTCGGCGAGGGCGCCGCGCAGGGCGGTGGCCCGGCGGTCGGGGTAGCGGTGGAAGTCGGTGGCGCCGATCGCGGCCTGCAGCTCGGCCACCCACCCCTCGGGGGGCGCCAGGGGCGACTCGTTGGTGTTGAGGCGCACCTCGACGTCGACCTGTGGCGAGTGGTAGCCCTCGCGCAGCGCCAGGTCGGGGCGGGGATCGGGCAGCCGGCCGGAGGTCACGGTCACGGCCGGCTGCTGGCGCGCAGCCACACCGACTCGGCGTGGGCGGCGAGCCCCTCGGCCTCGGCGATGGCGGCCACGTGCGGCGCCAGGCGGTCGAGGGCGGCCTGGTCGAGGTCGACGACGTGGATGTGCCGGCAGAAGTCGTCGCAGCGCAGGGCACTGCCGAAGCGGGCCGAGCGGGCGGTGGGCAGCACGTGGCTGGGCCCGGCGGCGTAGTCGCCGACGCTGGCCGGGGCGAAGCGGCCGGTGAAGACGGCACCGGCGGCCCGGATGCCCCGGACGAGCGCGTCGGGGTCGGCGGTCATCACCTCCAGGTGTTCGGCGGCGATCACGTTCGCCACGTCGACGGCCTGGTCGGGCCCGTCGACGACCACGGCGTAGCCGCCCCGCCCGAGGGTCGACTCGATCTCGGCGCGCCGGGGGGAGACCGCCGTCAGCCGGGCCACCGCCTCGGTCACCGCGTCGGCGACCTGCTCCGACCAGGTCACCAGCCAGGCCAGGCCGTCGGGCCCGTGCTCGGCCTGAACCACCAGGTCGATGGCGGCCAGGTCGACCGGGGTCGACTCGTCGGCGATCACCGCCACCTCGCTAGGTCCGGCGAACGCGCTGGGCACGCCGACCAGCCCTTGCTGGGCGACCAGGCGCTGGGCCACTGCGACGTAGACGTTGCCGGGCCCGACGATCACGTCGACGGGCCGCACCGTCTCGGTGCCGTAGGCCATGGCGGCGATCGCCTGGGCGCCCCCGACCCGGTAGACCTCGTCGACGCCGGCGACCGCACAAGCGGCGAGCACCGAGTCGGCGACCCGGCCGTCGGGACCCGGCGGGGAGCAGACGACCACCGAGCCAACGCCGGCGACCCGGGCGGGGATGGCGGTCATCAGCACGCTCGACGCCAGGGCGGCTCGGCCCCCCGGCACGTAGCAGCCGGCCCGCTCGACCGCCTGGCGCACCTCGCGCACGGTCAGGCCGTCGCGCTCGAAGCTGCCGTCGGGGTGCAGCGTCGAGCGGTGGTAGGCGTCGATGTTGTCGGCCGCCGCCTCCAGTGCGGCGCGCAGCGCCGCCGGCACCCGGCCGAGGGCGGCCGTGCGTTCGTCGGCGCCGACGGCGAGGTCGTCGACGGCGACGTGGTCGAAGCGCTCGGTCAGCGCACGCACGGCGCCGTCGCCGCCGGCGCGCACCTCGGCGAGGATGGCGGCGACGGCGTCGACCGGGCCCTCCTGGCCCGCCGACGGGGCGGGCAGCAGGGTGCGCAGGTCGCCGGTGACGCCACGCAGGTCGATGCGGGTCAGGATGGGGGGCATGCGGACGCCGATCGTACTTGCGGACCCCCGGAGGGCCCACCGGTGAGCCTGGCCGCCGAGCTCGGCTCGCTCTCGACGAGCCTCGACGAGCTGGCCGGGCGCCTCACCCGGTTGGCCGAGGGGCTGACCGGCGCCCAGGCGGAGGCGGTCGGCTCCACCCTCTTCGAGGTGGAGCGCACCCTGCAGGCGGCCAGCCGGCGCCTGGCCCGAGCCGTCGGCGACGCCGGCTAACGGCGGCGGCCGGCGGCCACCGCCATCGGCAGCCGCGCCGAGGGGCAGACATCGGCGAGCACGCAGTCGCCGCAGCGTGGCCGGCGGGCGACGCACACCCGTCGGCCATGCAGGATCAACCGGAGGCTGGCCGTGCCCCACTCGCTCCGTGGCAGCAGCGCGCACAGGTCGGCCTCGATCTTCACCGGGTCGGTCTCGGTGGTCAGCCCGAGCAGCGCCGACAGCCGGGTGACGTGGGTGTCGACGGGCAGGCCGGGCTGGTCGAGCGCCACGCTGCGCACGACGTTGGCCGTCTTGCGGCCCACCCCCGGCAGGGTGGTGAGGTCGTCGAGGCGGGTCGGTACCCGGCCGCCGAAGCGGTCGACCACCGCCGAGGCCAGTCCGATGACCGACCTGGTCTTCGACCGGAAGAACCCGGTGCGCCGCACGATCTGCTCGACGTCGCCAGGGTCGGCGGCGGCCAGGTCGGCAGGGCCGGGGTAGCGGGCGAAGAGCATCGGGGTGACGGCGTTGACCGCCACGTCGGTGGTCTGCGCCGACAGCACGGTGGCGACCAGCAGCTGCCAGGGGTCGGCGAACTCCAGCTCGCAGAGCTCCTGCGCCGTGCCCGGGTACTCGTCGGCGAGCCGGGCGACCACCACCTTGGCGCGCCCGGCCGGCGTGCGGGGCCTGGCCATGGGGTGCGACCCTACGGCTACCGTGCGGCGGGTGCGGATCGAGGTGCGCCGGCGCCTGTCGCCCGACGAGATGGCGGCGGTGGGGCGCATCGTCGAAGAGGCGCGCCTCGCCGACGACCACGCGCCGCTCGACGAGCACGCATGGCTGGACGCCGCCGAGGGCGGTCGCACCGGGTTCGCCGGGTTGATCGCCTTCGAGGCCGACCACGAGCACCCGGTCGGCTACGCCCAGGTCAGCCGGGCGCCGCGGGGCGGCAGCTGGGCCCTCGAGTACGTCGTCGACCCCCACCACCGCCGGCCGGGCAACACCATCGGGGAGGCGCTGGTCTCCGGGGCGGCCCGGGTCATCGCCGAGGGGGGCGGTGGCCACGTGCACCTGTGGGTGAACCAGCCGCGGCCCGAGCACGACCGGGTGGCCGCCGCCGCCGGGCTGGCGGCGGGGCGGACCCTCTACCAGATGCGCCGCCCGCTGCCCCTCGACGACGACCTCGGCGCGGAGGCGGCCACCCTGGCGACCCGCACCTTCGTGCCCGGCCGGGACGAGGAGCGCTGGCTCGATGTCAACAACCGGGCGTTCTCCTGGCATCCCGAGCAGGGAGGTTGGGATCTCGACACCCTGCGCGAGCGTGAGGCCGAGCCGTGGTTCGACCCCGACGGCTTCCTGCTCCACGAGCGCGACGGCGCCCTGGCCGGGTTCTGCTGGACCAAGGTGCACGCCGACCACGACCCGCCCGTCGGTGAGATCTACGTGATCGCCGTCGACCCCGACCGGGGCCGGGGCCTGGGGCGGCGCATGACCCTCGCCGGCCTGGCCTCGCTCGCGGGTCGGGGCATCCGCACCGGCATGCTCTACGTCGACGCCGGCAACACCCGGGCCGTGAAGCTCTACGTCGACCTCGGCTTCGTTGTGCACCACGTCGACCGGGCCTACATCGGCGACGTGCCGGCCGTCGGCTGAGCCCCCGTAGCCTGGGGTGGTGCCCGGGCCGTACGACAAGTCCAGGGACGACCTGGCCCACCTGCTCGCCGACCAGCCCCCCTACCGGGTGGCGCAGGTGTGGCGGGCCCTGCACGTCGCCGCCCGCCGCCCGGCGGAGATGACCGACCTGCCCCCCGACCTGCGGGCCCGCCTCGAGCAGGCGCTGCCGCCGGCGCTGGTGCCGGTGCAGCGCTCGGTCGCCGACCAGGGAGCCACCGTCAAGTGGCTGTGGCGGCTGCACGACGGCGCCCAGGTCGAGACGGTGCTGATGCACTACCGCGACCGCACGACCGTGTGCGTGTCGAGCCAGGCCGGCTGCGCCATGGGGTGCAGCTTCTGCGCCACCGGGCAGGCCGGCTTCACCCGGCACCTCACCTCCGGCGAGATCGTGGAGCAGGTGGTCGCGGCCATCCGCGAGGCGCGCGACCGGCCCGAGGGGCCGGCCCGGGTCTCCAACGTGGTGTTCATGGGGATGGGCGAGCCGCTGGCCAACTACGACCGGCTGTGGGCGGCGATCCGCCGCCTCCACGACGACATCGGCATCTCCGCCCGGCACCTCACCGTCTCGACGGTCGGTGTGGTGCCCGGCATCCGCCGGCTGGCCGCCGAAGACCTGCCGGTGAACCTCGCCGTGTCGCTGCACGCCGCCAACGACGCGCTGCGCAACCGGCTGGTGCCGCTGAACCGCCGCTACCCGCTGTCGGTGCTGGTGGCCGCCTGCCACGACTACGCCACGGTGAAGAACCGGCGGCTGAGCTTCGAGTGGGCGCTGATCGACGCCGTCAACGACGGCGACGGCGACGCCGAGCAGCTCGCCGACCTGGCCCGCCCCCTCGGCGCCCACGTCAACCTGATCCCCCTCAACCCGACGCCCGGGTACCCGGCGATCGGGTCGCCGGCCCGCCGGGTGGCGCAGTTCCGGGCGCTGCTGGGCGAGCTCGGCGTCAACGCCACCGTCCGGCGCAACCGAGGCACCGACATCGACGCCGCCTGCGGCCAGCTCGCCGCCCGGCACGGGGGCATCCCGGGCGCGGTCGCCGTGGCGGCACCCGGCCGCCGACGCGCCTAGCCCACCCGGTCGGCCATGCTGTTCGCCATGGCCTCGCAGAAGTGGCTCGACCGCTCGCAGCCGCAGACCCTCTACATCGCGACCATCGTGATGTACATCAACGCGGTGTTCGCGCTGATCGGGGGCGCCTTCCTCAACCCCCTCGGCTTCGTGCTCATGGCCGGCTCGGCGGCCGCCGGGTGGGGGGTGGCCAACGAGCGCAAGGTGCTCTACTGGGTCGGCGTCGCCGTCGCCGTGCTCAACGTGGCCCTGCTCGTCGCCGTGCACTCGTTCAACGTGGCGATCAACCTGCTCTTCGCCATCGCCTTGCTGGCGTTGCTGCTGCACCCGTTGAGCCGCAGCTACTACCGCACCTGGTTCCACTGAGCGGCCCGGCCCTAGCCTCCGCGCCCATGACCACGATCATCGACGGCATCGACCAGCTCAAGGCCAAGGTCGGCGACCACCTCGGCCACAGCGAGTGGCACGAGATCACCCAGGAGCAGGTCAACCTCTTCGCCGACGCCACCGGCGACCACCAGTGGATCCACGTCGACCCCGAGCGGGCCAAGGGCGGCCCCTTCGGCGGGCCCATCGCCCACGGGTACCTCACGTTGTCGCTCGCAGCCGCGCTCTCCGGCGAGATCATGGCGGTGAAGGGCATCAGCATGGGGGTCAACTACGGCCTCGACAAGGTGCGCTTCCCGTCGCCCGTGCCCGTCGGCTCCAAGCTGCGCGCCGGCGGCGAGCTGCTGGCCGTCGACGACGTCGCCGGCGGCGTGCAGGTCAAGGTGCGCCTCACCTTCGAGATCGAGGGTGGCACCAAGCCGGTGTGCGTGGCCGAGGCACTGTTCCGCTACTACCAGTGAGCCGCCGGTGACCGCTGCCCCCGCCCTGCCCGAGGGTGCCGCCAAGGTCGCAGCGGTGCGGTCGATGTTCGACGCCATCGCCCCGCGCTACGACCTCATGAACACGCTGATGACCTTCGGGCTCGACCGGGGGTGGCGGCGCCGGGCGGTGCGTGCCCTCGACCTCCCGGCGGCGGCCCGGGTGCTCGACGTGGCCTGCGGGCCCGGCGAGCTGTGCGTGGCACTGGCCCGGGCCGGGCAGCGGCCGATCGGCATCGACCTGTCGCGCGGCATGCTCGACAAGGCGGTCACCGCTGCGCCGCTCGTGCACGGCGACGCGCTCGCCCTGCCGTTCGCCGACGGATCGGTCGACGGGGTCGTCAGCGGCTGGGCGCTGCGCAACGTGGCCGACCTGCCGTCGCTGTGGGCAGAGCTGGCCCGGGTCGTGCGCCCGGGCGGGCGCATCGCGCTCCTCGAGGTGGCCGAGCCCCGATCCGCGGTGCTGCGCGCCGGCCACCGGGTGTACTTCGGGTCGGTGGTGCCGCGCTTGGGAGGGCTGCTCTCGGACGCCGACGCCTACGCCTACCTCCCCCGGTCGGTGGCCTACCTGCCGTCGCCGCCGGTGATGCTCGACCAACTGCGCGACGCCGGGTTCGCCACGGTGACCCGCTCGTTGCTGACCCTCGGCGTGACCCAGCTGGTCACCGCCACGAGGCGCCGGTGACCGCCACCGTCGGCGGACTGGTCGCCACCACCACCCGCGTCGACGCCGTGCCCGACGTGCTGGCCCTCGCCGACGTCCCCGGCGCCGTCGTGTGGCAAGGCGCAGGCCTGCGCCTCGGCGGCGTGGGGGCCGCGGTGCGCGTCGACCTCCCGGGTGGCCTCGCCGACGACGGCGACGTGGCCCGGGCCCAGGCCGTCCTCGCCGGCATCAGGGCCGACGACCCCGTCGGCCGGCCGGGCACCGGCCCCGTGGCCCTCGCCGCCCTCCCGTTCGACCCGGCGGCGCCGGGCAGCCTGGTGATCCCCCGCACCCTCTGGGGCGCCGATGCCGAGGGCGCGTGGGTGACCGTGGTCGGTGCCCCCGGCGATCACCCTGACCCCTGGCCGGAGCCCGTGGCCACCGCCGCCCCCGACGGTTTCGCCCTGAGCAGCCCGCTGCCCCACGACCAGTGGCGGGCGCTTGTCGCCGACGCCGTCGCCCGGATCCGCACCGGGGCGCTCGACAAGGTGGTGCTGGCCCGACGGGTCGACGTGGAGGCCAACCGCCCGTTCCCCCTTGCCGAGGTGCTCGGCCGGCTGGCCGCCCTCTACCCGACCTGCATGCTGTGGGCGGTCGACGGGTTCATCGGCGCCAGCCCCGAGCTGCTGGTGGCCCGACGCGGCGACCGGGTCGAGAGCCACCCACTCGCCGGGACCGTCGCCCGCAGCGGCGACACCGACGCCGACGACGCGCTGATCCGCGGGCTGCAGGCGTCGACGAAAGACCGCGCCGAGCACCAGCTGGTCATCGACCTGCTCGACGCCGCCCTCCGCCCGCTGTGCAGCGAGCTCGAGGTGCCCGACACCCCGGCGATCGTGGCGCTGCGCAACGTGTCGCACCTCGCCACCCACGTGCGCGGTCGGCTGGCCTCCCGTGCGGACGGCAGCCTGCCGGGTGCCCTCGAGCTGGTGGCGGCCCTGCACCCCACCCCGGCGGTCGGGGGGACCCCGACCAAGGAGGCCGTCGCCCACCTGCAGGCCGTCGAGGGCTTCGAGCGCGGCCGCTACGCCGGCCCGGTCGGCTGGCTGGGCGCCTCGGGGGACGGCGACCTGGCGCTCGGCATCCGGTCGGCGGTGGTCGACGGCGCCCGCGCCTCGCTCTTCGCCGGCGTCGGCGTGGTCACCGACTCCGACCCGGTGGCCGAGCTGGCCGAGACGCAGCTCAAGCTGCAGGCGCTCCTCGCCGCCCTCGTGCGACCCTGAACGGCCCGCCGGGCGGGTTCACAGCCCCGCGACCGCCGCCGCCACCGCCGCGTTGACCCGCTCGTGGGCGGCGACGTTGGCGTGCCGGTCGGTGCGGACCACCACCACCCGCACCCCCGGCCCGGGGTCGCCGACGGCGGCGAGCAGGTCGGGGCCCGACGCCACCTCGGCGACGGCCACGCCGTAGGCCCGGCACACGGCGACCACGTCGAGGCCGTGCGGGGTGCCCCACATCTCCTCGAAGCGCCCGGGCGCCATGCCGGCCTGCGGGAGGAACGAGAAGATGCCGCCCCCGTCGTTGTCGACCACCACCAGGGTGCAGCGCACCGGTCGCCGGGCCGCCCACAGCAGGGCGCTGGCGTCGTAGACGAAGGCCAGGTCGCCGAGCAGCCCGACGGTGGGGGTACCCGAGAGGGCGGCACCGACGCAGGTCGCCACCACCCCGTCGATGCCGTTGGCGCCGCGGTTGGCCAGCACCCGGATCCCCCGCCGGGGCGCCGAGAACCACTCGACGTCGCGCACCGGCATCGACGACGACACCACGAGCACCCCGCCGTCGGGAACCGCCGCCGTCACCGCCCGGGCGACCCCCGGCTCGCTCAGTGGCGCCCGGCCCTCGGCCTCGGGGGTCAAGACACCGCCGATGGCCACCTGGGCCGCCGCCTCGGCGCGATGCCAGCGGGCGGCCCAGCGGCTGGCGACGTGGCCGCCCGCCCCGGCGCGGGCCTGCAGCGCGAGGCCGACACCGGTCGGGTCGGCGGCGATGACGTGGGTGACCCGTCGGTCGGGGTCGGCCCACCGGCCGTGCGGGTCGACCAGCACGTCGACCGCTCCGGGCCCCCGCTGCGCGAGCCACGAGCCGAGCACCTTCGACGCCCAGGGGCGGCCCAGCCGCAGCACCGCCTGGGGTTCCCAGCCGGCGACGTCGGTGCGCAACAGGGCGTCCGCGGCGGCGACGACGAGGTGGTGGGGCAGGCGCACCCCCGACCTCGGGTCGGCGAACACCGGCCACCCGAGGGCAGAGGCGACATCGAGCACCACGGCGGGGTCGCCGGCCCCGGCGCCGGCCACGATCACGCCCGCCTCCGCCCGCCGCTCGACGAGCCGGCCGAGCACGGCGTCGTCGACCGGGCCGGGCACGGGCGTGCTCGGCAGGGTCCACGGGGCGCCGTCGGGCCGCCCCTCGGGGAGCGCGCCCGGCTGCCCGAGCAGCGGCTCACGGAAGGCGAGGTTCAGCTGCACGGGGCCGGGGCCGAGCGGGCCGCCACGCGCCGCGGCCACCGCCCGGGCGGCCAGCGCACGCCACCCGCCGGCACCGTCGGCCGTCGGCGCCCCCGGGTCGAGCACCAGGCGGGTGGCGCCCCCGTAGAGGCCGACCTGCTCGACGGTCTGGGGGGCGCCCACGTGGTGCAGCTCGGGCGGCCGGTCGGCGGTGACGGCGACCATGGCCACGCCCGCGAGGTCGGCCTCGACCACCGCCGGGTGCAACTCGACCGCGGCGGTGCCGCTGGTCGTGACCACCGGCGCCGGCCGGCCGGTCGCCATGCCGTATCCGAGGGCCATGAAGCCGGCGGCCCGCTCGTCGAGGGCCACGTGGGTGGCGATGCGGCGGTCGTCGCCCAGGGCCACCAGCAGCGGGGTCGAGCGCGAGCCGGGCGCGACCACCGCGTCGGTCACACCGGAGCGCACCCACTCGTCGACCAGGGTGGCGGCGAAGGTGGCCTGCACGTCGCTGGCCGAAGGCGATCGTCTCATGGGAGCATCGGCCCGTGCTGCACGTGGAGCGACTCGCGGGACCTCCCGGCCGCCCCGGCCGTCTGGCCCTGCTGCACGGGTTCACCCAGTCCGCGGCGGCGTGGGCTCCGGTGGCCGCCCGGCTGGCCGCAGACGGGCGTGAGGTGGTAGCCCCCGACCTGCCCGGCCACGGCCGGTCGGCGCTGGTGGAGACCGATCTCTGGGGCGCGGCCGACGCGGTCGCCGACGCCGTCGGGCCGGCCACCTACGTCGGCTACTCGATGGGCGGTCGGGTGCTGCTGCACCTGGCCGTGGCCCGGCCGGAGGTCGTCCAGGGGCTGGTCCTGGTGTCGACGTCGGCCGGCATCGACGACCACGCCGAGCGGGCGGCCCGCCGCACCGCCGACGACGCCCTCGCCGGCCGCGTCGAGCGCGAGGGGGTCGAAGCGTTCGTGCGGTGGTGGTTGACGCTGCCCCTCTTCGCCACCCTCCACGCCGACGCCGCCGCCGTCGACGCCCGCCTCGGCGGCAGCGCCGCCGGGCTGGCGTCGAGCCTGCGGCTCGCCGGCGCCGGCACCCAGGAGCCGCTCTGGCACCGGCTCGCCGAGGTGCGGGCCCCCGCCCTGGTGGTGGCCGGCGCCCTCGACGCCGTCTACGCGGGGCGGGCCGCCCGGCTGGTGGCCTCGCTCGGCGGGGCCGCCCAGCTCGTCGTGCTCGACGGGTGCGGCCACGCCTGCCACCTCGAGCGACCCGACGCCTTCGTCGCCGCCCTGCGGGGCTGGCTGGCGGCAGATCACACCGCCACCCCGACCGCCAGGAGCACCCCGAACGCCAGCACCAGCTGACCGGTGGTGCCGAGCACGGCGATCAGGGCACGGCCGGCGGCGCCGCCGAGCACGGTCCGACCAGCGCGGGCGGCCAACGGGGCGCTCAACAGCGCCAGGAGGGCGAAGGGCCGGCCCCCCACGCCCGCAGCGGCCACGACGAACGCGTAGGGCACCACCAGGGTGGCGACGTAGAGCCGGCGGGTGCCGCCGTCGCCGACCCGCACCGCCAGCGTGCGCTTCCCTGCGGCCGTGTCACCGGGGATGTCGCGCAGGTTGTTCACCACGAGCAGGGCCACGCTGAGCAGCCCCACCGGCACGGCGACCAGCACGGCCAACGCGGTCACCGCGCCGAGCGACACGTAGGCCGTGCCCACGGTGGCGACCAGCCCGAAGAAGGTGAAGACGAAGACCTCCCCGAGGCCGGCGTAGCCGTAGGGCCGGGGACCGCCGGTGTAGAGCCACCCGGCGGCGATGCAGGCGGCGCCGACGGCCAGCAGCCACCACCCGGCGACCGCGGCCAGCACGAGACCGGCCACGCCGGCCACGCCGAAGGCGGCCAGCGCGGCGGCGCGCACAGCCGCCGGCGAGGCCAGTCCCGAAGCCACCAGGCGCAGCGGGCCGACCCGGACGGCGTCGGTGCCCCGGACACCGTCCGCGTAGTCGTTGGCGTAGTTCGTGCCCACCTGGAGGGCGAGGGCCACCACCAGCGCCAGCACCGCCCGCCACCACACCACTCGTCCGCCGGCCAGCGCCGCCGCCGTGCCGACCAGCACCGGCACCGCGGACGCGGGCAGCGTGCGGGGGCGGGCCCCGAGCACCCAGCGGTTCGTCGACGGTCGGTCGGGGGTCGGCCGGGCGTCGGATGCGGCGGCGGCGGGCACGACGCCCGACGCTAGCCCTGACCCCGTCGGTAGGGGCGCTACATCAGCTCCAGCGGGAACTGCTCCGCCGGCAGCGGGCGGCCGAGCAGGTAGCCCTGCACCTGGCCGATGCCCAGGCGCTCGACGGCGGCGAGCTGCTCGGGGGTCTCGACGCCCTCGGCGACCGACGCCAGCTCGAGGCTGCGGCACAGCGTGGCGATGGTCTCGAGCAGGGCGGCGGCGCGCCGCTCCATGGTGGATCGGGCGACGAACGACCGGTCGATCTTGACGAAGTCGAACGGCAGGGTGGCCAGGTACGACAGCGAGGAGTGACCGGTGCCGAAGTCATCCATGCCCACGTGCAGGCCAAGGGCGCGCAGCTGGCCGAGCACGTCGGCGGCGCGCCCCAGGTCGGCCATCACCCCCGACTCGGTGACCTCGATGGCGACGTTGGCGGTGTCGGCGCCGCTGCCCTCCAAGGCGCCGCACACGGTGCCGAGGAAGTCGACGTCGGCCAGCTGGTGGGCCGACACGTTGATCGCCACCCGCCCGGTGAACCCGAGGTCGGCCCACGCCGCCGCCTGGCGCATGGCCTGTTCGAGCACCCAGCGCCCCACCGGCAGGATCAGGCCCGACTCCTCCGCGTACGCGATGAAGCGGTCGGGGCCGAGCAGGCCGTCATTGGGGTGCTGCCAGCGCAGCAACGCCTCGGCGCCCACCAGGCGCTGGGTGCGCACGTCGAACACCGGCTGGTAGTGCAGGCGCAGCTCGTCGCGCTGCACCGCCCGGCGCAACCCCGACGCCACCGCGAGCCGATCGGTCACCTTGCGGCGCATGGCGTCGTCGAACTGGGCGACGCGATCCTTGCCGGCCTGCTTGGCCGCGTACATCGCCGTGTCGGCCCGGGCGATGACGTCGTCGGGGTCCGCACCCTGGCGGGCGACCACGTAGCCGATGCTGACCGTCATCGAGATCTGGCGCCCGTCGAGCTCGAGGGGAGCGGTGAGCACCTGGCGGAGTCGCTCGGCCACCCGCCCGGCATCGGACGCCGTCACGCCCTCGCAGAGCACGACGAACTCGTCCCCGCCGAAACGGCCCACCGTGTCGACCTTCCGCAGGTTGCGGGAGAGCCGTTCGGCCACGGCGACGACGATGCGGTCGCCTGCGGCGTGCCCCAGGCTGTCGTTGATGAGCTTGAAGTCGTCGGCATCGATGAGCAGCACGGCGGCGCTGCCGTGCTCGAGGGCGGCCACCAGCCGATCGCGCAGGGCGGTGCGGTTCGGGAGGCCGGTCAGGTCGTCGCTGCACGCCTGGCGGCGCAGCTCCTCGTCCATGTGCTTCCGGCGGGTCGCGGCGGCCAGCACGTTGGCCGTGGCCTCGATGAAGGCGAGGTCGTCGGTGCCGAAGGCGCCCTCGGCGGTGCCGTGGCAGCTGAGCACGGCCACCGGGCCGCTGTCACCGCCGATCGGCGCAGCTGCGCCGCTGCGCAGGTCGAGCCGTCCGTCACACGGTGCCAGCGCCTCGTCGGCGCTCCACACCACCGGACCACCGGCGGCCAGGGCGCGGGTGGCCACGGCGCACCGGGGGGCGGCGCCGGCCTCGTCGCCGGGCGCACCGTGGGCGCACAGCAACTCGAACCGGCCGCCGTCGGACACGGCGAGCACGCTGACGTCGTCGACCTCCAGCACGGCGGCGACCACGTCGACCGCCTGCTGGTAGAGCGCGTCGAGGGCCTCGCCGCGCACGGCCAGGCCCGACAGGGCGGCGACGGCCTCCTGCTGGGCGGCGCGCCGGCGCCGGGAGCCGATGTCGCGGGTGACCACGACCACCCCGCGCACCGCCGGGTCGGCCAGCCGGTCGCCGACCGTCGACTCCACCCACCGCCAGGTGCCGTCGCGGTGGCGCATCCGGTACTGGACGGTGTCGACCCGGCCGGGCGCCCCACCGCCGACCGCTCCCACGAACGCCGCCCGCAGCGCCGTGTCGTCGGGGTGCACGAGCGCGAACGGCGCCATGGCCACCACTTCGTCGGGGGTCCAGCCGAGCTGGGCGGTGACCGCCGGGCTGGCATAGCGGCAGCGCCCGTCGGCGCCGTGCAGGGTCAGCACGTCCCACACCGACCCGACCAGCCGCTCGAGGCGTGCGGCGCCGGCGGCGGCCTCCTCGCGGTAGTCGTGTTCGTCGGTGACGTCGCGGAGGTGGACGATGATGGCGCCGACAGCGGGGTCGTCGAAGGCGTTGGTGGTGCGCACCTCCGCCCGCCGCCAGGTGCCATCGCTGTGACGGACCCGGTAGACCGGCGCCGACGCACGGTCCGCCCCACCGGCGAGGCGGTCGGCCAGCACCGCCGCCGCCTGGTCGAGCTCGTCGGGGTGCAGCCAGCTGAGGGCCTCGGTGCCGACCACGACCTCCGGACGGTGCCCCAGCATCCGCTCGGAGGCCGGCGACGCGTAGGTGACGCGCCCGTGCTCGTCGAGGAGCACCGTCAGCTCGCTGCTCTGGGCGAGCAGCGCCTCGAGGCGCAGCTCCGAGTGGCGGAGCGCGCCCTCCGCCTCGGTGAGGCCGGTGACGTCGAGCATCTGGGTGAGGGCGCCGGTGTGCCGGCCGCAGCCGTCACGCAGCACCGTGACGGTGCGGATCACGTGGACGATGCTGCCGTCAGGGCGGAGGAAGCGCTTGCGCCTCTGGTCGGTCTCGACGCCGTCGCGGAACAGCGCCCGCACGGTGGCGGCGCTGAGGTTCTGGTCGTCAGGGTGGGTGAACTCCGAGGTGCGCCGGCCGAGCAACTCCGATGCCTCGCGGCCGAGCATCCGGCACAGCGCCAGGTTCACGGCCGTGAACCGGCCGTCGTCGTCGACCACGGCCATGCCGGTGACCGATGACTCGAACGCCCGGCCGAGGGCCGAGCCCGCGTCGCTGCCCGCCGCCAACCCGGTCGGGATCACGGTGCGGCCCGCGAACGACGCACGCGTTGGCCGCCGATCCGCACGCGAGCCCATCGGCGCGCCACCCGCCGACTTGAGCACCCGCCGGCAGAATGGGGCCGATGCCCCGCCTCGTCGCCCTTGACCTGCCCGGCGGCCCTGCCTTCGTCGAGGCCCTCCGCCGGGCGTGGGCCGACGGCGACGCCGTGCTGCCCCTCGACCGCCGCCTGGCACCCCCGGCCCGCGCTGCACTGCTCCGGGCACTGCGGCCCGCAGCCGTGCACGACCCCGACGGCGAGCACGACCTGCCCGGCGGGCGCCCGGTGACCGACGGCGACGCCGTGGTCGTCGCCACGAGCGGCACCACGGGCGCCCCGAAGGGGGTGGTGCTGACCCGCCGGGCAATCGAGGCGTCGACCCGGGCCACCAGTGCGCGCCTCGGGGTGGACCCCCACCGCCACCGCTGGCTGGCCTGCCTCCCGCTCAACCACGTCGGCGGCCTGTCGGTGGTCACCCGGGCTGTCCTCACCGGCACACCGATCACCGTGCTCCCCGGCTTCGACGAGCCGGCGGTGCGGGCTGCGGCCGGTGCCGAGGTGCTCGTGTCGCTGGTGCCCACCACCTTGCGCCGGGTCGGGTCGACGATCTTCCGCACCGTCGTGCTCGGCGGCTCCGCCCCTCCGGGTGACCTCCCCCCCAACGTGGTCACCACCTACGGCATGACCGAGACCGGGAGCGGCGTCGTCTACGACGGCCTGCCCCTCGACGGGGTCGAGGTGGCCCTCACCCCCGGCACGGGCGAGATCCGGCTGCGCGGACCGATGCTGCTGCGTTGCTACCGCGACGCCTCGGGCGAGTGGTCTCCGCTCGACGCGGACGGCTGGTTGGCCACCGGCGACGCCGGCCGCCTCGACCGCGACGGGCGGCTGCAGGTCGACGGACGCCTGTCGGAGCTGGTGATCACCGGCGGCGAGAACGTGTGGCCGGCACCGGTGGAGGCGGTGCTGCGGGCCCACCCGGGCGTCGCCCACGTCGCCGTGGCTGGCCGCCCCGACCCCGAGTGGGGCGAGAAGCTGGTCGCCTGGGTCGTGCCGTCGCCTGCTGGGCCGCCGTCGCTGGACGAGCTGCGAGCCATGGTGCGCGACCAGCTGGCGCCCTTCGCCGCCCCGCGCGAGCTCCGGTTGGTCGAGGTGCTCCCGACGACGGCCATCGGCAAGGTGCAGCGCTCCCTCCTGCCGTAGGGTCGCCCGGTCCGCGCCAGCAGAGGAGATCACATGGAGTACCGCCGTCTCGGCCCGTCGGGGTTGAAGGTGAGCGTCTTGTCGTTCGGGTCCTGGGTCAGCTTCGGCCCCCAGCTCAAGGGCGGCGGCGCCGTCGAGTGCATGGCCGCCGCCTACGAGGCGGGCGTCAACTTCTTCGACAACGCCGAGGCCTACGCCGGCGGCGAGTCGGAACGGATCATGGGCGAATCGATCCGCGAGCTGGGCTGGGCGCGCCACAGCTACGTGGTCTCGACCAAGCTGTTCTGGGGCCTCCACGACGGCGTGGTCAACATGAAGAACACCCTCAACGCCAAGTACCTCCGGCAGGCGATCGAAGGGTCGCTCGACCGGTTCGGCCTCGAGTACGTCGACCTCGTCTTCTGCCATCGGGCCGACCCCGACACCCCCGTCGAGGAGACGGTGTGGGCGATGAGCGACATGATCGACCGCGGGCAGGCGCTCTACTGGGGCACCAGCGAGTGGACCGCCGACGAGATCCGCACCGCCTGGGACGTCGCCGAGCGCCACCACCTGCGCAAACCGGTGATGGAGCAGCCGCAGTACAACATCCTCACCCGCCGCCGCGTCGAGCAGGAATACGCCCGGCTCTACGACGACATCGGCCTGGGCCTGACCACCTGGTCGCCGCTGGCGTCGGGTCTGCTCAGCGGCAAGTACCTCGACGGGATCCCCGAGGGCAGCCGCGGCGCCCTCCCCGGCTACGAGTGGCTGCAGGCCAGCCTCACCGACCCGAAGCGCCAGAACGTGGTGCGCGAGCTCAAGGCCGTGGCCGACGGCATCGGCTGCACCCTCTCGCAGCTGTCGCTGGCATGGTGCGCCCACAACCCCCACGTGTCGACCGTGATCACCGGCGCCAGCCGGGTCGAGCAGGTGCACGAGAACATGGCCGCCCTCGACGTGCTCCCCCAGCTCACCGAAGAGGTGCTCACCCGCATCGACGACGTCACCACAGGCGTCCGCCGCTAGCGCCGCCCCCGGCGG
The DNA here is from genome assembly GCA_035718085.1 of Acidimicrobiales bacterium. Classification (GTDB taxonomy): domain Bacteria; phylum Actinomycetota; class Acidimicrobiia; order Acidimicrobiales; family Palsa-688; genus DASTHS01. The sequence goes on along the minus strand of DASTHS010000199.1, from coordinate 34,976 downwards.
CCGGGGCGGGCGTCCCCCAGGGCGCCCGCCCCGTCCCCGGTCAGTGGTGGCCACCGGCACCGCTGGCGGGCGCCGAGGCACCGTCGTACCCACTGGGCGTGCTGCTCGACGGGACACCGGCCAGGACACCCGACCGGTGGTCGGTCGCCGCCGGGGTCGGCTGCTGGGCGGGCACGATCGGGTCGCGGCGCACCGTCGTGCTGGTGTGCTGCCCCGTGGTGCTGGGGTGCTGCTCGGCGGCGCCTGCGCCCTGGTCGCCGCTCGTCGCCGCGCCACCGCCACCCGTCGTCGAGCCGCCGCCGGTCTCGGACGGCACGGCCTGGCCCGCTGCGCGCAGCTCGCCGGCGCAGAACGTCTCGGTGCCGGCGGCGTCGTCGTGCGCCTTGACCAGCTCGGCGAAGGCGCCGTCGCCGTGGGAGAAGTCGCGCTCGCCGGCGTCGTAGCGGGCGAGGAAGGCGGTGCAGAGGCCGGTGATGCCCTCTCCGTTGCTCAGTACGCCCGGCGCCGCGCCCGGCACGCTCGCCTGCGTGCCCGGCTGGGTGCCGGCGGGGTCGCGGCCGTCGGCGGCCGCTGCGCTGCGGCCCGAGCCCGCCGACAGGCCCCGGCGGGTCGGGCTCTTGGCGTTGGTGGTCGGCCCGTCGCTCGACGACGGTGCGCTCGAACCAGAGCTGGCGAGGTGCACCGTGGCCTCCCCGAAGGAGGGCAGGTTGCCGGTGGCGCCGGCGGCCGCCGCCGCGCCGCCGGCGGCGATGAGGACCGCCGCCGATGCGACGGCCACCTTTGCGCTCCTGAGCTTGCTGATCATCCTTCTGGGTCGCCCGGTGGGGCTCGGGGCCGACGCCATGGCGTCGAGCACCGCAGCGACGACCGCCTCCCCTGACGGGCCGTGCACCTGGCCTGGCGCCGCGGCGCAGGCCAGCACGTCGGCCACGCCGGCCCACCCCGGCGGGGCGTCGGCGGCGGTGAGGTGCCCGCGCAGCAGGCGCTCCTCCGTGAAGGGGTCGAGCGGGAGGTCCGTCACATCCCTTTCATCGCGCCGGGCGCCGTCGGCGTTACAGCCATCGCCGACCTTTCGCTCACAGCTGCAGCGCAGCCGTCCCGTCCAGCACCTCTTTGAGCCGCTGCAGGGCCCGGTGCTGCACCACCCGCACCGTTCCGGGCCGCTTGCCGAGCACCTCGCCGACCTGGGCCGCGTCGAGGCCGGCGACCACGCGCAGCAGCAGGACCTCCGCCTGGTCGGGCGGCAGCGAGCGGGTGATGACGGCCACCGCCTCGGCGCTGGCCATCGCCTCGACGACCGACTCCTCGGGGAGCTCGGCGCGATCCGCGGCGTGGCCGAGCGAGCCGAGGTCGGCGACCTCCTTCGGTCGTGCCGCCCGGCGACGCCAGTGGGCCACGAGCTGCCGGCGGGCCGCGGTGAACAGCCACCCGCGGAAGGCGTCCGCATCGCCATCGAAGCCGGCGAGGGTGCGACCGGCTGAGATCCACGTCTCGGCGGCCAGGTCGTCGCCGTGGCCGGGGGCCTGGGCCTCGAGGTAGCGCACCAGTCCGGGCGTCAGCCAGCGGTAGAGGGCGGTCACCGCCTCGGCCGAGCCGCGCACCGCGGCCCGCACGGTGGCGTCGGGGTCGTCGGGGGCGCCGACGGGCGGGCGGCTCACGCCCGGCCGTTGCCCACCTACGGGCTCCCCCGGAACGATCCGGCGGGCCGCCGCCGGGTGATCACGTGGGCGCCACCTCGGCCAGGAAGGCGAGCAGCAGGTCCGTCACCCGCTCGGGTTGCTCCTGCTGCACCCAGTGCCCGCAGTCGGGGAGCACGTGGCTGCCGACCAGGCCGGGCATCGTCTCGGGGAAGCGGCCGATGGCGTGGGCGCCCCACACCGTCGGCCCGTCCTGGTCGCCGCCGACGAACAGCGACGGCACGGCGATCGGCGCCTTGCGCCACGCCGTGAGGTCGTCGAAGTCGCGGTCCACGTTGCGGTAGCGGTTCAGCGGGCCCCGGAACCCGCTGCGCTCGAACTCCCCGACATAGAAGTCCAGGTCGGCGGGGCCCAGCCAGTCGGGCAGGGTGTCGGGCACCCCGAACGCGTCGCGCAACCTCCCGCCCCGGCGCACCGCAGCGATGCTGCGGCCATCGGGGGGGCGGGGCGCCGCTGCCGCGGCGCCGACGTAGAAGCCGAGCAGCCAGGTGCGCACGTCGGCCTCGATCTCGGCCTCCGCTCGACCCGGCTCCTGGAAGTAGGCGATGTAGAACTCCTCGTCGGGCCCGACCATCGTCGGGTACACCTCCGACGGGCGCCGGTCGCCCCGCGGTGCGTAGGGCACGCTGAGCAGGGCCACCGCCCGGAACCGGTCGGGGCGCAGCAGGGCGGAGTTGGCGGCGATCGGCGACCCCCAGTCGTGGCCGACCACCGTCGCGTGCTCCACGCCGAGGGCGTCGAGCACGCCGACGTTGTCGCCGACGTGGGCGAGCATCCCGTAGGCGGCCACGTCGTGGGGCTTGGCCGACCGGCCGTAGCCGCGCACGTCGATCGCCACCGCCCGGTAGCCGGCCTCGGCCAGCGGGCCCAGCTGGTGCCGCCAGGAGTACCACGACTCCGGGAAGCCGTGCACCAGGAGCACCACCGGGCCTTCACCGTGCTCGACGAGGTGGATGCGGGTGCCGAAGGCGTCGACGCAGCGGGAGGTGCCGGGCGGGTTGGCCATAGGCCGGATTCTCGCCGACCAGAAGCGGCGGCGGCGGCCTGCTTGGCATGCTGGGGCCATGACCGACCCCGCCGCCCTCGTCGACGAGCGCATCGACCAGCTGCTGGCCGAGCACGACCCGTCCACCACGCCCCAGGTGGAGTTCCGCGGCGCCCAGTACGACGCCGGGCTGGCGTGGGTGCACTTCCCCGAGGGGCGCGGCGGCATGGGCCTCCCGCCCAGCCTGCAGGGCCGCATCGACACCCGGCTCCGGGAGGCCGGTGCCAAGTCACCCGACGGCCGCTTCTTCTTCGGTCTGACCCTCGCCGGACCGACCGTGGTCACCAACGGCAGCGACGCGCTCGTGGAGCGCTACCTGCGTCGGATGTTCACGGGCGAAGACGCCTGGTGCCAGCTCTTCAGCGAGCCGGGTGCCGGCTCCGACTTGGCCAGCCTGTCGACCAAGGCGGTGCGCGACGGCGACGAGTGGGTCATCACCGGCCAGAAGGTCTGGAACACCATGGCCCACATCGCCGACCGGGGCATGCTCGTCACCCGCACCGACCCCGACGTGCCCAAGCACAAAGGCCTCACCTACTTCGCCCTCGACATGCACGCCCCCGGCGTCGAGGTCCGCCCGCTGATGCAGATCACCGGCGAGGCCGAGTTCAACGAGGTGTACCTCACCGAGGTGCGGGTGCCCGACACCGACCGCATCGGTGACGTGGGCGACGGGTGGCGGGTCGCCATGACCACCCTCATGAACGAGCGCACCAGCATCGGCGGGGGCGGCGGCACCCCCCAGCGCGGCAGCGGCGCCATCGCCGAGGCGGTGCGGATCTGGCAGCAGGAGGCCACCACCAGGCGACCCGCCGACCGCGACCGGCTCATGGCGCTGTGGTGCCGCTCAGAGGCGCTGCGCCTCACCAACATCCGGGCCGGCCAGAACCGCAAGGCCGGCAACCCCGGGCCCGAGGGGTCGATCGCCAAGCTGGCCTTCGCGGAGGTGAACCAGGACATCTACGAGCTGTGCGTCGACCTGCTCGGACCGGCCGGCCTCGTGGGCTACCCCTACGAGATGCGACGCGCCGAGGCACTGGGGTTGACCGGACCGAGCGGATCGAGCCGCAAGATGTTCCTCCGGGCCCGGGCCAACTCCATCGAGGGCGGCACATCGGAGATCCAGCGCAACATCATCGGCGAGCGCGTGCTGGGACTGCCCGGCGACGTGCGGGTCGACAAGGAGCTCCCTTGGTCGAAGGTCCCCCGCTAGCCCCCCGGGCGCCGCGTCTCGGCTGATCCCGACATCTGCAATAAGCGGCGCAGATCGGGAAGCATCGGCACATGCCCCCCGCCATCGCCCCCGCACCGACCTTCCCCGCCCGCGTCGCGTTCGTGGGCACCGGTGATGCCGGCACCATCGTCGTCGACCTGCTCACCGACCGCGGCCCCGTGGCCCTGACCACCCTGCACCGCCCCGGCGGGGTGGGCTGGGCGGAGTGGACGACGATGGCCGTGCTGGCCCTGCGCCGGTGGGCCGCCGATGGAACCGAGATCACCTGCCGCGTCGGCGGGGAGGGCGCAGCCCGCCGCTGCGACCTCGACGACGGGGTCCGCCGGGTGCGCCTCGACCTGGCGGTCAGCCCCCGCCGGGCGGCCCTGCCCGGCCCCCTCACCTGCGCCGCCCGCACCGTCGACGCCACCCCGGCGCCGTGGCCCCGGCGCCGCCTGCGCGGGGGCGCCCGGCTGCGCTGAACGGGCCGGTGGGCGGCCGCTTGGACGGGTGGCGCCGGGTGCCGGTGGGTAGCGCTGCGGGGTGGCCGCACCGCACCCCGCTTGCCCCAAGCGCATGGTGCACGGGCCCTGCGGCGGCGTTCGGACCGACGGCGGCTGCGAGGTCGACGCTGCCCTCCCCTGTCCGTGGACGCGAGAGGCCGCCTTCGTCGCCGCGCCCGCCGGGCCGCAGGGCCCTCCCCCGTCGCTGCGGGTGGTGACCGACCTCCATGTCGTAGCCCGATCGATGGCCTCGCTCGACACCGTCGCCCGCCGGCTTGCCGGCACCTGCGACGCCGTGCTGGTCGGCGACCACGGCGGCGTGCGCAACGACTTCCCCCCGTCGTTCATGGCGGCGGCGCTGCTCGACCGGGGCGTCGCCCCCTGGGTCACCCTGGCCTGCCGCGACCGCAACCGGGTGGCCCTCGCCGCCGAGCTGGCCGCACTCGCCGCCCTCGGGGTGCCCGGCGTCCACTGCGTCACCGGCGACTGGCAGGGCAGCGGCGGCCCCGTCGGCGAGGCGCGGGTGTTCGACCTCGATGCCCTGCGGCTGGTCGGAGCCGCCCGGGCCGCCGGCCTGGCGGTGTCGGTCGCCGCCAGCCCGGCCGCACCCCCCGCCGGGCTGCGGGCCCGCCGGCTGGCCGCCAAGGTGGCGGCCGGCGCATCGGCGGTGTTCGTCAACCACTGCGGCGGTCCCGGCCCTGTCGCCAGGTTCGTCGCGGCCGCCCGCGGCGAGGGTGCCGACGCCACCTTCGTCGCCTGCGTGCCGGTCACCGCCGACGCCCGGGCGCTGGCCGACCTGGCCCGGCTGCCCGGCGTGGCCCTCGACCCGGTGGCCGCCGAGGAGGCCGCCGCACCTGCCGGCGCCGACCTGGCGGCGGTGGCCGCCGTGCGCATGCTGGAGGTCGAGGGCGTCGACGGGGTCAACCTGTCGGGGTGGGCGGCCGCCGACGTGGCCACCTCCGCGACCGTGATGGCCGGGGTCGGCACCCGCCTGCTCGCCCATCGGAGCTCCCGGTGAGCACCGCCGCCGACGACGAGGGGGTGGTCGAGTTCGACGTGGTGGCCGGCTGGGTCGACGAGGTGCTGGCCGACCTCCCGCGCGAGCGCGCCGTGATCGGCGCCTGCCGGGGCAGCGCGCACCCTGAGGCGCTCGCCTGGCTGGCCGACCGACTGGGGCTGGGGCCGGGCTCGCTGCTGCTCGACGTCGGCGGGGGCATCGGCGGCCCCGCCGCCTGGGCCACCGACCACCGCGGCGCCCGGGTCGTCGTGGCCGACCCCATGCCGCGGGCCGTGCGCGCCGCGTCCCGCCGCTTCGGCATCGGCGGCCTCACGGCATCGTCGGCGGCCCTGCCGGTGCCGACGGCGGCGGTGGCGGCCGTGTGGGCCCTCGGCGTGCTCTCGACGGTCGACGACCAGCCGGCGGCGCTGGCGGAGCTGGCCCGGGTGCTCGAGCCGGGCGGGCGCCTCGGGCTGCTCGAGTACCTGCGCGCCGGCCCGATCGCCGAGCCGGCGCCTGCGGGCAACCACTTCCTCACCCCAGAGGGCCTGGAGGCGGCGCTCGCCGCGGCCGGGTTGGCCACCGTCGACCGCCTCGACCCCCTCCCCCCGACGCCGGCAGCCTGGGCGGAGGTGGCCGACGAGGTCGCCGTCCGGCTGGCCGCCCGCCACCCGACCGCCGACGAGCTCGACCGGGCCGATCGAGCGGAGCACCGCTTCGCCGACCTGCTCGCCGCTCGGACCCTGCGGCCCGTGGCCCTCGTCGCCGAGCGCCGCCGCACGAAGACGACGCTCGCAGGCGACGGCGCCGGAACGGAGGATGCGCCGTGACGGCGGCCCCGATCCTGGTCGGCACCTGCTCGTGGACCGACCCGACGCTGGTCAAGGACACCGACTGGTACCCGAAGCGGTCGATGTCGGCGGCCGAGCGGCTGGCCTTCTACGCCGAGCGGTTCCCTGTCGCGGAGGCCGACAGCACGTACTACTTCCCGCCGTCGCCGCAGCTGGCCCGGGGCTGGGCGGAGCGCACCCCGCCGGGCTTCACCTTCGACGTGAAGGGCTACGCCCTGCTCACCGGCCACCCGGCCCGCCCCGACTCGCTGTGGCCCGACCTCCGCGACGCGATCAGGCCGGAGGCGACCGGCAAGCGCAACGTGTACCTGGCCCACCTGGAGCCCGACGCCGCCGAGGAGGTGTGGGCCCGCTTCGCCTCCGCCCTCGGGCCGCTGGTCGAGGCCGGGAAGCTCGGCGCCGTGCTGCTGCAGTACCCCGCCTGGTTCGGCCCCTCGAGCGCCAACCGCGCCAAGCTCGAGGCCGTGCGCCGGCGGTGGCCCGACGTGCCGGTGTGCGTGGAGTTCCGGGCCCCGGCATGGCTGGGCACCGACCGTCACAGAGACCGCACGGTGGCGCTGCTGCGCGACCTGCGGATGTCGCTCGTGGTCGTCGACGCCCCGCCGACGTCGGGGCTGACCACCGTGCCCGAGGTGACCGACTCCCGGCTCGCGGTGGTGCGGTTCCACGGTCGCAACGACGACACCTGGCGGGCCCGCACCCCCAGCGCAGCCGAGCGCTTCCGCTACCTGTACTCCCCCGCCGAGCTGCGGGCCTGGGCCCCCACCTTGCGCGAGCTGGCCGGGCGCGCCGAGAAGGTGCACGCCCTGATGAACAACTGCTACCAGGACTACGGGGTGCGCAACGCCACCGACCTGGCCGCCCTGGTGGCCGGCTAGGCCTGCCGCAACGACGCGGCCACGTCGTCGGGGTCGAGGGGGTTCACCAGCACACCACCGCCGAGCTCGCCGGCGGCCACGAACCGGGCCACGCCCGCCGCCCGCCACGGGCTGACCACCTCCAGGTGCAGGCGGGCGCCCGGCCACCGGCCGCCGTCGGTCGGGTGCTGCACCCACCACAGCATGTACGGCATCGGCCGGTCGAAGCGCCGCTGCAGCCGGCCGAGCACGTCGACGAGCACGCCGGCGAGCGCGTCGCGGCCGGCACCGGACAGCGCCGGCAGGTCGGGCACCGGCTCGAGCGGCGCCACCCGCAGGTGGTGCGGGTGTGCCGGCGCCGCCGGCACCCACGCCCGCCAGCCGTCGCGCTCGACCACGACCCGCTGCGGCGCATCCTCGAGGAGCGGGTGGCCGGCGGCGAGGCGGGCCAGCACGGTGGCGGGCACCGGTGGGACCTCGGGGTAGGCGAAGAGCTGGCCGTGGGGGTGGGCGATCGTCGCCCCGACGTCGGCGCCGTGGTTCTCGAAGCACAGCACGTAGGCGACGTCGGGTCGGGCACCGACGGCGACGGTGCGGTCGGCCCACAGGTCGACCACCAGCCGAGCCCGGGCGACCCCGAGGTCCGCGAGGGTGCGGTCGTGCTCGGGCCCGTAGAGCAGCACCTCGCAACGGCCGTCAGGGAACGACGGCCACCGGTTCGGGAACGCCCGCACGACGTAGGGCTCGGGCGCCTCGAGGCCGCCGACGCAGAACGGGCAGCCGCCGTCGGGCAGGTTCGGTCGCCGCTGGCGAGAGGCGGCGACCTGCACGACGGCGCCCGTGACCGGGTCGATCCGCAGGCCTGCGCTCATCGGTGGATCCGGTAGCTCCACGTGTGCGGACCGGGCCCGACGCGGTGCGCGGCGCCGACGTCGGGCCCCACCGCCGCCGAGCCCACCCCTCGGTGGCCGGCGTCGATCCAGACGAAGGCGTGATCACGCCGGGGGAGCTCCTCGAGGTGCGTCGCCGCGTCGAGCTCCTCGTCGGTGGAACGCGACACGGTCACGTCGAGGTCGTCGAGCTCGTCGATGCACACCACCGTGTCGCCGGCGGCGTCGAGGAAGCGGAGGCTGCGCACGTCGCAGCGGTTCCCGTTCGCCTGCGGGTGCACGTACGCCGTGCCCCAGTCGTCGACTGCCGTGCGCCACCGGCCCACGACGGCGCCCGACCGCCGGTCGCTGTAGCACTCGTGGGGCCCCCGGCCGACCCACTCGACGGCGGTGACCTCCGGCGGCAGCTCGATGCGCACCCCGACGCGCGGCAGGTCGACCCAGTCGTCGGGCAGCGCCACCCGGTGGGTCACCAGGGCCCCGTCGACGCTGGTGGCGAGGGCCACCCGCTCGTGGGCGTCGGGCAGCCCCAGGGCCCGCCACCGCTGGTCGTGGCGGGGCCCGAAGCGCTCGTTGTCGATCGGCGCCCGCCACAGGCTGAGCCGGGTCGGCAGCACCAGCGCCTCGCCGCCGGGCGCGCGCTGGCGCGACCGGCCGAGCTCGCACTGGCCGACCGCCACGTCGCCCACCCGCACGGTGAGGTGGGCGACCTGCCAGCCCCGCAGGTCGACGGGCGCGGCCGGCACCGGAAGGGTGAGCGACCCGCCCGGCGCCACGGCGACCCGCCCGAAGCTGCCGTCGGCCACGGCGTCACCGTCGACGGTGACCACCCAGCGCACGTCGCCCACATCGGCGAGGTCGGTCACCTCGTGCTCGTTGACCAACCGCACCGCGCCGGGCTCGGGGAACGTGATGCGCACGGGGGCGAGCACCGCCTTGGCCTCCAGCAGCGACGGGTGCGGGGTGCGGTCGGCGGCGACGAGGCCGTTCATGCAGAACGGGCCGTCATTGGGATCGTCGCCGAAGTCACCGCCGTAGGCCAGCCACTCGGCACCATCAGGGCCCCGCTGCACCAGCGCCTGGTCGACCCAGTCCCAGATGAACCCGCCCTGCAGGCCGCGGTGGAGGCGGATGGCCTCCCAGTAGCGGTCGAGGTCGCCGCAGGAGTTGCCCATGGCGTGGGCGTACTCGCACATGATCAGCGGACGTGCCGGGGGCGCCGACGTGGCCCACGCCACCAGGTCGTCGACGGTGGGGTACATGGGGGCGACGACGTCGGTCTCGGCGCGCTCGACCGACCACGACGCCACCGCCGACAGCCCGCGCAGCACGCCGTCGAGGTAGCCGTTCTCGTAGTGCACCGGCCGGGTCGGGTCGAAGGCCCGCAGCCAGGCGGCGGCGGCGTCGAACACGGGCGCCCAGCCGCTCTCGTTGCCGAGCGACCACATGATCACCGAGGGGTGGTTCTTGTCGCGCTGGGCCATGCGGGTGACCCGCTCCATCACCGCGGAGGTGACCTCCGGCGCCTTGGTGAGCGAGCGGAGCCAGGCGTGGCTCTCCACGTTGGCCTCGTCGACGACGTAGAGGCCCAGCTCGTCGCAGAGGTCGTAGAAGGCGGGGTGGTCGGGGTAGTGCGACGTGCGCACGGCGTTGATGTTGTGCGCCTTCATCACCTCCAGGTCCCGGCGCATCGACGCCGCCGTCACCGCCTTGCCCGTGCGGGGGTCGTGCTCGTGGCGGTTGACGCCCTTGACCAGCACGGCGCGACCGTTGACCAGCAGCTCACAGCCCCGCACCTGCACCCGGCGGAACCCGACCCGCAGCGCCACGGCGTCGACCACTGCGCCCCCGGCCACGAGCTCGACCCGGAGGGCGGAGAGGTCGGGCCGTTCGGCCGACCACGGCCGGACGCCCGGCACCTCGGCGCGCACCCGGCCCCCGGCCCCCTCGAAGCGGTAGGCGTTGACCTCGACGCCGTCGACGTGGGCGAAGCGGGCGGGCGCCTCGCCGATCTGGGCGCCGTCGAGGTGCACGCGCACGCTGGCGGCGGCCAGCGGCGGCCCGTGCAGCTCGGCCCGCACGTCGAGCAGGCCGAGGCCCCGGTCGGGGTCGAGGTCGGCGGTGACGTGCACGTCGCTGATCGACGTGGCCGGGGCTGACCACACCACCACCGACCGGTGCAGTCCGGCGTGGTGCCAGTGGTCCTGGTCCTCCAGGTAGGTGGCCGCCCCCCACCGCACCACCACCAGTTCGAGGTCGAAGGGCACGCCTGGGGTCACCCGCCTGGTGAGGTCGAACTCCTGCGCCAGGCGCGAGTCGGTGCCCGTGCCGACGTGGGCGCCGTCCACGGCGACGTAGAGCACCGTCTCGGCCCCGCCGACCTGCAGCACGAGGCGACGACCGTGCCAGGCCACCGGCAGCACCACCCGGCGGCGGTAGACCCCCGTCGGGTTGGCGTCGGGCACCTCGAAGGGCGACCCGGCGAAGGGCATCCGGATGTTGGTGTAGCGCGGCGGGTCGCCGACCCCCTGCATCGTCCAGCACCCGGGCACGGCGACGGTCGCCGCCGCCACCGCGCGACCCCCGGGCCGGTCGAGCAGCGTGAAGCTCCAGTCCCCGTCGAGGGCGACGACCTCGTCGGCACCGCGCAGGAAGGTGGTCATCGGCAGGCGGCCGGTGGCCACCGCCGTGGGGTCGGCCCATGAGCGCGTCTCGATGGTCACGGGGCTCCTCGGGGAGTGGCGGCGGCGGGTGCGATCGGACCCTGCCACGTCGATCCGCGCCGCGGCAACGCCCCGCATGCCACACTGACGCCCGTGGGGGAAGAGCGCTTGGTCGTCGACTCGGTGACGGTCCGCTTCGGCGGCATGACGGCCCTGGACGGGGTGTCGTTGCACGTGCCGCCGAACGAGACCGTGGGGGTGATCGGCCCCAACGGCGCCGGGAAGACCACGCTGTTCAACGTCATCTGCGGGTTCGTCAGCCCGAGCGACGGCACGCTGGTGCTCGACGGCCGGCCCCTCCGGCGCCACCGCCCCCACGACCTGGCCAAGCTCGGCATCGCCCGCACCCTCCAGGGGGTCGGGCTCTTCCCGGGCCTTTCTGTCGCCGAGAACGTGATGGCCGGCGCCACCACCACCGCCCGGGCCGGCTTCGTGCCCAACCTCTTCGGCCTGCCGCGAGCCGGACGCGACGAGCGCCGCCTGCGCGAACGAGCGGTCGCCGTGATGGAAGAGATGCGCATCGGCGCCTGGGCCGACCGCAGCCCCGCAGAGCTGCCCTACGCAATCCAAAAGCGCGTCGCCCTGGCCCGCGCCCTCGTCGCCGACCCCGCCCTGCTGCTGCTCGACGAGCCGGCGAGCGGCCTCTCCGAGGCGGAGATGGCCGAGCTCGGCCACCTGATCCGCCGGCTGAGCGAGCGCATGAGCGTGCTGCTGGTCGAGCACCACATGGACCTGGTGATGTCGGTGTGCGACCGGCTGGTCGTGCTGGACTTCGGCCGGGTCATCGCCACCGGGCCACCCGACGAGGTGAAGGCCGACCCCAGGGTCACCCGCGCCTACCTGGGGGAAGACGCGTCGGGCATCGGGCACGGCGACATGGAGCTCGACGCGAGCGACGAGCCGGAGGGCCGCAGTGCTTGAGATCAGCGGGGTCTCCGCGTCCTACGGGCCGGTGCAGGCGTTGCGCGACGTGACGGTGCAGGTGCCCGACGGCTCGGTCACCGCCGTGCTCGGCGCCAACGGTGCGGGCAAGACGACGCTGCTCAAGACCATCACCGGGCTGCTCAAGCCGCAGGCGGGCACCGTCGTGTTCGACGGCCACGACCTCACCTCCATGAAGGTCGAAGACATCGTGCGCCTCGGGGTGGCCCACGTGCCCGAAGGTCGCGGCGTCATCAACGAGCTCACCGTCGACGACAACCTGCGCCTGGGGGCCATCTGGCGCCGCGACACCGCCGACCGCAAGACGGCCCTGGGGGAGATGTACGACCTGTTCCCCCCGCTGGCGCAGCGGCGCCGCCGATCGGCGTTCACCCTCTCCGGCGGCGAACGTCAGATGCTGGTGCTCGGCCGGGCGCTCATGTCGCGACCGAAGGCGCTACTGCTCGACGAGCCCAGCCTCGGCCTGGCACCGATCGTCACCGCCCAGATGATGGCCCTGCTGCGCGACCTGTCGGCCGAGCAAGGCCTCACGGTGCTGCTGGTCGAGCAGAACGCCAAGAGCGCGCTGTCGATCGCCACCACCGGGGTCGTCCTGTCGCTCGGGCAGGTCGTCACCACCAAGGCGGCCGCCGAGCTGGCGGCCGACGCCGACCTCCGTCACCACTACCTGGGCTTCTAGGGGGCCGCGTGCACGCATTCGTCAACTACACGCTCGACGGCCTCTCCGTGGGCATGGTCTACGCGGCTGTGGCCCTGTCACTGGTGTTGATCTGGCGGTCGACCCGGATCCTCAACTTCGCCGGCGGGGCCATGGCGATGCTCACGACCTACATCGGCCTGTCGTTGATCGACCGCGGGGCGAACTACTGGGTGGCGTTCTTCGGCGCCCTGATCGCCGGCTTGGTGCTCGGCGCCGTCGTCGAGCGGGTGTTCGTGCGGCCGGTCGAGAACAAGCCGCCCATCAACGCGGTCATCGTGACCCTCGGTCTTTTCACCCTGATCGAGGCGCTGGCCGGCATGATCTGGGGCAACAGCAAGAGCCGCTCGTTCCCCGCCCACTTCTCCGGCAACGGCTACCGCGTCGGCACCACCCGCGTGGCGTTCGCCCCCTTCGACACCTTCATCGTCGTCGCCGTCGCCCTCACCATGGTCGCCCTCCTCGGTCTGTTCCAATACACGTCGCTCGGCCTGAAGATGCGCGCCGCCGCGTTCGAGCCGGTGGTGGCCCGCCTACAGGGCATCCGGGTCAGCCGCATGCTCACCCTCGGCTGGGCGCTCGCCGCCGCCGCCGGGTCGCTCGCCGGGGTGCTGGTGGCACCCCGCATCCTGCCCCTGAGCCCGAACTACATGGACGACGTCCTCGTCTACGGGTTCTCCGCCGCCGTGCTCGGCGGCCTCGACAGCCCCGTCGGGGCGCTGATCGGCGGCCTGGTGCTCGGGCTCACCCGTGAATACGTGGGCGGGTACGTGTCGTCGACCTACGAGATCGAGGGCGCCCTCGTGCTGCTGATCGCCGTGCTCATGGTCAGGCCCCAGGGCCTGTTCAACCGGATCGCCCCGAGGAGGGTCTGACGTGGCCACCACCCCCGCCGCCCCCGAATCGGCTCGCACCACCGGCCCGGTGACCGACGCGGACGGGCCGCCACCGTCCGCACCGTCGGGCCGGGCCCGCAGCGCGTGGGAACGGCTGCCCGTCGTCGCCCGCACCGCCATCTTCGCCCTGGCCTTCGCCGTGATCGGCATCCTCATCGCCAACGGCATCAGCCGCTACCGCGACTTCCAGCTCGCCGAGATCGCCGCCTACCTCGTCGCCGTCGCCGGCCTGACCGTGCTCACCGGCCTCAACGGCCAGATCTCCCTCGGCCACGGTGCCCTCATGGCCGTCGGTGCCTACTGCGCCGCTGTGCTCCTGCTCCACGCCCACCTCCCCCTCGTCGTCGTGCTGCTGCTCTCCGCGCTCGCCGGTGGGGTCGCCGGCGTGCTGGTCGGCGCCGTCGCCGCCCGTCTCCGCGGCCCCTACCTGGCCGGAGCCACCCTGGCACTGGCCGTCGGGCTCCCGGAGATACCCAAGAACTACAAGTACTTCGGGCGCGACGAGGGCCTGACGATCAACCCCCCCCTCCCGCCGGGGTGGCTCGGCACGAACGCCCCCATCGAACGCTGGGGCGCCTACATCTGCATCATCGGCGCCGCCGTCACGCTGTTCTTGCTGGCGAACCTGTCGCGCGGCCGGGTGGGCCGCAACTTCCGCGCCGTGCGCGACGACGAGATCGCCGCGTCGCTCGCCGGCATCTCGGTGCCGCGCACCCAGATCCTGGCCTTCACCGTCAGCGCCGCGTGCGCCGGGCTGGCCGGCGGCCTGCTGGCCCTGGTCACCCCCACCGTCGGACCGGGTGGCTTCTCCCTGGCCCTGTCGATCCAGCTGCTCGTCGCCATCGTCATCGGGGGCATGGGCAACCTCCCCGGCGCGGTGCTCGGCTCGATCGTGCTGGTGTACCTGCCGAGCTGGGCGACATCGATCAGCAACGGTGTGGGGCTCTCCAAGCAGATCGGCGCCAACCTGGCGCTGGCCATCTTCGGTGGGATGCTGATCGTCGTCATGCTCGCCTTCCCCGGAGGCATCGCCGCTGCGGTGCGCCGCACCTGGTGGGCGCTCACGTCGCGGCGTCGACCGGCCACCACCATCCCTGCGGGTCCGTAGCCGGTCCTGTAGGGTCCGCCGGCGGCTGACATGCCAGCCGCCCCGACAAAACATCCCAGGGGGGAACATGAACGCACGACGGCTCGCGGCGATCGCAGCCGGCACGGCTCTGCTCGCATCGGCCTGCGGCAGCAGCGGCGGCAGCAGCTCCAACGCTGCTGGCGGCGGCGGGGCGAGCGCCCCGGGCGTCACCGCCACGTCGATCACCATCGGCAGCCACCAGCCCCTCACCGGCCCGGCCGCGCCCGGCTACAGCGAGATCGCCCCGGCCACCGCTGCGCTGTTCGCCTACGTCAACGCCAAGGGCGGCGTCGACGGTCGGAAGATCACCTACAACTACCAAGACGACGCCTACAACCCGTCCCAGACGTCGACGGTCGTGCGCAAGCTGGTCGAGCAGGACGGTGTGTTCGCCATCCTCAACGGTCTGGGCACCCCGACCCACCAGCAGGTGCAGCCGTTCCTGAACAGCAACAAGGTGCCCGACCTGTTCGTGGCGTCGGGTTGCGTGTGCTGGAACCAGCCCAAGCAGTACCCCTGGACCACCGGCTACCAGACCAACTACGCCATCGAGGGCCGCATCCTCGGGCAGTACATCGCCCAGAACATGGCCGGCCAGAAGGTCGGCTACCTGCTCCAGAACGACGACGTGGGCCAGGGCGGCAAGCAGGGCCTCGACACCGAGCTCAAGCCCGCCGACGTGGTGTCCCAGCAGAGCTACGACGTCAGCGCCTTGACCTCCGGCCTGGGCACCCAGATGTCGAAGCTGCAGCAGGCCGGCGCCCAGGTGGTCGTCGGGTTCGCCATCCCGGCGGCGTTCGCCCTCGCCGAGCTGGCCGCCGCCCAGATCGGCTACCACCCCCAGTTCGTCGTCTCGAGCATCGCCGCCGACCCCTACACCATGGGTGGCCTGCTGCAGAGCTTCTCGAAGGGCGCCGCCGGGGCATCACTGCTCAACGGGGTGATCACCGCGAGCTACCTGCCGAGCTTCACCGACACGAGCAACCCGTGGACCACGCTGTTCAAGAAGATCCACGACCAGTACGACGCCAAGAACCCCTTCGACGCCAACACCATCTTCGGCATGTCGGTGGGCTACAACTTCGTGCAGCTGCTCCAGAAGGCCGGCAAGAACCTGACCCGCCAGAGCCTGCTCGACGCCGTCAACAGCGCCGACCTGCAGGGCCCCGGGCTGCTCCCGCTGACCTTCAGCCCCACCGACCACCGGGGCTACGAGGGTGAGCAGATGGCCAAGATCCAAGACGGGAACCTGACGGCCTTCGGACCGGTCTACAAGGCCACGGAGACCGGGCCGATCACGACCTACACCGGGCCGCAGGCGACCCCGCCGGCCAACTTCTAGGCCGGACCCGACCACGACCCCTCGGGGCCGGTGCGCCGCTCGGCGCGCCGGCCCCGAGGCGCGTCGGGGCGCCCGGTAGCGTTGCGGGGTGACGACCACCAACCGTCTGGCGCACGAGGCCAGCCCCTACCTCCGCCAGCACGCCGAGAACCCGGTCGACTGGTGGCCCTGGGGCGACGAGGCGTTCGCCGAGGCCCGGCGCCGCGACGTGCCGATCCTGCTCAGCGTCGGCTACAGCGCCTGCCACTGGTGCCACGTGATGGCCCACGAGAGCTTCGAGGACCCCGACGCAGCCGCCGTGGTCAACCGGGTGACGGTCCCGGTCAAGGTCGACCGTGAAGAGCGGCCCGACGTCGACGCCGTCTACATGGAGGCGGCCCAGGCCGTCAACGGCTCGGGTGGCTGGCCGATGACGGTGCTGCTGCTGCCCGACGGCCGCCCGTTCTTCGCCGGCACCTACTTCCCCCGCGCCGCCTTCGTCGACCTGCTCGAGCGGGTGGAGGCGGCCTGGACCGAGCGGCGTGCCGGCATCGAGGCCGACGCCGCCCAGCTCGCCGGCATGGTCGAGCGCGGCGTGGCGCTGCCCAGCCGCACGTGGGCGGCCGACGGCGACCGGCAGGCGGGCGCCGACCCCGGCCTGGCCCTGGCCACCGCCCGGGCCGTCGCCGGTCGCCTCGACCGCGAGTGGGGCGGGTTCGGGCCGCCGCCGAAGTTCCCGACCCCCGTCACCCTCGACCTGCTGCTGGCCGAGCACGTGCGCCGGGACGACCCGGCCCTGCTCGAGGCGGCGACGGTGACCCTCGACGCCATGGCCGCCGGCGGCATCTACGACCACCTGGCCGGCGGCTTCGCCCGGTATGCCACCGACCGGCGCTGGCTGGTCCCCCACTTCGAGAAGATGCTCTACGACAACGCCCAGCTGGCCCGCACCTACCTCCACGCCTGGCAGGTGACCGGCCGGCCCGACTACCGCCACGTGGTCGAGGAGACCGTCGGCTACCTGCTGGCGCCCCCTATCCGCCAGCCCTCCGGGGGCCTCTCGTCGGCCGAGGACGCCGACGCCGAGGGCGTCGAGGGCAAGTTCGCCACCTGGTCCTACGACGAGTTGGTGGCCGTGGCCGGCGCCGAGGTCGCCGACTGGTACGGCGCCACGCCCGAGGGCAACTGGGAGCACACCAACATCCTGTGGCGGCCCGGTCGGGGCCGCCTCCAGCGGCCGGCCGCCATCGAGCAGGGTCGCCGTGACCTGCTGGCCGTCCGCGAGCGGCGGGTGCGGCCCGGCCTCGACGACAAGGTGCTCACCGAGTGGAACGCCATGGCCGTCGCCGCCCTGGCCGAGTGCGGCGCCGCCCTCGACCGGCCGGCGTGGGTGGCGGCCGCCGAGGAGGTCGCCGGGTTCCTCCTGGCCGAGCTGCGGGGCACCGACGGGCGCTGGAGGCGGTCGTGGCAGGCCGGCAGCGGCGCCCGCCACCTGGCCTACGGCGCCGACATGGCCTGGCTGGTGGAGGCGTTCACCCGCTTGGCGGAGGCGACGGGCCGCGCCCGGTGGCTCGACGAGGCCGTCGCCGCCGCCGAGGCGCTGGCGGCGCTGTGCTTCGACGAGGAGCAAGGGGTGTTCACGACCGCCGGGCGCGACGCCGAGGCCCTCATCGCCCGCCCCGTCGACACCTACGACGGCGCCACCCCGTCGACCAACACCGTCGCCGCTGCCGCCCTGGGCCGACTCGGCGCCCTCACCGGCGACGCCGCCCACCGCGACCGGGCCCGGCGGGTGCTCGACGCCATGGCCCCGGCGATGGCCAAGGCCCCTGCGGCGTTCACCGGGATGGTGGCCGTCGCCGCCGCCATGGCCGCCGACGGCGTGGAGGTGGTGGTCACCGGTGACCGCCCCGACCTCGTCGCCGCTGCCCGGGCCGGCTACGACCCCGACCGGGTGCTGGCCTGGGGCGCGCCGTACCCCTCGCCGCTGTGGGAGGGGCGCACGGGCCCGGGTCGCGACGGCTTCGCCTACGTGTGCCGCGGCTACGTGTGCGCCGCCCCCACCGACGACCCCGCCGAGGTCACCCGCCTGCTGGCCCGCTGAGCGCCGGGGGCCCGTGGGTCGCGGGCGGCTACGATCCCTGGCGCCCAGGAGGCGGGGATCCACCCCTCCGGCCGGGCCAGCCGCCACGATGAGCACCGTGACCGCCACCACCGCCCCCGACTTCCGGGTCCTCGCCGACGTGCCCCGGCTCGAGGCCCTGCCCGGGGTCACGCTGCGCCTGCTGGTGCTGGCCGCCGACGGGGGCCAGTGCGCCGGGGTCGAGACGGCCTCGGGGGCCCTGGTGCGGGCCTGGTCGGCCGCACCGCCCCCCCGCCTGGCCCCCTACGACCTCGTCGAGGTGACCGTCGGCGGCGACGCCGACGCCCTGCCCGACCCCTGCCAGCCCGAGGGCGTGGTGTGCGCCTCGGCCCCCGAGCCGGTCGGCCACCTGCGCGGCCGGCAGGTCGAGCGGCTGCTCCGGCCCCTGCTGCACCCCGGCGACACGCCGCTGCTCGGCCTGCACGGGCCGGCCGTGCCCTTCTGGGAACGCCGCCCCGACAGCCCGTCGATCGCGGTGGTCGAGACCCGGGGGCCGGTGCAGCTGCGCCGTGAGGGGTCCTACCTGGCGTGCCGGTTCTGGTGGCAGGGCGCCCAGCGCGAGCTGGCCTGCCTCGACCGCGCCCGTGCCGCGGCGATGGACCGCGCCGGCATCACGCGGGCCACCGCCCCGAAGGGCGTCCGCCTCGTGGTGGCCCTCACCCCGCCGATCGACGGGCACTGCCACAAGGTCGTCGAGGCGGTGCTGCCCCACCCCTGACCGGGGCCCCAGCGCGGACGTGGCGCCGATCGCGCCGGCCCGGGCCGCCAGGCCCGGGCACCGCACTGCGACGAGGTGGGCGGCGCTACGAGCCGTAGCGGCCGGCGAGGTCTTCGGCCATGCCCCAGCCGAAGGCGATGAGCACGTCGTGGCGGTCGTGGTCGAGGGGGGCGAAGAGGGCGGCGACCTCGGCGTCGACCTTCTCGGGCTTGGCGGCGGAAAAGTCGAACACCCCGGCGGCCGACCCGTCGCCGGTGACCACGAACGACCGGTCGTCGATGCGACCCTCGGCACCGAAGCGCTTCGCCAGCCGGCGGCTCCAGGCGCGCTCCTCGCCGGTCGGCTTGTGGCCGGGGCGGGGGCACACGTCTTCCAGGCCGGCGAACGCGGCGAAGGCGCCGGGGTCGATGAACCGGGTGCCGACGAGGACGTCTTCGTCGGGGAACGCCAGCACCGCCCGGCGGAACTGGTCGGCGGCGACGGCCTTGAGCACGCTGTCACGCTTGGCGGTGCGCTTGACCGAGGCCAGGCCCCAGAGCAGGCACGGCGTGCCGCCGATGCGTTCGAGCGTGCAGAACGAGAAGCCGGCGAGCTTGCCGGCGTCGCGGGCCTGGGTGATGAGCACCCACGCCTCTGCTTGCTTGGACAGAAGGCCGATGTCGAACCCGGCGGGGCCGTCGGTGACGATGTCGGCCATCTCCCCCAGCTCGGTGTCCGACAGAGCGGTGCAATCCTTGGTGTCGACCTCGAGCGTCATGTGCGCGGCAACTCTCCTAACGGTCAGGCTGACCTGCCAGTTTAGGCGACGGCGCCGCCGTCGCTCCAAAGGCATCCCGGCCCGAGCAGCACCCGCAGCTCGGCGAGCAGGCCCGTCGAGGCGGTCACGGCGAACGCCGCCGACAGGCGGATCACCTTCGAGCCGACGTGCAGGTAGACCGGGGACGGGCCCGGGTGCTCGGTGAGCAGCCGCTTCAGTTGGGCGACGCGCTCGTCGGAGCAGGCGTGCACCGGCACGTCGACGTGGAGCGGGTCGGCGGCGTCGAGGGTCAGCTCCGGCCGCTTGAGCTCCATGCAGATCAGCTTCGGCTGGTCGTCCCGGGCATCGATGCGGCCCTTGACGCACACCACGGCGTCGTCGGCGAGCAGGTGGCCGACGTCGAGCATGGTGCGGGGGAACACCCACACCTCGATCGAGCTCTGCAGGTCCTCGAGCACGAAGGTGGCCATCAGGTCGCCCTTCTTGGTGTACTTGCGCACCAGGCCGGTGATGACGCCGCCGACCCAGCGCAGCGCCGGGCCGCCACCGAAGCCGCCCTCGACCCCGCCAGAGGGTGCGCCCTCGCGCAGCTCGGCGATCGTGGTGTCGGTGTGGCGGCCGAGCGCGGCCTCGACGCCCATGAGCGGGTGGTCGCTCACGTAGAGCCCCAGCATCTCCTTCTCGAACGCCAGCCGGGCCGCCTTGTCGAACTCCTTGTCGGGGATGTCGACCCTGGCGTCGTCGAAGACCGCCGCCGACCCCTCGTCGCCCCCGAAGAGGCTCATCACGCCCTGGTCGCGCTCGCGCCGGCGGGCCAGGGTGCGGTCGACGATCGCCTCGAACACCAGGCACAGCCCCTGGCGGGGATGGCCCACGCCGTCGAAGGCGCCGGCCTTGATCAGCGACTCGACGGTGCGCTTGTTGAGGACCTGGGGGTCGACGCGGGCGCAGAAGTCGTAGAAGTCGGCGAAGGGGCCGTTGGCGTCGCGCTCGGCCACGATGCGCTCGACGAGGCCGGTGCCGACGTTGCGGATGGCCGACAGGCCGAAGGGGATGGCACCCCTGCCGGCGGCCCCGGCCCCCGGCACGGCGGCGAAGTCGGAGACCGAGCTGTTGATGTCGGGCACCTGCACCTCGATGCCCATGGCCCGGCACTCGGCGAGGTAGACGGCCGTCTTGTCCTTGTCGTCTTTGACGGAGGTGAGGAGGGCGGCGAGGTACTCGGCGGGGTGGTGGGCCTTCAGCCAGGCCGTCTGGTAGCTGACGAACCCGTAGCCGAAGGCGTGGCTCTTGTTGAACGCGTAGTCGGCGAACGGCTCGATGATGTCCATCCACCGCTCGCCGAGCTCGCGGCCGTAGCCGGTGCGCTCGCAGCCGTCGATGAACTTCTGGCGCTCCTTCGCCATCACCTCGCGCACCTTCTTGCCCGCCGCCTTGCGCAGGTTGTCGGCCTCGGTGAGCGAGTAGCCGGCGAACTTCTGCGCCACCCGCATCATCGACTCCTGGTAGATGCACAGGCCGTAGGTGTCGCCGAGCACGTCGGCGGCGTCGGGGTGGAGGTGCTCGACCGGCTTGCGGCCGTTCTTGCGGTCGGCGTAGTCGTAGTGCATGTTGGCCGCCATCGGGCCGGGCCGGTACAGGGCGATGAGGGCAGCCACGTCGTCGAAGGTGGTCGGGGCCAGGGCCCGCATCAGCGCCCGCATGTTGGTGCCCTCCAGCTGGAACACCCCGATCGAATCGCCGCGCCGCAGCAGCTCGTAGGTGGGCTCGTCGTCGAGGGGCACGCCGTCGATGTCGGGGCGGGTGCCGGTGTTGGCCTCGATGAGGTCGAGGGCACGCTCGATCACCGAGAGGTTCCGCAGCCCGAGGAAGTCCATCTTGAGCAGGCCGAGCTCCTCGACCCCGTGCATCTCGTACTGGGTGACGATCGGCGCGTCTTCGGGGCGCCCCCCCGCCTCGGGCTTGCGCTGGATGGGGAGGTACTCGGTCAGCGGGTCGGCGGAGATCACCACGGCCGCGGCGTGGATGCCGTCCTGGCGACGCAGGCCCTCGAGGCCCTTGGCCACGTCGACGACCTTGGCCACGTCGGGGTCGGCGCCGTACATGTCCCGCAGCTCGGCGGCGACCTTGAAGCCGTCGGCGTGCTTGGGGTGCTCCTCGAAGCACGCCCACAGCGGGGTGTCGCGCCCCATGACCAGCGGCGGCATGGCCTTGGCGATGCGGTCACCGACGCTGTAGGGGTAGCCCAGCACCCGGGCGGCGTCCCGGACGGCCGCCCGCGCCTTGATCGTCGAGAAGGTGACGATCTGGGCGACGTGGTCCCAGCCCCACCGCTCGGCGGCGTAGCGGATCATCTCCGAGCGGTACCGCTCGTCGAAGTCCATGTCGATGTCGGGCATCGACTTGCGGCCCGGGTTCAAGAACCGCTCGAAGAACAGGCCGTAGCGGATCGGGTCGAGGTCGACGATGCCCAGGCAGTAGGCCACGCAGCAGCCCGCCGCGCTCCCCCGCCCGGGGCCAACGCGGATGCCCGACTCCTTGGCGTGGCGGATGAGGTCCCAGACCACGAGGAAGTAGTCGGAGAAGCCCATGTCGGAGATGACGCCGAGCTCGTAGTCGAGGCGCTCGACCACGTCGGCGGCCAGCTGGGCCCCGTACCGGCCACGGGCACCCTCGTAGGCCAGGTGGCGCAGGTAGCTGTCGGCGTCGGCGAAGCCCTCGGGCCTCGGGAAGCTCGGCAGCTTCGGCTTGCCGAACTCGATGGTGACGTCGGCCCGCTCGGCGATCCACAGGGTGTTGTCGCACGCCTCCTCCCAGCCGCGGAACAGCTGGCGCATCTCTGCGGCCGTCTTCAGGTAGTGCTCGTCGCCCTCGAACTTGAACCGCTTCGGGTCGTCCATCGCCGAGCCGGTCTGCACGCAGAGCAGGGCGTCGTGGGCCACGGCGTCCTCGCGGTGGGTGTAGTGGCTGTCGTTGGTCGCGAGCAGCGGTGCCTTGATGCGGCGGGCCAGCTCGATCAGCTGCGGGTTGGTCTTCTTCTGCGCCTCGAGGCCGTGGTCCTGCAGCTCGACGAAGAGCGAGTCGCGCCCGAAGATGTCCTGCAGGCGGGCGGCGAGGGTCGTGGCCCGCTCCTGGTCGCCCTGGAGCAGCGCTTGGAGCACCACCCCGCCGAGGCAGCCGGTGGTGGCGATGACGCCCTCGTGGTGGTCGGCGAGCATGTCCCAGTCGACCCGGGGCTTGTAGAAGTAGCCCTCGAGGTAGGCCTCGCTCGAGAGCTTGATGAGGTTCTTGTAGCCGGCGTCGGTCTCGGCCAGCAGGGTCAGGTGGTAGTAGAGCTTCTGCCCGCCGTCGACCTCGCCGCCGGTGTCGTCGACCCTGCCACGCCGCGACGGGCGTTCGTGGCGGCTCTCGCCGGCCATGTAGGCCTCCGTGCCGATGATCGGCTTGACGCCCCGTTCGCGTGCCGCCTTGTAGAAGTCGAGCACCCCGTACATGTTCCCGTGATCGGTGATGCCCACCGCCGGCTGGCCGTCGGCCGCCGCCCGGGCGATCACGTCGCCCACCCGGGCGGCACCGTCGAGCATCGAGTACTCGGTGTGGGTGTGCAGGTGGGTGAACGACGCCCCCAAGGGGACCAGCCTCCTGGCTCGTGGGTGTGCGACCGGCCGGGTGCCTGGCGTTCGTCCACAGCACCCTGTGGACGAACTACACCGATGTGGTTCCGGGCGCCGAGGCTACCGCGCGTCGCGTCACCCCGGGCGGGCGGCCGCCCCCTCGGCGGGGCAGCCCTAGAGGTACTGGCCGGGGCGCTCGTCGCCCGGGGGGAGGCTGCGCCGGCGCATCTCCTCGAGTTGGCTGCGGGCGGCCACCTGCTGGGCGAAGAGGGTGGCCTGGATGCCGTGGAACAGCCCTTCGAGCCAGCCGACCAGCTGGGCCTGGGCGACGCGCAGCTCGCCCTCGCTCGGCACGGCGTCGGGTGAGAAGGGCGAGGTCAGCCGGCCGAGCTCGTCGCGCAGGTCGGGCGACAGCCCGTCGGCCAGCTCGTGCACCGACGTCTCGTAGATCTCGCGCAGGCGGGCCCGGGACGCCTCGTCGAGCGGCGCCTGGCGCACTTCGTCGAGCAGCTGCTTGATCATCGAGCCGACCCGCATGACCTTGGCCGGCTGGGCCACGGTCTCCCTCTCGTCACCGTCGGGGGCAGCGTCGGGGGCACCAGGGGCGCTGACGATCACCAGGTCGGAGGGGGCGGGGGCGTCGCTCGACATGCTCCCATCCTTCCCCGCCACGGCCGTCTCACGGTGCCCGCCGCCCGGGGGCGGCGAGCAGCGGCACGACCACCTCGGCTGCGGTGAGCGAGCCGTGCCGGCACACCAGCCGGGTGTCGCCGTCGGCGGGCTCCAGGTAGGCGACCGGCTCACAGGCGGCCAGGGCCACGTCGCCGAGCCGGGCTCGGGTGACGGGGTCGAGCGCGCCGCCGAACCAGCGACCTTCCTCCACCTCCTCGACGGTGCGGACCCAGGCCGTCTGCCCGTAGCGCTCGGCGACCAGGGCGGCGAGGGCGGCGGCGCGGCCGGGGCGGGCGTGGAACCAGCGGAAACGGGCCTCGCCCGACACCAGCGCCGCCTCCTCCAGCACCGCCTCGTCGATCGGCTCCACGCGGTCGCCCACCTCCACCTCCCCGTGGTCGGCCGTCACCACCAGGGCGACGTCGGGGGGCAGCACGTCGAGCAGGTCGGCGACGAGCCGGTCGGCGAACACCAGCTCCGCGTCGTACTCGTCGCCCAGGCCGGCGATGTGGGCGATCTTGTCGACCCCTTCGTAGTAGGCGTACACGAACGCCTCGCCCTCGTCGACCAGCCGGGCCACCGCCACCGGGATGGTCGACGGCAGCGACCACCCCACCGACCGGGTCCCCCGCAGGTGCGCCGTGGAGAAGCCGCTGCCCTCGAAGTCGCGTCGGGACACGACGGGCACCGGGTCGCCGCCGAAGGGCTCCGGCCGGACGAACCCGACCGGGTCGACGAAGGCGCGCGCGTCGCCCGAGGCGGTCCGCCACCGCAGGGCGTTCATGACCTCCGGCGAGCCGTCGGGCCCGTCGACGACCAGCCGGTAGCCGACCAGGCCGTGGTCGGCGGGGGCCGCGCCGGTGGTGATGGAGGTCAGCGCGGTGGCCGTCGTGGTCGGCGCCACCGACTCGATCGGCACCCCGGCCATGGCTGCCATCGTCGGCGTCATCGCCCGCCGGGGCCACCACTGCTCGTGACCAAGCCCGTCGAGCACCAGCAGCACGCAGCGCGGCGCGCTACGGGCGGCGCCCGGCAGCCACCCGGGCCGGGCGTCCGGGTCCGCCCGCAGCGCCGGCACCAACCCGGCCAGCGACCGCCCCGTGTACCGCGGCACGACCGGGTCAACAGCCACTCGACGACCCTACGCCGGTAGCATCGCCGGTCGTGAAGGTGTCGACCCGGGGCGACTACGCCAGCCGGGCGCTGCTGTCGTTGGCGCTCCACGGCGGCACCACCCAGCCGACGTCGGTGCGCGACATCGCCGAGCGCACCGGTCTGCCCCAGCCGTACCTCGAGCAGATCCTCCTCGCCTTGAAGGGGGCCGGGCTGGTGCGCTCGAAGCGGGGGGTCGGCGGCGGCTACGTGCTGGCGCGCGAGCCGGGGGCCATCACCCTCAGCCAGATCGTCTCGGCGGTCGAGGGGCCGATCCAGGCGGGCGACTTCGGCGAGCCGCACACCAACGGCGCCTGCGACCACGAGGGCCAGTGCGTGCTCCTCGCCGTGTGGGCCGACGTGGGCGAGACGATGCGCGCCTACCTCGAGTCGTTCACCCTCGCCGACATCATGGTGCGCGCCAGCGGCTCGGTGCCGGTGGCTCCCGACCTCACCGCGACCCCGGTCGCGTAGCGCGCTCGTGGCGGCACCCGCCCCCCCGGGCTACCCGGCCCGGTGGGAGGCCGACGTGGTGCTCGCCGACGGGGCCACGATGCACGTGCGGCCGATCCGCCCCGACGACGCGCCGGGCATCGAGGCGCTGCACGCCCGCCTGTCGCCGCAGACGATCTACTTTCGCTTCTTCTCGCCGGTGACCCGCCTGACGCCGCGGATGCTCGAGCGGTTCACCAACGTCGACTACGTCGAGCGGATGGCCCTCGTCGGCGAGCTCGGCGGCGACCTGATCGGCGTCGCCCGCTACGAGGCGCTCCCGCCCCGCGGCGCCGACCGGGAGGCCGAGGTGGCGTTCCTCGTCAGCGACGAGCACCAAGGGCGCGGCATCGGGTCGATCATGCTCGAGCACCTGGTGGCCGCCGGGCGGGCGGCGGGCTTCACCCGCTTCGTCGCCGACACCCTGCCCGAGAACGCCCGCATGCTGCGGGTGTTCCACGACGCCGGCTTCGACGACGAGCGCCGCTTCACCGACGGCGTGGTGCGGGTGGTGTTCCCCATCGCCCCGACGGCGGCGAGCGAGGCGCGCGCCGACGAGCGGGGCCGGCGGGCGGCGGCCGCGTCGGTGCGCCGGCTGCTCGAACCGGCCGGGGTGGCCGTCATCGGGGCCAGCACCCGACCCGACACCCTCGGCCACGTGCTGCTGCGGGCGATGCTGGCCGCCGACCCGCTCGTGCCCGTCTGGCCGGTGCACCCCACGGCGCCGGCGGTCGCCGGCGTCCCCGCCGTGCGCTCGGTGCTCGACATCCCCGAGCGCATCGACCTGGCCGTGGTGATCGCCCCTGCGGCGGCGGTGCCCGCCGTGGCCGCCGACTGCGCCCGCAAGGGGGTCGCGGGCATGGTGGTGCTCTCCGCCGGGTTCGCCGAGCGCGACGCCCAGGGTGCCGAGCGCGAGCGGGACCTGGTCGTCGAGGCCCGCCGCCACGGCATGCGGCTGGTCGGGCCGGCGTCGATGGGGGTGGTCAACACCGACCCCGCCGTGCGGCTCAACGCCACCTTCACGCCCGTGCCCCCGCCGGGGCCCATCGGGTTCGTGGCCAGCTCCGGCGCCCTCGGCGTGGTGATCCTCGACGAGCTGCGCCGCCGGGGCCTCGGCGTCTCGAGCTTCGTGTCCCTGGGCAACAAGGCCGACGTGAGCAGCAACGACCTGCTGGCCCACTGGGAGACCGACGAGCGCACCGAGGTGGTGTGCATGTACATCGAGAGCTTCGGCAACCCCCGCACCTTCTCGCGACTGGCCCGGCGGGTGGCGACCACCAAGCCGGTGGTGGCGGTGCGCTCCGGCCGCACCCCCGCGGGCCTGGTGGCGGCCGGCCGCCACCGCCCGGCGCAGGACGACCGGCTGGTCGAGGCGCTGTTCCGCCAGGCGGGGGTCATCCGCACCGACACCCTCGAGGAGCTCTTCGACGTCACCGCCCTGCTGGCGACCTCGCCGCTGCCCGCCGGCGACCGGGTGGCGGTGGTGGGCAACAGCGGCGGCCCCGGAGCCCTGGCGGCCGACGCCTGCGCGGTCGCCGGCCTCGAGGTGGCCCCGCTCGACCCGACGACGGTCGCCGCCTTGGAGGCGGCGCTGCCCGGTCGGGCGTCGGCCACCAACCCGGTGGGCCTGCCCGCCGACGCCGGGCCCGCCGACTTCGCCGCGGCCGTGGCCGCCGTGCTGGCCGACGACGGCGTCGACGCCGTGCTCGCCCTCTACACCTCGCCACTCGCCGTCCCCCTCGAGGAGGTGGCCCGGGCGGTGGCCGGCGCCGCCGCCGCCACCACCAAGCCGGTGGCCCTGTGCGCGCTCGGCCGGCGCGGGGTGCTCGACCCCGGCGACGGCCTGCCGCCCGTGGCCTGCTACGCGTTCCCCGAGTCGGCGGCGCGCGCCCTCGGCGCCGTGAGCGCCTACGCCGCTTGGCGCCGCCGCGGGCCCGGCCAGCCGCTGGCCCCGCCCGGTGTCGACGTCGAGGCGGCACGCGCCGCCACCGCCCCGGTGCTCGCCGCCGGGGGCGGCGAGCTCGACCAGGCCACGGCGACCGCCGTCGTCGAGGCCTGCGGGGTGGCGACCGCCCCCTCCGCGGTGGTCGCCGACCCCGCCGACGCAGTGGTCGCCGCCGGGGCGGTCGGCTACCCGGTGGTGCTGCGCGCCGACCCCACCGGCCCGGACGGGCCGCCGACCCACGTGCGCGTCGGCCTCGCCGACCCGGCGGCGGTGCGCGCCGCGTACACCGCCCTGGCCGGCCCGGGCAGCCGGGTGCTCGTCCAGCCGATGGTCGACCCGGGCCTCGACGTGGTGGTCGGCGTCGAGCAAGACCCGCTGTTCGGTTCCCTGGTGACCCTGGCCCGCTCGGCCGGCACCGGCGTGCCGCCACGCCGTCGGTCGGGCCGCAGCACGCCGTTGAGCGACGCCGACCTGACCGGCCTGCTCGACGAGGTCGACGACGGGTGGAGCGGGGCCGAGCGGGCGGCCGTCGGGGAGGTGGTCGCCCGGGTCGCCGCCCTGGCCGAGGCCGTGCCGGAGCTGGCCGAGATCGAGCTCAACCCGGTGATCGTGCCCGGCGGCGACGGCGCCGACCGACCGACCGACCGCGAGCCGACGGCCACCGGTGTGCGGGTGCGCGTGGCGCCGTTCGACCCGCGACCCGAGCTGGCGGTGCGCCGCCTCTCGTGACCCGGACCGGGGCCCGGGGCCGGCTCAGGCCGGGGCGGTGCCCAGATAGGCGGCGCGCACCGACTCGTCGTTGAGCAGCTCGGCCGCCGGGGCGGAGCGGACGATGCGCCCGAGCTCCAGCACGTAGGCCCGGTGCGCCAGGCCGAGGGCCTGCACGGCGTTCTGCTCCACCAGCAGCACCGTGGTGCCCTGGGCGTTGATCTCCTTGATGATCGCGAAGATCTGGGTGACGAACATGGGGGCCAGCCCCATGCTGGGCTCGTCGAGGAGCAGCACCGTGGGGCGGGCCATCAACGCCCGGCCGATGGCGAGCATCTGCTGCTCGCCCCCCGAGAGGGTGCCGCCGGCCTGGCTGCGCCGCTCGGCGAGGCGGGGGAACAGCCCGTAGACGCGCTCGAAGTCGTCGTCGAGGCGGCCGCGCCGGTTGTAGGCGCCCATCTCGAGGTTCTCGACCACGGTCATCCCGGGGAAGATCCCCCGCCCCTCGGGGGCCTGGCACAGACCGAGGGCCACCCGCTTGTGGCCGGCCAGGCCGGTGATGTCGCGCCCGTCGAGGCGCACCGCCCCTCGGCGCACCGGGCGCACCCCCGAGATGGTCTTGAGCGTGGTGGTCTTGCCGGCGCCGTTGGCGCCGATCAACGCCACGATCTCGCCGGCGTCGACGCCGAGGGTGACCCCCTTGAGGGCCTCGATCTCGCCGTAGGCCACCCGGACGTCGTCAAGCTCGAGCAGCACCGCTCACCCCTCCCGGGTCGTCGCTGGGCCGGCGGGGCCCGCCGTGGGGCCGGGGTCGGGGCCGGACTCTGGGTCGGAGTTGGGCTCCGCCTCGGTGCCCGCCACCTCGGCGCCGAGGTAGGCCTCCACCACCCTGGGGTCGCGCTGCACGTCGGCTGGCAGGCCGTCGGCGATCTTGCGACCGAAGTCGAGCACCGCCACCCGGTCGGACATGCCCATGACCAGCCCCATGTCGTGCTCGATCAGCAGCACGGTGGTGCCCCGGTCCCGGATCGCCCGGATCAGGGTCTGCAACGACAGCTTCTCGGCCGGGTTCATGCCCGCGGCCGGCTCGTCGAGCAGCAGCAGCTGCGGCGAGGTCGCCAGGGCGCGGGCGATCTCCAGGCGGCGCTGGTCGCCGTAGCTCAGGTGCCGGGCGGTGTCGCCGGGGTCGGCCGCCACCCCACAGAACTGCAGCAGCTCGCGGGCGGTGGCCTCACCCTCGCGCTGCTCGCGACGATGGCGGGGCGAGCCGAACAGCGCGCCGGCGATGCCGGTGCGGTGGCGGGCGTCGGCGCCCACCATCACGTTCTCCAGCGCCGTCATCTCGGGGAACAGCCGGATGTTCTGGAAGGTGCGGGCCACCCCGAAGCGGGTGATGGCGTGGGGCTTGCGGCCGTTGACCCGCTCACCGGCCACCCTGACCTGCCCCGACGACGGCTGGTAGACGCCGGTGATGACGTTGAACGTCGAGGTCTTGCCGGCGCCGTTCGGGCCGATCAGGGCGAAGATCTCGCCCGCCCGCACGGTGAGGTCGAGGCCGTTGATGGCGACGACCCCCCCGAAGCGGACCGTCAGCTCCTGCAGCTCGAGCAAGGGCTCGCCGCGGGCGACGGTCGGCGCGACCCCCGGGCCCCCGGTGTCGGGACGGGTGGGTGACAGCACGGGGTCGCTCACGGCTCGTCCTCCGGGGGTACCAGCGGGGCGCCCATGCCGCCGCCGACGAGCACGTCGCGCTGCTCGGCCCGGCGACGGCGGCTCGGGATGAGGCCCTCCGGCCGGAAGATCATCAGGGCGATCAGGGCGATGCCGAACACGAGGATGCGGTACTTGTCGAACTGGCGGAACCGCTCGGGGAGCCAGGCGACCACGAAGGCGCCCAAGATGACCCCGACGGTGTTGCCCGACCCGCCCAGCACGACGCACACCAGGATCAGCACGGAGATGGCGTAGGTGAACTGGCCGGGGTCGATGAAGGTCGCCTGGGCGGCGTAGAACACCCCCGTGAACCCGCCCACGGACGCGCCGATGGCGAACGCCCACAACCGGAACCGGTAGGTCGGCACCCCCATCAGCTCGGCGGCGTCCTCGTCCTCGCGGATGGCCACCCACCCGCGGCCGATGCGCGACCGCTTGAGGCGCCCGATGGCGAACACGACGAGGAAGATCGCCGCCAGGATCAGGTAGTAGTAGGAGCGGTCGTGACCGAAGCCGTAGTTGAGGGCCGACACCGACCCGACCGACGGCGGGTGCGGGATGGCGGTGATGCCCTGCGGGCCGCCGGTCCAGCCGACGTTGTTGACCGCCTGGTCGATGATCTGGCCGAAGCCCAGGGTGACGATCGCCAGGTAGTCGCCGCGGAGGCGCAGGGTGGGGGCGCCGAGCACCAGCCCGGAGATGGCCGCCAGCACCAACCCGACCGGCAGCACCAGCCAGAAGTCCCAGTGGTGCTTGGTCGCCAGCTCGGCCATCGTGTACGCGCCGACGGCGTAGAAGGCGACGTAGCCGAGGTCGAGCATGCCCGCCTCACCGACCACCACGTTGAGGCCGAGCGACAGCAGCACGTAGCCGCCGATCGGGAAGAACAGCACCAGGGGCCACGAGCTGTTCGGCGCCATCACGTGGGCCACCGCCGTGGTGGGCAGGCCGAAGGCCAGCACCACGTAGGCCAGGGCGACGAGCAGCAGCCGGCCGGGCAGGGGCAGCCGGCGGTAGGCGGCGCCGAGGTTGTCGGCGCCGGTGCCGGCCGCCCGGCCGGCGCTGCGCAGCACCGCGGTCATGCGCGCGCCCTCGACAGCGACTCGCCGAGCAGCCCGGTGGGCCGGAACAGCAGCACGGCGACGAGCACGACGAACACCGTGGTGTCGCGCCACTGCGAGCCGAACAGGCTGGCGCCGTAGAGCTCGAGCAGGCCGATGATGATCCCGCCGAGCAGCGCGCCACGGATGTTGCCGATGCCGCCGAGCACGGCGGCGGTGAACGCCTTGATGCCCGGCAAGAAACCGATGTCGAAGCGGGTCTGGGCGAAGCGCACGTCCCAGAGCACGGCGGCGACGCCGGCCATGAGGCCGCCGAGGAGGAACGTGACCATGATGGTGCGGTCGATGTTGACGCCCATCAGCGTCGCCGTCTCCGGGTCCTGGGCCACGGCGCGGATGCCGCGGCCCAGCTTGGTCAACGCCACCGTGCGCTCGAGGGCGACCATCATGACCGCGGCGGCCACGATGATCAGCACGACGATGTTGGTGACCTGCCCGGCCCCGATGTGGAACAGCACGTGCTGGGCGAGCACCCGGGGCACGGCGGAGTACTGGTTGGAGTAGAAGTCCTCGAAGGTCTGCTGCAGCACGAACGACGCGCCGATCGCGGAGATCAGCGCCGCGAGGCGGCTGGCGCCACGCCGCCGCAGCGGCCGGTAGGCGACACGCTCGAGGGTGAGCGCGGTCGCTGCTGAGCCGGCCATGGCGACCGCCGCGGCGAGCAGCAGGGCGCCGACCAGGGTGAGGCCGACCTCACCATCGGTCGCCCCCGTCAGGTGCAGCACCCACATGGCCGCCATGGTGCCGACCATGAAGACCTCGCTGTGGGCGAAGTTGATGAGCTTGAGCACGCCGTAGACCAGCGTGTAGCCGAGGGCGAACAGGGCGTAGATCGCGCCGAGTGTCAGCCCGTCGACCGTCGACGGCCAGAACTGCGTGACGAAGTCGTGCAGGTGCAAGTGGACCCCTCCGAGCGCCGCTGCCCCGCGACCGGCCGCCGCCGGTCGCGGGGCGCTGCGCGCCTGCTAGCTGTTGGAGCCGCCGCCGTTGGCCGTGCCGATCTCGACGATCTTGCCGTTCTCCACCTTGTAGATGTAGATCGAAGCGCTGGTCACGTTGCCGTTGGCCTGGAACTTCAGGGTCTTGGTGATGCCCTGGTAGGTGTTGTTGTGCAGGTAGGTGTTGATGGCCGGGCCGGTGGTGTTCCCGGCCTTGATCGCCGCCAGGATGAAGTTGGTGGCGTCGTAGGCCTCGGCGGAGTAGATCTCCGGTCCCTGCCCGAACGCCTTGGTGTAGGCGGCGGTGAAGGCGGCCCCGTTCGGCTGGGTGGTCACGTCCGCCCCCGGCGAGCTGAGCAGCGCGCCCTCGGCGGGGGCACCCCCGGCGTCGGTGATGAAGTTCGGGTCCTCCGACCCGTCACCCGACATGAAGGTGCCGGTGAAGCCCTTCGACTTCAGCTGGTTGATCAGGCGGCCGGCGGCGTCGTAGTAGCCGCCGTAGAACACCGCCGCCGGGTGGGCGGCGACGATCTTGTTGACCGTGGAGCTGTAGTCCTGGCCCTTCGGGTCGACGTGGTCGTCGACGGCGTCGGTCGCCCCGTCGGTCTTCAGCTCGGCCCGCACGGCGTCGGCCAGGCCGAGGCCGTAGGAGCTGTTGTCGTCGATGACGGCGACGGTCTTGGCTCCGACGGTCTTCGCCAGGTAGTCGGCGTCGGCGGGGCCCTGTTGGCCGTCGTCGGCCAGCGCCCGGAAGAAGTAGTTGTCACCCGACTGGGCGAGGGCCACGTTGGTCGCCGACGCGGTGACGTGGGGGATCTGGGCGGCGGCGAACTGCGGGTTGGCCGCCTTCGACTCGCCGGAGAACGCGGGGCCGAGCAGGGCCACGATGTGGTCGCCGATCAGCTTCTGGGCGCCGTTGTTCGCCTGCGCCGGGTCGCCCTGGCTGTCGAACGGGTCGATGGTGACCGCCACCTTCGGGCTGGCGGCCATGTACTGCTGCACGGCGAGCTTCTCGCCGTCGAGGATGTGCTGGCCGAGCGCCTGGTTGTCGCCCGACAGGGCACCGAAGAAGCCGATCTTCACGGCGCTGGCGCTGCCCCCCGAGCTGCCCGACGAGCCGGACGTGCCACTGCTCGTCGAGCTCTTCGAGCTGCCGCAGGCGCCCAGTCCCAGGACCGCAACCCCGAGAACTGCCGCTGCTTGCATCGCCTTCGCGTGTGACCTTGCCATGTGGTGGGAAACCTTTCCTCGCTGCCTTTGGTGCGCAGACACTAGGCCCCGCCGCCCCCCGGGTTGCGCCATGCCGCCAGCTCGCCGGTGAGATCGTCCGGAAGGGGTGATTCGAACCGCACCTGGGCGCCGGTGGCCGGGTGGCGGAAGCCGAGCACGGCGGCATGGAGGAACGGCCGGTCGGGCGCCAGGCGGGTCGCCGGCGGCCCCCCGTAGCGCAGGTCGCCGATCACGGGGTGACCGATGGCCCGGGCATGCACCCTGATCTGGTGGGTGCGGCCGGTCTCGAGGCGCGCCTCGACGAAGGTGGCGCCCTCGAGGCGCTGGAGCACCCGGTAGCGGGTGCGCGCCGGGCGGCCGTCGGCCCGCACCGCCATCAACGTGGCGGTGCGCGTCGAGCGGCCGAGCGGCGCGTCGACCACCCCCTCGTCGGCCTCCACCTCGCCGGCGAGCAGCGCCAGGTAGCGCCGCTCGACCTCGCGGCCGGCCAGCTGGTCGACGAGGTCGTCGCGGGCGGCCACGGTGCGGGCGACCACCAACAGCCCGGAGGTGCCGCGGTCGAGGCGCTGCACCACCCCGGGGCGCACCTCGGCGCCCGGGGTGGCCAGCGCGGCCAGGTCGGGGTACCGGGCGAGCAGGCCTTGCACGAGGGTGCCGCGGGCGTGGCCGGCGCCGGGGTGCACCACCATGCCGGCCGGCTTGTCGACCACGACGACCGCGTCGTCGACGTGCACGACCGGCACCTGCACGTCGGGGTCGGCGAGGCGGGCGGGGTCGATCCCGGGGTCGGGCAGGTCGACCGTCAGCCGCTCACCGGCACGCACCTTGCGGCTGCCCTTGGTGACCACCGTGGCCCCGAGGCGCACCGCCCCGGCGGCGAGGAGGGCGTCGACGGCGGCGCGGGGCCGGTCGATGAGCATGGCGACGACACGGTCGAGGCGTTCGCCGTCGAGCGGGCCCGGCACCGCCTCGCGCAGCTCAGCCACGGGCACCCGCGTCGGGGCGACGCCCCCACCCGACGGCCAGGGCGGCGGCGCCGCAGACGATGCAGGCGTCGGCGACGTTGAACACCGGCCAGCGGTCGTGGGCACCGACGCGCACGGCGTCGATGAAGTCGATGACCGCACCGCCGTTGCCGCGGGCGACGCGGTCGACCAGGTTGCCCACCGCCCCGCCGAGCAGCAGCCCGGTGCCGACCGCCTGCAGGCGGCCCGTCGCCCGCCGCCCGGAGACGACCAGGGCGGCCACCAGCCCCACCACGACCACCTCGACCACCGGCGTGACCCCCCGGCCGAGGCCGAAGGCGGCGCCGCTGTTGCAGGTGAGCACCCACCAGAGCGTCCAGATGGCGTGGCGGGGCGGCGCGTCGGGGGCAGCGCAGTCGAGCACCCCACCGCGAGCCAGGGTGGAGATGGCGACCGTCTTGGTCACCTGGTCGAGCCCGGCGGCGGCGGCGGCGACGGCCACCACCAGCCCGGCCCGCCGTCGCACCGGGTGGTCGGGCGCGGTCAGCGTCGAGACGACAGGCCGCCGCTCTTGCAGGACACGCACAGCGAGGCGTGCGGCAGGGCCTCGAGGCGGGCCTCGGGGATCTCCGTGCCGCAGCGCTCGCAGCGGCCGTAGGTGCCGGCGTCGATCTTGGCGAGCGCCCGGTCGATCTCTTCGACCGCGGCACGGGCCTGGCTGGAGAGCATGATGTCGAGCTCGCGGTCGATGTTCGCGGTGCCGCCCTCACCGCCCTCCTCGTCGAACTGCACGTCACCTGGCTCGTGCTCGAGGGCGAGTGAGTCGGCCTGGGCCTTGAGCTCGTCGGCCTGGCGCACATAGGTGGCGCGCTCGTCGAGCAGGAGGGCGCGCTGGCGGTCGAGGAAGTCGCCGGACGCGCCGGCGGCCGGCGCGGGTGCCTGGGCGGCCGACTTCTTGGCCGAGGCGCGCGCGGGCGTCGCCGGGTCGGCCTTGCCGCCGCCACCGGCAGCGGCGGGCTTGCTGGTTGCGCTGGTGGGCTTGCTGGC
>DASTHS010000198.1:0-9923 GCA_035718085.1 Acidimicrobiales bacterium | reverse complement strand
AGGATGCGCTCGGGACCCTCGCTCACAGGGCCGCCAGGTAGGCGTCGCGGTTGCGCACCACCTCGTCGAGGGAGTCACCCCCGAACTTGCGGAGGGCCTCGCCGGCGAGCACGAGGGCGACCATCGTCTCCGCCACCACCCCCATGGCGGGCACGGCGGTGACGTCGGTGCGCTCCTTGAAGCTCTTCGTCGCCTCCTTCGTCACCACGTCGACGGTGCCGAGCACCGGCCGGTTCAGGGTGGCCAGCGGCTTCATGGCGGCACGGGCCACCACCGGCTCGCCATTGCTGATGCCGCCCTCGACGCCACCGCTGCGGTTGGTCTCACGGGTGTAGACCCGGCTCCCGGCATCCCAGCCGATGGCGTCGTGGGCCTCCGATCCACGGCGACCGGCGAGGTCGAAGGCGTCACCGACCTCGACGCCCTTGACTGCTTGGATCGACATCAGCGCCTGGCCGAGCATGCCGTCGAGCTTGCGGTCCCAGTGC
Organism: Acidimicrobiales bacterium; assembly: GCA_035718085.1. Lineage (GTDB taxonomy): Bacteria > Actinomycetota > Acidimicrobiia > Acidimicrobiales > Palsa-688 > DASTHS01. The sequence goes on along the minus strand of DASTHS010000198.1, from coordinate 9,435 downwards.
ACGTGGCTGCCGAAACCGACCGGCACCCCGTAGGCGATCACCTCGGCGACGCCACCGAGGGAGTCGCCGGCCTTGGCGGTGGCCTTGATCTCGGCGATCATCTCCGCCTCGGCGTCGGGGTCGAAGCAGCGCACCTCCGAGTCGTCGACGGCCGCCAGGTCGTCGGGCAGCGGTCGGCGGCCGGCCTTGGCGACGACCGGGCCGATCTGCACGACGTGGCTCACCACCTGCATGCCGAGGTGCCCGATCAGCAGCTTGGCCAGGGCGCCGGCCGCGACCCGGGCGGCGGTCTCCCTGGCCGACGCCCGCTCCAGCACGTCGCGGGCGTCGACCAAGCCGTACTTCTGCATGCCCGGCAGGTCGGCGTGCCCCGGCCGGGGGGTGGTCAGCGGCTTGGCCGTGGCCCCCGGGGCGGGCGACATCTCCTCCACCCACTTCGGCCACTCCGTGTTGGCGATCTCGATGGCCACCGGCGAGCCGAGGGTGCGGCCGTGGCGCACCCCGCCGAGCAGGGTGAGCTGGTCGCGCTCGAAGCGCATGCGCGGCCCGCGCCCGTAGCCGAGACGGCGGCGGGCGAGCTCCGCCCCTATGTCGTCAGCGGTCACGGGCAGCCCCGCCGGCAGCCCTTCGACGATGACGACCAGGGCCTGGCCGTGCGACTCGCCGGCAGTGAGGTAGCGCAGCACGCCACGAAGCGTAGATGCCCGGCGCGAGCACCCGACCGCGTGCGGTGGCCCGGCGCGCAGAGCGCGCACCCTCCACGGCGGTCCTCGGCGGCCGTCGTAGCCTCGCCAGGTGGCGACTCGGGGCACCTCGACGATGATCGACCTGGGCACGCCGGCACCGGTGTGGCAGCGCTTCGTCGCCGCCCTGGCCCACGCCGTCGCGGTGGGGGCGTCCGACCTGCACCTCAAGGCCGGGGCCCGGCCCCGGGTGCGGGTCGACGGCAGGCTCCAGCCCGCTCCCCTGCCCCCCTTCGACGCCGACGAGCTCGAGGCGGTGGTGGCCCGCGGCCTCCCGCAGGCCGCCGCCGCCGGGTGGGCCGCCGGTGAGGCCGACTTCCGCCTCGTGCTCCCCGACGTGCACGCCGGCAGGTTCCGGGTCAGCGCCCTCCGCGCCGACGGCGGCCCCGCCCTGGCCGTGCGCGTGGTGGCGGCCACCGTGCCCGACGCCGACGAGCTCGGCCTGTTGCCGGTCGTGCGCGACCTCGCCGCCCTGCGCAGCGGGCTGGTGGTGATCGCCGGCCGGGTCGGCTCGGGCAAGTCGACCACCTGCGCGTGGCTCGTCGACCGGATCAACGCCACCCAGGCGGCGACCATCGTGAGCGTCGAAGACCCGATCGAGCACCTGCACCACGACAAGCGCGGCTACCTGGTGCAACGCGAGGTGGGCGCCGACACGGCGAGCTTCGCCACCGCCCTGCGCCACCTGCTGCGCCACGACCCCGACGTCGTGGTGATCGGCGAGGTCCGCGACGGCGACACCGCTCGCGTGGCGGTGACCGCGGCGCAGGCCGGGCACCTGGTGCTGGCGACGGTGCACGCCGACGACGCCCCCGGGGCGGTCGACCGCCTGGTCGGCCTGCTGCCCGCCGGCGAGCGCCCCGACGGACGGCGCGACCTCGCCGGCACGCTGCGGGCGGTCGTCGCCCAGCGCCTCGTCGAGCGCCACGGCGACCGCCTCCGGGTGCTCGCCCAGGAGGTGCTGCTCGGCACCGGCCGGGTGGCCGGCACCATCGCCGCGCCCATCGACGGGCCGCCCCTGGCGTCGCTCATCGACGCCGGCGACCACGTCGGCATGTGCAGCTTCGACGCCCACCTGGCCGCCATGGTGGCGGCCGGCGCCCTGACCGCCGGCGAGGCGATGGCGGCCGCGAGCATGCCGAGCGACCTGGCCCTGCGCCTCGCCGGCGGCCGCCTCGTGCCCAGCGCCTGAGGTCGCCTGCTAGCGGGCCTGGGCCCGGCGCAGCAGCATCTGCAGCAGCTCGAGCAGCACGTCGCGCGCCGAGCCGAGGTCGCGCGCGTCGCACTCCATGATCGGCACGTGCGCGCCGATGGCCAGCGCGTCGCGGACGTCCTCCGCCCGGTAGCGCTGGCAGTCGGGGAACTGGTTGAGGCCGACCACGAAGGGGATGTTGCGGCTCTCGAAGTAGTCGACGGCGGCGAAGCACTGGTCGAAGCGGCGGGTGTCGACGAGCACCACCGCCCCGAGGGCGCCGACCACCAGGTCGTCCCACATGAAGGTGAACCGGTCTTGCCCCGGCGCGCCGAAGAGGTACATCACCAACTGCTCGTCGACGGTCAGGCGCCCGAAGTCCATGGCCACGGTGGTCGAGGTCTTGGTCGCGACGCCCGAGGCGTCGTCGACGCCCATGGCCACCTCGGTCATGGCCGCCTCGGTGCGCAGCGGGGGGATCTCGGAGATGGCGCCGACGAAGGTGGTCTTGCCGACGCCGAAGCCCCCGGCGACGACGAACTTGACGGCGGTGACGTGCCGGGGGCGCTCTGCCCGGGCGCCCGGCGGCACCAGCCGGTGGTCAGAGGGCACGGACACGTTCGATCATCCTCGTGAGGGCGGACACCTCGATGTCCACGGGGTCGGTGTGGTGCAGGCGCACGGCACCTGCGTCGAGAAGGTCGCCGGTCAGGATGGTGACCACCCCGAGGGGCAGGCCGGTGTGGGCGCCGAGCTCGGCGACCGAGACGGGTCCGGCGGACGCCAGGGTGAAGATGGCGAGCTCCTCGGCCACGCCGTGGAACCCCGAATCGGCGATGGCCTCGATGAGCGTCTCGACCCGCAGGTCGGGCCGCGACGCCCGGGTGCGGCCGCCGGTGACGATGAACGGGCGCACGAGGTCGGGTTCGGCGCCGGCGCGGTCGGCCGTCGCCGCCCCCAGGTCGCCCCCTGCGAGGTCGGGTGGGCCGCCGGCCGGGTAGCCCCCGTCCGCCGGTGCGACGCTCACCGCAGCACGGCGCTGCGCAGCTCAGCGACCAGCGCCGGGGTCAGCACGCTGCTCACCCGCTCGAGCAGCAGCGAGGTCTGGTAGCCGACGAGGCCGACGTCGCAGTTCGAGGTGGCGACGACGCCGATCGAGCTGCCGTCGGAGATCGACGACACGAAGAGGTAGCCGCCATCCATGGCGATGATGACCTGCTGCAGGGGGTCGAACCCGAAGGCCCGGGCCGCGCCCCGGCCGAGGCCGACGAGCCCGGAGATGATCGCCGCCACCTGCTCGGCGGACGCCCGGTCGAGGGTCTTCGACATGGCCATCAGGAGGCCGTCGGATGACACGGCGACGGCGTCGCACACCCCGGCGCTGCTCTCGACGAAGCTGTTGAGCAGCCAGTTGAAGTTGGAGACGTCGTCGCTGATCAGGGAGCTCATCGGGAGGTGCCTTCCTGGGAGGGGTCGTTCGTCCGCTGGTCGACGGCGGAGAGGTAGCGGAACAGCGAGCTGCTCACCCGCGGGGCGTCGGCCGCCGGTGTGCCGCCCTGCCCGTCGCCGGCGGGGGGCCGGCGGCGCAGGCCGGTGAGGCCCGCCTCGGCGACCGCCCCGGGGCGCCGCTGCGGGAGGCCGCTGCCGCCCTGGCCACCGCCACCGGCCGGCGCCGCCGACGGCTCGACCGGTCGTGGGGGTGTGGCGGTGACCGCCTGCTCGACGCTGAGCTTGGTGAGCTGCTCGAGGCGGCTGTCGAGCCACGACTCGAAGCTGTGCTCCGGCTCCGGTTCCGGCGCCGGCGGGGGCACGGGGGCGGCGGCCGGGAGGCTCGGTGCGACAGGCCGGGCGACGGCCACTGGCTCCTCCCTCCGACCGACAGGCGCCAACGGCGCTGCGACCGGGGCCGGCGCCTCGTCGGGGGCGGCGGCCCGCCGGTGGGCCGGGGTCGTGGCCGGCTCGGCGGTCGGCGCCACGGCCCGCTGGGCCGCCGCATGGCGGGGCGGCGTCGGCTGGCTGGCGGGCTCGGGCCGGCGGCGACGGGCGCGGGCCTTGCCCGCCGGCTCCTCGAGCATGGCGATCAGGTCGCCATTGCGGGCAGCAGGGGCGGGCTGTGGGCGGCTGTCGGCCCGTCGCCCGGCGCTGGAGGGCGCAGCCGCCCGGGCCGGGATGGCCTGCGCCCCCGCGGAGGCGGCGGCGCGGGTGACGAGCGGACGGGACGCCGCTGCGGCGGGGGCAGGCGCGGGGCCTGGGCGGGCGTCGGCACCGGGGCCGGGCGTGCCGGGGTGGATGCGGCTGGCGAGGCCGGCCGCCGTGGGCGTGGCGCCGGCCGGGGCGCCCCCGGGCGCGGGCGTCAGCTCGGGCAGCAGGGCGGCGGGGAGGGCCACCTGCGCCACGGTGCCGCTGGCGGTGCCGGGCTCGAGGCTGACCCGGACGCCGTGCCGGGCTGCCAGCTGGCCGGTGACGTAGAGGCCGAGGTAGCGGCTCGGGCTGCCGGCGAACGCCTCGTCGCCGGCCAGGCGGCCGTTGGCCTGGGCCAGCCCGTCGGCGTCCATGCCGAGGCCGCGGTCGGTGATGGTGAGCAGGTAGCCGCCGTCGCGCAGGGCGCCGTCGATGCGCACCTCGGTGTGGGGCGGCGAGTAGCTCAGGCCGTTCTCGACCAGCTCGGCCACCAGGTGGGCGAGGTCGGACGTCGCCCGCCCGGCGAGGGCGACCGAGGCGATCGAGCCGAGGGTGACCCGGCGGAAGTCTTCGACCTCGGCGAGGGCGGAGCGCACCACGTCGACGACCGGGACCGGCGCCGACCACTGGCGGGGCGACTCGGCGCCGCCGAGCACCAGCAGCGACTCGGCGTTGCGGCGCATGCGGGTGGCCAGGTGGTCGAGCTTGAAGAGCTGGTCGAGCTTGTCAGGGTCGGTCTCGCTCTTCTCGATGCTGGTGATGTAGTCGAGCTGCCGGCTGAGCAGGTTCTGGTTGCGGCGGCCGAGGTTGGTGAGGGCGTCGGCCATGTCGTGGCGGAGGGCCGACTGCTCGACGGCCAGCGACAGCGCCCGCTCCTGCACGGCGAGCAGCGCCTTGGCCACCGACCCCACCTCGTCGTCGCCGTCGACCGCAGGCGGCTGCGGCATCTGTGACTCGTCGAGCTCGCCGCCGGCGAGGATGGTGCGCACCGCCGCCGCCATGCGGTGCTCGGCGAGGTCTTCGGCGTAGGCCGACAGCCGCACGAGCGGGGCGGTGATCGAGTGGCTGACGCGCAGCACGGCGCCGGCGCCGAAGACGAGGGCGGCCACGGCGGTCAACGCCCACAGGCCGAGGTCGAGCATGGCGGTGTGCTCGGCGCCGGCGGCGCCCGTGGCCCTGGCGTTCGACAGGCGGGTCCAGCTGGCGAGGGCCTGGAAGGCGGCGACGAGCACGAGCACGGCGACCGGTACGGCCATGGCCACCGCGAGGCGGGTACGGATGTGGCTGCGCATCGTGGGCTCCTACTGCTCCGGCCGGGGGGTGGGGGTGACAGCGCCGGCGACGCCGCCGACATCAGGGGGCAGGCCGATGGCCCACGACAGCACGCGGACGTCGTCGGTCAGGTAGACGAGCGGGCGGCCGCCGGGGCGGCCGGCCAGGGCGGTGAGCACGGCGGTGCAGTCGTCGTCGCCCAGGCGGGCGAAGGCGTCGTCGAGCACGACGGTGCCCCCCGCCGGTGGTTCGAGGCGGTCGACGGCGCCGAGCACGAACGTCGGCACATCGAGCACCTCGGGGGCCGCGGCGCCGAGCTCGACGTGCAGCTCCCGCCGGCGTCGCTCCAGATCGTCGCGCCGGGCCTCGAGTGCGCTGGTCGAGCCGGTCGGGCCGCCCTCGATGGCGTCCCGGAGGCGCAGCAGGCCGGCGAGGCGCAGGGGCTCGGGATCGGCGGCCAGCACCGAGTGCACGGCGACCAGGCGCTCGACAGCCGTGGCCACCGCTTCGCGCCGGGCCGCCTCGGTGCGCTCGAGCACCTGCTCACCCTCGGCCATCTCGGCGGCGACGGCCTCGGGGGAGGCGGGGGCGTCGGGGCCGCCGAGGCGGAAGCAGAGCGAGTCGAGGGCGCCGTCGGCCGATTCCTGCTGCTCGAGCACCTTGCACCACTGCCGGGTGGCGTCGCCGAGGGCGGTCACCGCTGCGGTCAGCGACTCGAGGTGGGCCCGACGGCGCTGGGTGACGGCGTCGATGGCGCCGACCTGCCCGGCCAGGGCCTCCTCGCGGCCCCGGCGTCGCTCGAGCTCGGCGGCCAGGTCGGCCGACACGGCGGCGAGGTCGGCGTCGACGCCGGCGAGCGACGCCTCGATGGCCTCGCGTCGCTGTGCCGCCGCGTCGACCAGGCGGGCCGCCTCGTCGTCGATCGCCCGGCGCAGGCCGCTAGCGTCGAGGGCGACGGGATCGATCGCCGGGATCGTCGCCGGGACGCCGCCGCCCACGGCGACCACCAAGCGGGTCGGCAGGGGTGACGAGGTGGTGGTGCCGCCGAGTTCCGTCATCGCAGAAAGCATCGGCAAAGGGAAACGCCCACTTGAGCCGCAGCCCGGACGCGCCAGAGGCGCACCCGTGAGGGTGCGCCTCTGGTGCTTGCCGCGTGGTCGCGGGTGGGGGCGTCAGTGGCCCTTCGGAGGTGTCGGCAGCTTGCTCGTGGCCTCGTACACCGTCGCCGCGATCGAGGTGGTGCCGCTCGCGGTTGCCCCTCCGGCGCCGGACGACTGGGCCAGGGTGAGGCTGCCCACCTTGATGAGGCGTGGCACCGCCGACAGGTTGTGCACGAACACCAGCACGTTGGCCTGGGGGCCGGTCAACGCGATAGTCACCGGGATGGGCGTGAGGCCAGCGATGGCCCCCGGCGCCGGTGTCGCTGCGCTCGACGTGGCGCCCGCGGCGCCCCCGGCTCCGGGCACCGACCAGCTCTCGTTGGAGATCGTCACCCCGCTGGCGGCGGCGACGGTGTTCAGCTGGTCGATGAGGTCGGGGATGCCGGGATCGGCGGGGGCGGCTTGTTGCAGCTCGGCAGCAAGCTGCTCCTGCTCGGGGAGGAGACGCAGCTGGTTGCGGGCCATGGCGTGCTGCAGCGCCGTCGTGGCCACGTTGCCCTGGGCCGCCGCCAGGTCGGCCTGGGCCTTCTTCATGCTGGTCACCGACGGGCTCCACACGGCGAGGTAGAAGGCGACGAGCACGACGACGAAGGCGCCGCCGAACATGAGCCTGAGGTTGCGGGTCACTTCTTCGCCTCCCAGGCGTAGGTGGTGGTCGGCGCCTTCTTGGTCAGGCTGGCCGTGCAGGTGAAGGTGGCGCCGGTCTGGCTGACGGAGTCGCCGGGCACCACGACGTTGCTCAAGGCCGGGATCGTGGCCATGAGCCGCATCCACGTGGCCACGGCTGCCGTGCCGCCCTGGGCGGTGACCTGCATGGTCACCGTCGCCGCAGGCGCAGCAGTGGTAGGCGAAGGGGTGGAGGCGGTGGCGGCCGGAGGGGCGGCGGCGAGGGCGATCGAGGTCAAGGTGAACTGGCCGTTAGGCACCGCCGAGGTGATCTCCTGGACCAGTGCCGGCCAGTCGACCCCGGTCGCCGCTGCGGTGAGCGAGCTCTGGCGGCTCTTGACGGCCGAGTCGTAGGCGGTCACCTGGCCGAGCGCCGCTGTCGCCCGCTGCAATTCCACGTTCTGGGCGTTGGCGGCTGCCACCTCGGCTCGCACCTGGTTGACCTGCTGGTGCCGGGCGACGCCGACCCCCGCCAGGGCGGTGACCGCCACGGCCAGCCCGGCGACGCCGACGACGATCGCCTTCCGGCGGGCCCGGGCCTCGAGGATCGAGCTCGGCAGCAGGTTGAAGCGGGCAGCGTCGCTGGTGTGCGGCCACGCGGCCAGGCCGGCAGCGACCGCCCCCACCGACCTGAAGCGGGCCAGGTCGGCCGCCTCGAGTGCGAGACCGCCGGCGTCGAGCCCGTCGAAGGGGTCGACCACCTCGATCGTCGCCCCGGTCAGGGCGGCGAGGGTGCCGGTCAACCCGGCGGTCAGGCTGCCGCCGCCGGTGACCCTGACCGTCTGCAGGGGCCCGGTGCGCCCCTGGCTGTGGAAGAACTCGAACGACTCGACGATCTGCTCGATGAGCGCGCTCGACTCGTCGGCAACGAGGGCCGCAGCACGCCCCGCGCCACGTTGGTCGCTGCCGGCGTAGCGCTTCACGGCCTCGGCCTCGGTGGCCTCGACGCCGAGACGCACCCCGATGCCCTTGGTCATCTCGCCGGCCCCGACGGCCAGCGTCCGGCTGAAGAAGGCGTCGGGAGTGGCCAGCAGCACGTTCGTCAGCGAGCCGCCGATCGACACCAGGCCGACGCCCTCCTCCTGCGCGAGCCGCCCGGCCCGCATCAGCGCCGACGGCACGACGTCGACGGCGACAGGATCGAGCCCGGCTGCGCCCAGCACGTCGAGCACCCGGGCCACCGCCGTGCGGTCAGCACCGGCGAGCAGGATGCGCATGCGGTCACGGCCGTTGCTGGCCGGAGTCGCCTCGCCGAGGATCTGGAAGTCGAGGGCGGCATCGGCGGTGGCGATGGGAATGAGGTCTTGCACCTCGAAGTTCATCGCCGTGCGGAAGTCCTCGGCCGACATCGCCGACACGTCGGCCTCACGGACGATCACCCGCTGCCCGCTGACGGCGACGACCACCTTGGTGGTGGTGAACCCCGCCTCGGCCCACAGCCGGCGGAGGGCAGCGGCGAGGGCGGCGCTGTCGCGCACCTCGCCCTCGACGACCGTCCCGGGGTGCAGGCCGACTTGCCCGCAGGCGATGACGCTGCGGCCGCTCGACCCACCGAGCTGCACGCCGCGCACGGCCGTCGATCCGATGTCGAGGCCAACGGCCGGGCCACGCCCGCCACCGCGCCCACCCACCTGCCGTGAGATGTTCACCCTCGTGTTCTCGGCGCCCGGAGTTGCACGGTTGAGCGACGATCCGGCGTGAACCCGCTCCAGGTCACCACGTCGACGACCAGGCGCCGAGGCTGTTCGTGCCGACCGCCGGACCGCCTACTGGGGGGGTCCCGCACGACGCGTCGATGTAGTAGGACACCGCACCCTGGTTGTCATAGACGTAGTAGCAGCGGTTGTCACTCCCCCGGCCACCGAGCTCCACCGTCGTGGCGTCCGCCGCCGACGTGCCGTACACGGAGACGTTGTTGCTGCCCGACACCGGCGCCGTCGTCCCGCTCCCGCCGGTCGTGCTGCCAGCGTCGCTCAGTTGGAGCGACGTCTCCAGCGGCTGGATCTCACTCGCCTTCCCGTAGAGCTGACCGCCGGCGTCACTGAAGTAGGTCTGTTCGGCGGTCAAGGCGTCGCGGAGGTTCGCCTCGACGGCTCGGGCGGCGGCAGCCTTCCTGGCCCCCATGAACGTCGGAACTGCAATCGCCATCAGTATGCCGATGATGAGCACGACCACCATGAGTTCGATGAGCGTGAAGCCCTGGTCTCGCTGGCCATTCCGG
>DASTHS010000197.1:0-5400 GCA_035718085.1 Acidimicrobiales bacterium | reverse complement strand
TGGCCTTCGACGGCATCCAGGACCTGCTGCAGCACGGGGTGATCACCGGCCCGACGTTCCGCCAGGCCAGCCGGAACTACCTGAAGGCCTGCACCAAGGGCGTCCTCAAGATCATGTCGAAGATGGGGATCTCGACGGTCGCCAGCTACACCGGCGCGCAGGTGTTCGAGGCCATCGGCCTCGCCCCCGAGGTGGTCGACCGCTACTTCGCCGGCACGGTGAGCCGCATCGGCGGCATCGGCCTCGACGGGATCGCCCGCGAGGTGCTGGCCCGCCACCTGGTGGCGTGGCCCGACCGGCCCAGCGAGCTCGCCCACCGCGAGCTCCCCGTCGGCGGCGAGTACCAGTGGCGCCGCGAGGGCGAGTACCACCTGTTCAACCCGACGACGGTGCACAAGCTCCAGCACGCCACGCGCACCAAGCAGTTCAAGATCTTCAAGGAGTACACGCGCGCGGTCGACGACCAGGCGAGCCGCCTGGCCACCCTGCGCGGGCTGCTGCGCCTCCGAGACCCCGGCGAGCTCGGCCGCGCCCCGATCAGCATCGACGAGGTGGAGCCGGCCTCGGCGATCATGGCCCGGTTCAACACCGGCGCCATGAGCTACGGGTCGATCTCGGCGGAGGCCCACGAGACCCTGGCCATCGCCATGAACCGCATCGGCGGCCGGTCGAACACCGGTGAGGGCGGCGAAGACCCCGACCGCTTCACCCCCGACCCGAACGGCGACCTGCGCCGCAGCCGGGTCAAGCAGGTGGCGTCGGGCCGTTTCGGGGTGACCAGCGAGTACCTGGTCAACGCCGACGACATCCAGATCAAGATGGCGCAGGGTGCCAAGCCCGGCGAGGGCGGCCAGCTGCCCGGCGGCAAGGTGTGGCCCTGGATCGCCCGGACCCGCTACTCGACGCCGGGTGTGGGGCTCATCTCCCCGCCACCGCACCACGACATCTACTCGATCGAAGACCTCGCCCAGCTCATCTACGACCTGAAGAACGCCAACGACGCGGCGCGCATCCACGTCAAGCTCGTCGCCCAGGTGGGCGTCGGCACCGTGGCCGCCGGCGTGAGCAAGGCCCACGCCGACGTGGTGCTGATCTCCGGCCACGACGGGGGCACCGGGGCGTCGCCGCTCAACAGCCTCAAGCACGCCGGCGCGCCGTGGGAGCTCGGCCTGGCCGAGACCCAGCAGACCCTCGTGGCCAACCGGCTGCGCGACCGCATCGTCGTGCAGGTCGACGGGCAGCTGAAGACCGGCCGCGACGTGCTCGTCGCCGCGCTGCTCGGCGCCGAGGAGTACGGGTTCGCCACCGCGCCGCTGGTGGTGAGCGGGTGCGTGATGATGCGCGTCTGCCACCTCGACACCTGCCCGGTCGGGATCGCCACCCAGAACCCGGAGCTGCGCAAGCGCTTCAGCGGCCGCCCCGAGTTCGTGGTCACCTTCTTCGAGTACATCGCCGAGGAGGTCCGCGAGCTGCTGGCGTCGCTCGGCTTCCGCAGCCTCGAGGAGGTGATCGGCCACCCCGAGCTGCTCGACACGACGGCCGCGGTCGACCACTGGAAGGCGGTGGGGCTCGACCTGGCACCGATCCTCGACGTCCCCGAGCCGGGGGTGGGGGAAGCGCGCCGGTGCCTGACCAGCCAGGACCACGGCCTCGGGTCGGTGCTCGACCGGCGCCTCATCGCCCAGGCGGCCCCGGCGCTCGACGACGCCCAGGCGGTGCGCATCGCCGTCGCCGTGCGCAACGTCGACCGCAGCGTCGGCACGCTCCTCGGGGCGGAGGTCACGCGCCGCTACGGCGGGGCGGGCCTGCCCGACGGCACCATCGAGGTCGACCTCACCGGCTCGGCCGGCCAGTCGCTCGGCGCCTTCCTCCCCTGCGGGGTCACGCTGCGCCTGGAGGGCGACGCCAACGACTACGTCGGCAAGGGCCTCTCCGGCGGCCGGGTCGTGGTCCGGCCCTCCCCCGACGTCCCCGAAGGGTTCGTCGCCGAGCACAACGTCATCGCCGGCAACGTGGTGCTCTACGGGGCCACGGCGGGCGAGCTGTTCCTCCGTGGGGTGGTCGGCGAGCGCTTCTGCGTGCGCAACTCCGGCGCCACCGCGGTGGTCGAGGGCATCGGCGACCACGGCTGCGAATACATGACCGGCGGCCGCGTGCTGGTGCTCGGGGCCACCGGCCGCAACTTCGGTGCGGGCATGTCCGGCGGCATCGCCTACGTGCTCGACGCGGACGGCAGCTTCGCCGGCCGCCTCAACACCGAGATGGTCGACCTCGAGCCGCTCGACGCCGACGACGCCGCCTTCGTCCACGACCTGGTCGTCCGGCACCTCGCCGAGACCGGCTCCGCCGTCGCCGAGCGCCTGCTCGCCGACTGGCACCCCGAGCAGTTCAAGAAGGTCATGCCCCGCGACTACAAGCGGGTGCTCGAAGCGGCCCGCCGCGCCGAGGAGGAAGGACGTCCGGTGGACGAAGCGATCATGGCGGCGGCACATGGGTGACCCGACCGGCTTCCTGCGCCACCCGCGCCAGCTGCCGACCCGCCGGCCGGTGCCGGTGCGGCTGCGTGACTGGCACGAGGTCTACGAGCCGTTCCCGACCGAGGCGCTGCAGGTGCAGGCCAGCCGGTGCATGGACTGCGGCATCCCGTTCTGCAACGACGGCTGCCCGCTCGGCAACCTGATCCCCGACTGGAACGACCTCACCTACCGCGACCAGTGGCGCTCCGCGATCGAGCGGCTGCACGCCACCAACAACTTCCCGGAGTTCACCGGCCGGCTCTGCCCCGCACCCTGCGAGGCCGCCTGCGTGCTCGGCATCAACGCCGACCCGGTGACCATCAAGCAGGTCGAGGTCACCATCATCGACCGGGCCTGGGACGAGGAGTGGGTGAAGCCGGTCGTCGCCGAGTCACCCACCGGCAGGTCGGTCGCCGTGGTCGGCTCCGGGCCCGCCGGCCTGGCCGCCGCCCAGCAGCTCACCCGCGCCGGCCACCGCGTCACCGTCTTCGAGCGGGCCGACCGCCCTGGGGGCCTGCTGCGCTACGGCATCCCCGAGTTCAAGATGGAGAAGCGCATCCTCGACCGCCGTCTGGCGCAGATGCGCGCCGAGGGCACCCAGTTCGCCTGCAGCGTCGAGGTCGGCGTCGACCTCTCCGTCGACCAGCTGCGCGACCGCTTCGACGCCGTGGTGCTCGCCGTCGGGGCGACGGTCCCCCGCGACCTCGCCCTCCCGGGTCGCGACCTGGCGGGCATCCACCAGGCGATGGACTACCTCCCCCCGGCCAACCGCTTCGCGGTCGGCGACGCCGACGACGTGGCCATCACCGCCGCGGGCAAGCACGTGGTGATCATCGGGGGCGGCGACACCGGCGCCGACTGCCTGGGCACCGCCCACCGCCAGGGGGCGGCGAGCGTGCACCAGTTCGAGATCATGCCGAGGCCCCCCGACACCCGGGCGGCGACGACGCCGTGGCCGACGTGGCCGCTGGTGTTCCGCACCTCTTCGGCGCACGAGGAGGGCGGCGAGCGGGTGTTCGCGGTCAACACCGAGGCCTTCCTCGGCGACGACGCCGGGCACGTGCGGGCGTTGCAGGCGCACGAGGTCAAGGTGGGCACCGCCGCCGACGGCCGGCCCACCTTCGACAGGGTCGAGGGCTCCGACTTCGAGCTGCCGTGCGAGCTGGTGCTGCTGGCCCTCGGGTTCTCCGGGCCCGAGCGGGCGCTCGCCGAGCAGTTGGGCGTCTCCATGACCCCCCGCGGCACCATCGCCCGCGACGCCGGGGGCGCCACCGACGTCGACGGGGTGTTCGTGTGCGGTGACGCCGGCCGGGGCCAGTCGCTGATCGTGTGGGCCATCGCCGAGGGCCGCACCTGCGCGGCGGCGGTCGACCGGTTCCTGGCCGGGAGCTCGCTGCTGCCCCAGCCGCTGTCGTTCGCCTGACGCGCCGGCCGGCCGGCGTGTCCAGGCTGGCGGCCCGGCCGCGCATCGACCCGTGGCCGGGGCCCGGCGGATAGCTTCTCGACCGCCGTCCCGACGTGCCCGGGGCCCGGCGATCACCAGCGGAGGAGCACGTCATGGCCGCCACCGACCCCCCCACCGAGGAGCGGCGGTCGCCCGCTGCCCGCCGTCGCCGCGCGAATGGTGCAGCGACGCCCGAAGGCCCTCCAATCGCCGCGGGGGTCGACGACGCCTTCCTGGCCCAACTGCTCGGCGCCCTGCGCTCGGCCCGCGACGGCGACTTCACCGTGCGCATGCGCACCCGACGGGCCGGCCTGGCCGGGCAGATCGGGGCCGCGTTCGACGAGCTGGTCGACCTCCACGCCCGGTCGACCAGGGAGATGGCACGCGTCGGCCGCCAGGTCGGCCGCGACGGGCGCATGACCGAGCGCATGGTGCTGCCCGACGCCCGGGGCGCCTGGCAGGACACGGCCCGGTCGGTCAACGACCTGATCTCCGACCTCTCCCGCCCGACCACCGAGGTGGCGCGCGTCATCGAGGCGGTCGCCAAGGGTGACCTGTCGCAGAAGGTGGCGCTGACCATCGAGGGGCAGCCGGTGCGCGGCGAGTTCCTGCGCATCGGCACCGCCGTCAACGCCATGGTCGACCAGCTCTCCTCCTTCGCCGACGAGGTCAGCCGGGTGGCCCGGGAGGTGGGCACCGAGGGCAAGCTCGGCGGCCAGGCGAAGGTCAAGGGCGTGTCGGGCACCTGGAAGGACCTCACCGACAACGTCAACTCCATGGCGTCGAACCTCACCAGCCAGGTGCGCAACATCGCGGAGGTCACCACCGCCGTGGCCCGAGGCGACCTGAGCCGGAAGATCACCGTCGACGTCAAGGGCGAGATCCTCGAGCTGAAGAACACGATCAACACCATGGTCGACCAGCTCAACGCCTTTGCCGGCGAGGTGACGCGCGTCGCGCGCGAGGTCGGCACCGAAGGCAAGCTCGGCGGCCAGGCGCGCGTCAAGGGGGTCAGCGGAACGTGGAAGGACCTCACCGACTCCGTCAACACGCTCGCCGACAACCTCACCGGCCAGGTGCGCAACATCGCAGACGTCACGACCGCCGTCGTCACCTCGGCGATGTTGCGCACCTGCTCGGTGAGCGAGGTGGCCATGAAGTTCACCGACTCGGTGAGGCCGCGCCACGTCCCGCTGACGCCCTCGACCTGGGCCTGGCCCCCCAGCCGGCCCTCGGAGCCCACCTCGCGCGCGACGCGGGTCACCTCGTCGGCGAACGACCCGAGCTGGTCCACCATCGTGTTGAGGGTGTTCTTCAGCTCGAGGATCTCGCCCCGCGCCTCGACGGTGATCTTCTGCGACAGGTCACCGCGCGCGACAGCCGTCGTCACGGCGGCGATGTTACGCACCTGGCCGGTGAGGTTTCCGGCGAGCGTGTTCA
>DASTHS010000196.1:0-5291 GCA_035718085.1 Acidimicrobiales bacterium | reverse complement strand
CGTGAAGCCTCGCCCGGTCGGCACGACGATCACGTTGGTGCCGTCGCCCCGGCGATCGGGCACCAGGGTGATCCCAGGCCGGTCGGCCAGCGAGGCCAGCTCCGTGGCCAGCGGAAGGTCGCTGGCGGCGACGACCACGGTGGCCACGCCCGCCTGTGCCAAGCGATCGACCCCCTCTTGCACGGCACGGTTCAGGCCGACGCCCGGGGTCCAGATCACCAGCGCGCCGAGTGCCCGCGCCCAGTCGGCGACGGCGCGGTCGTCGCAGACGACCGCGACCGGGAGCGCGCCGGCCGAGCGCACGACACCCGCTGCCATCGTGCGGGCCAGGTCGGCGCGCCGCTCGGGGGAGAGGGCGGGTGCGAGGCGGAGCTTCGCCTGCGAGAAGGCCTTGACCGGCACCAGGACCGCCACCCGGCCGAGCCAGCCACCGTCGCCCCCGGTCATGTGCCGATCGTAGGGCGCTACGGTGCGCCGACCGTGACCGATGCCTGGCCCGACGACTGGATCGGCCCCTGGTGGCTGCAGCGACGCCGTGCCGGCGCCTCGGGGCCGACGGCGTGCACGCCGGTCGGCTCGCTCGCCGGCCCCGAGCGGCTGCTCGTCGACCCGCGCGGCTACCTCGGCGCCGACGGGTGCACCTGGGGCGTCGACTGGTGGGTCGGTGCCGACGACCGCTGGCACGCCCCCGCCAACGACGCGGCCGTGCGCCAGGCCCTCCTCGGGTCGGCACCGGTGGTGCAGACCAGCCTGCGCGTGCCCGGCGGTGATGTGCACGCCCGGGTCGGTGCCGTCGCCGTCGGTGACGGCACGACGCGTGCCGTGGTCGAGGTGCACAACGACAGCCCTGCGCCCGCGGCGCTCGCCCTCGCGCTGCGCCCGGCCACCACCCAGGCGACCGGCAGGCTGGCGGAGGTCGCGCTGCGCGGCTCGGTGGTGACCGTCGGCGGGGTGGCGGCGGTCGTGCTCCCGGGGAGGCCCAGCCTGGCGTGGGCGGGCGACCGCAGCGCCGGTGACCCCTTCGCCGCCGTCGCCGGTGGCGCGGCGACGCCACCAGGCGACGCCGTCGAGGTCACCTGCGCCCAGGGCATGGCCGCCCTGGTGATCGTGGTGCCCCTCGCCCACCGGGCCACCTACCGCTGGCAGTTGGCCCTCAGCGAAGTGGTCGCCGCCGCCGCTCGTGACAGCGGCCGGCGCCGACGACGGCTGCCCGGGGTCGGTGCTCCGGCGGCGGCGGTGCCGGCGTCGGTGCCGCGCTCGGTCACCGCCCCCGAGCTGGCCGCCGTGGCCCGAGGGTGGACGGCGCAGACGGAGCGGCTGGTCGACCTGGCCCTCCCGGAGGTCGCCGCGCTCGCTCCCGCCGACGCCATCCGGTCGCACCTGCTCCTGGCACTCGGTGTCGAGCGGCCCCACCCCGAGGTGGCCCTGGCGGGGGCGACCGCCGGGCTCGGGGTGCGGGCCCCGGCGCTGGTCCTGGGCGACGCCGTGGCCGGCGCAACCGCCGAGGGCTGCGCCGCCGGCCTGGTCGCGGCGGACCGCCTGGTCGGCCTGGGCGGTGCCGTCCCCGACCCCCGTGCCGTGCGGGCGGCTGCCGAGGTGCTCCTGGCCGCATGGGCCGACGCCCCCGGCGCCGTCCCGCCGCCGCAGGGGGCCCGGGCGGCGGCCAGGTTGCTGGCCCGGGCCGGCGAGTCGCGGGCTGCCGAGCGCCTGCACGCGGCCGCCGACCGCTTGGGGTCGGGCAGGCCCGCGCCGCGTGCGTCGGGCGACCCGGCTGCGGTGGCGGCCGCCGCCGTGGCCGCTGCCGCCGACGGTGACCCTGGGTGGCTCGACCACCTGGGCGTGCTCACCGCGTCGGCATCGCCCACGGTCACCTGGCCCGATGCCGCCGCCGGCATCGGGTGCGACCCGGTCGTGACCGCCCGGTGGTGGCTGGCCCTGCGCGACGCGCTGCTCGGTGACACCGACGCGGGGACCGTCGCCCTGCTCCCGGCGTGGTCTCCGGCGCTCGGCCGGGCGCCGGTGGAAGCGCACCGGCTGCCGAGCGCCGCGGGGCTCGTGTCGTTCGCGCTGCGCTGGCACGACGATCGCCCCGCCCTGCTCTGGGAGGTCGACGGCGGTCCGGACGGAACCGTCGTGCGGGCGCCCGCCCTCGATCCGTCGTGGCGGGGATCGCGACGCGGCGAGGCGTTGTTGGCCGCGCCGGTGACGCCCTCCGAGGAGTCGCCCGATCCCCGGTAGCGTCGCCCCGTGGCGGCCGACCCGGGAGCGATGACCCGCCTCCTGCCCGGCCCGCCGGCCGCCGTCACCGCCGACGAGATCGCCGAGATCTACACGCCGCCGGCCGCTGCGTGGGTGCGGGCCAACCTGGCGGTCACCCTCGATGCAGCCGTCGAGATCGACGGGCGCAGCGGTGGCATCGGCGGCCCGGCCGACCGGGCCCTGTTCCTGCACCTGCGCGCCATGGCCGACGTCGTGCTCGTCGGTGCGGGCACCGCACGCAGCGAGCGCTACGGCGCCGTCGTCGTCGACGCCGCCGACCAGGCCCGACGCGCCGCCCGCGGGCAGTCGGCGGAGGTGCCCGTCGCCGTGGTCACAGCAGCGGCACGCCTCGACCCGTCGGCCCGACTTTTCCAGTCGGGGACACGCCCGCTGGTGCTGACCTGCGCGGCCGCGCCCCCCCAGGCCAGGTCGGCCCTCGCCGAGGTGGCGGACGTCGAGATCTGCGGCCAGGACAGGGTCGACCCTGGCGCGGCCATCGCTGCCCTCGCCCGGCGCGGACTCCGCCACGTGCACTGCGAGGGAGGGCCCGCCCTGCTCGCCGACCTCCTCGCCGCCGGGGTGCTCGACGAGCTCGAGCTCACGACCGCCCCGCTCCTGGCGGGCGGCGGCCGTCGGTCGCTGACCGGAGGCGACCGACTGTCGAGACCCGTCGCCGCCCACCTCGCCAGCCTGCTGACCGACCCCCGGGGCACCCTCTTCGCCCGCTACCTCTTGGAGCGCCCGTGACCACCACCCCAACCACGCCAACGGTCAGGTTGACCGAGCTCACCGCCTGCGGTGGCTGCGCCGCCAAGTGGGCCGGTGCGCCACTCGGTCAGCTGGTCGGCGCTCTGGCGCCGGCCGGCACCGACCTGCTCGTCGGGCTGGCGCCCTTCGACGACGCCGCCGTGCTGCGGCTCGACGACGACAGCGCCCTGGTGTCCACCACCGACTTCTTCCCGCCGCTGGTCGACGATCCGGCCGACTACGGCGCCATCGCCGCAGCCAACGCCTGCTCCGACGTGTTCGCCATGGGCGGCCGGGTGGTGCTGGCCGTCAACGTCGCCGCCTTCCCCGAGCACCTGCCCGCCGAGGTGATCGCCGCCATCTTCGCGGCGGCCGCTTCGGTGGTGTCGGACGCCGGTGGCCACCTGGCGGGTGGCCACACGATCCGCGCCCCCGAGCCGATCTTCGGGCTGGCCGTGCAGGGCCTGGTCCACCCCGACCGGATCTGGACCAAGGGGGGCGCCCGACCGGGCGACCGCCTCGTGCTCTCCAAGCCGCTCGGCACGGGCCTGGTGCTCGCCGGTGGGTCGGCCGAGGAGCGGTCGGCGGCCACGGCGGGCATGCGCGCGCTCAACAAGGCGGCGGCGGCGGTCCTCGCCGCCCTCCCCGGCGGCCCGCACGCCGTCACCGACGTCACCGGCTACGGCCTGGCCGGCCACAGCTGGGAGGTCGCCGACCGCTCGGGTGCAGAGGTGGTGCTCCACGCCGACGCCGTGCCCGCGTACCCGGGCGCGCTGGAGGCCGCCCGGCGCGGGGTCCGCACCGGCGGCGACGAGCGCAACCGCAACTACCTCGGCGACGCAGTGGCTGGTGGCGCCAGTCCGGAGCGCGAGGCGCTGCTGTTCGACCCGCAGACCTCCGGGGGCCTGCTCGCCGCTGTCGGCCCGGAGGAGGTCGACGCACTCGTGGCGGCCGGCTGGTGGCAGGTCGGCGAGGTGCGCGCCGGCCCCGCTCGGGTCGTGTTGGCGTGACCCGGTAGCGTTCCGCCGGTGGGTGCGCCGGTGCCTGGTCTGCGCGTCGAGCGGGAGCTGTGGGGAGCGGGCGCCGAGGTCGTGGTCGGCGTCGACGAGGTCGGGCGCGGCGCGTGGGCGGGACCCCTCGTCGTCGGTGCCGCCGTGCTGCCGCAGGACCGTCGGGTGTACAGGGTCCGCGATTCGAAGGCGCTCACCGAGCGCCAGCGCGAGCCGCTGTTCGACCGGGTGGCCGGGTGGTGCGTCGCCTGGGCCGTCGGCGCCGCCACCCACCAGGAGTGCGACGACCTGGGCATGGCCGACGCCCAGCGGTTGGCCGCCCGACGCGCCATCGACGGGCTGGGCGTCGTCGCCGACCAGGTCCTCGTCGACGGCAACTGGGACTTCGTGGGTGGTGGCAACACGCGGCGCATCGTCCGCGGCGACGCCACGTGCCTGTCGATCGCCGCAGCTTCCATCCTCGCCAAGGTGAGCCGCGACCGGGGCATGCGCGCCACCGCTGCCGAGCACCCCGAATACGCCTTCGAGGCCAACAAGGGCTACCCGTGCCCCCGGCACAAGATGGCCCTCCAGGCGTACGGCCCGTCGGCCATCCACCGCCGCACCTGGGTGTTCATGGACCACCTGGCATGGGGGGTCGCCGGGGCCCGCCGGGCCCCTCGCCCGTGGGTGGCCGAGGAGCCGTCCGTCGAGACCCGCGCCTGACCCCGTGGCCCTCCGGGGCCACGCAGCGGCCCGACCTGCCGGCCGCAGGGTCCGGCCGGGCCACCCAGGGGTACGGTGCGGGGATGGCTCCCGGCGCCGGTGACGGCAACGGCAACGGCAGCACCGGGGGCGACCGGCGCAGCGCGCTGCGCGTGGTCATCGCCGACGGCCAGCCGCTGTTCGCCCGCAGCCTCGAGCTGGTCCTCGGGCCGACGTCCGACGGCCGCATCGAGGTGGTCGGCACGGCGACGACGGTGGGGGAGGCGCTGGGCGTCATCGCCCAGACGTCACCCGACCTCGCGCTGGTCGATCTGGAGCTGCCCGCCCCTGGCGGCGTCGCGCTCGTGCGCCGGCTGGTCGAGCGTCACCGGGCGGTGCGCGTGCTGGCCCTGACCCGCGCCGACGACCCCGACATCGCAGTGGAGGCCCTCGCCGCTGGGGCGGAGGCGCTCCTGACCAAAGCGGCCCGCCCGGAGCAGCTGCTCGCCCCCCTCCTGGCGGTGCTGCAGGGGTGGAAGGTGCTGTCCGCGCCGGTGCTCGACCACCTCGTCGCCCGGGCCGTGCGCCCGG
>DASTHS010000195.1:0-6354 GCA_035718085.1 Acidimicrobiales bacterium | reverse complement strand
GCTGGCGTTGCTCTACGGGGCCACCCGTCAGACCCGGGCGCCCAAGCTGCTCGGCTCGCTGTCGATCGGCGGGGTGCGGGGCGACACGCCCGCCCTCTGAGCTCCAGGCCCCCGCCTGCCGTGCCGACGGTGCCCTGTGCCCCTACCGTTGGGGCGCAGGGCATCGACGCGTCGGAGGTCGTGGTGCGAGCGGCATGGAGACCGAAGTCGGTGGTGGCGGGGCTGGGCCTCGCCGCTGCCGTCGGCGTCGCTGCGTTGAGCGCGCCCAGTCACCCGACGCCGCTCGGCGGGGGCCTGGCCAACACCCGTCACGACGCGTCACCCGTGGGCGGCGCAGCCACCGGCGCGTGGCCAGGGGGCGCCGGACCGGTGGGCGGGGCGCCGCTGGCGGCGGCGGGCGAGGCGGTGCTCGGCGCCACCAGCGCCACCAGCGGCCCGGCGGGCGGCCCTGCCGGCGCCGGTCGCAGCGCCGGCATCAACCCCACCGACCCGCACCGGGCGGGCACCCCGGGGGCCAAGGTGCCGGCCCTCGCCTTCCAGCCGGACTCCACCCCGGCGGCGGCCGCCGCCAGCCTGGAGCCGGGCTCGGTGGCCCCGCTCACGCTGCCGGCGGGGTGGACGTCATCGGTCGTCCGCTTCGCGGTGGGCAACCTGCAGCGCAGCTACCTGGTCGTACGCCCGGCCGCCGTGCCGGCCGGCTCCCGGCTGCCGGTCGTGGTGATGCTCCACGGCCGCAACCTCACCCCCGCGATCATCGAGCGCATCACCAACCTCCCCCCGGTGACCGGACCGGCGGTGCTGGTGTACCCCGCCGGCTACGGCCGTAGCTGGGACGCGGGCGGCTGCTGCGGGCAGGCGTACAAGGCGGGCATCGACGACGTCGGCTTCCTGACGCAGGTGGTGCACCGGGTGGTCAGCGGCGTCAAGGGCGCCGACATCCACCAGGTGTACGTGATGGGGTTCTCCAACGGCGGCCGCATGGCCTACCGGCTGGCCTGCGCCGACCCCGGCACCTTCGCAGGCATCGCCGCGGTGGAGGCCGTCCCGATCGACGAGTGCCGCAAGACCGACCCGGTGCCGGTGGTCGTGGTGGCCAACCGCTACGACCCGCTGCTGACCATCGAGGAGAACGGCCGCCCGAAGGTCATCTACGACAGCACCGAGCCGACGGTCGAGTCGGTGGTCGACACCTGGCAGCGCCTCGACGGCTGCAGCACGGCGGTCACCACCACCGTCGAGGGCCGCCTCGTCGCCGAGCGGGCCGGCGGCTGCAAGGACGCGGCGCGTGTGGCCTTCGTCGAGTACGGCGACGGCGGCCACCTGTGGCACCCGCCGGCGCCGGGCACGCCCGGCGCCTCGGCGGTGGTGTGGTCGCTGCTGCGCTCCGGGACCCTGCCGCCCCCGCCGCCCACGCTGGTGCCGAGCACCACCCAGACGAGCGTCCGGACAGCCGGGCGCTCCGACGGGGGCGCGTCGGCGACCGCCGGGCACGGGTCGGCGCGCCGCTGACCAGTGGGCCGCCCGGGGCTCGAACCCGGAACTCTGCGCTTAAAAGGCGCCTACTCTGCCAATTGAGTTAGCGGCCCGGCAGCCGTCGTTTCTACCAGCCGTGGGCCGGGGCTCGTCAGGCGGCGGCTGGCCGCTGGTGGTCGACGAGGGCGACGAACTCGTCGATGCGGCCGCGGACGACGTCGAGGCTCGCCGACCAGAACGTCTCTGACGCCAGGTCGATGCCGAAGCGGGCGGCGAGGTCGACCGCCGTGCCGGTCCCGGTCGAAGAGAGCAGGTCGTCGTAGCCGGCCCGGAACCCGTCGGGGTCGGCCTGGTAGCGGGCGAAGAGACCCAGGCCGAAGAGCAACCCGAAGGTGTAGGGCCAGTTGTAGAAGCTCTCCTCGGCCGAGTAGTAGTGCGGCTTCACCGCCCACATGTAGGGGTGGTAGGTGGCGGCGTCGACCCCGTCGCCGTAGGTCGCCGCCTGCGCCTCGGTCATCGTCGCGTTGAGCTCGGCGACCGACAGCGGGCCGGCGGCCCGCCGCCGGAACAGCGCCGACTCGAAGAGGAACCTCGAGTGGATGTCGACCACCACCTGGGCGGCACCCTGCAGGTCGACGTTGAGGAGCGCCAGGCGGCCGGCCTCGTCGGCGCTGCGAAGCCCGGCGTCGACCATGACCGTCTCGCAGAAGATGCTCGCCGTCTCGGCCAGCGCCATCGGCGTGTCACGCTGCAGGGGGCTGCGGGCTGCCAGGTTCACGTTGTGGTAGGCGTGCCCGAGCTCGTGGGCGAGGGTCTGCACGGCGTCCCACGACCCGTCGAAGTTCATCAGCACCCGGCTGGCGCCGCCGCCGACGGGCATGCAGAAGGCGCCGCCCCGCTTGCCGTCGCGTGGGCCGGCGTCGACCCAGCGGGCGTCGAACGCCCGGCGGGCGTGCGCGCCCAGCCGGGGCGAGTAGGTGCCGAACGCCGCCTCCACTGCCGCGGTGGCCTCCGTCCAGTCGACGCTCGCCTCGCCCGGCACCGGGGCGAACAGGTCGAACCAGGCGAGGCCGCCCTCGACGCCGGTCACCAGGCGGGCCTTCGCTCGCAGGAACCGCCGGAAGTCGGGGAACGAGGCCACCGCCGCCGCCTGCATGGCGTCGAGCACCGACCGGTCGACGCCGTTGGAGAACAGCGCCGGCTCGAGGTCGTCGGCCCACCCCCGGCGCCGGTTGACCGTCACGCCGTCGCCCTTGATGCCGTTGAGGCACGCCGCCATCGGCACGGCGACGGTCTCCCACGCGGCGAGCTCGGCCCAGTAGGCGGCCTCGCGCGCCGCCCGGTCGGGGTCGGTGGCCCGGCCCCGCAGCACCGTCACCGGCACCGCGTCGCCGTCGAGGGTGCCGGTGAGGGTCGACGACAGGTCACCCGCCAGCCGCTGCCAGGCGACGGCGCCCGACAGGCGCAGGTCGGCCAGCAGCCCCTCTTCCGCCTCGGACATCTGGTGGCGGGCGCCCGCCTCCCAGCGGCGCAGCAGGTGGCCGTAGTCGTCACCGACCGCGGCGACGAGGGCGTCGGCGCCGAGCCGGCCGATCCAGGCGTCGAGGCGCACCTTGAGGGTGTCGAAGGCGACCAGGTCGGCCTGCAGCCCGGCGACGGCGGCCGCCGCGGCGTCGTCGCGGGCGTCGGTGGTCACCAGCCCGTGGAGGTACGCCTCGAGCGGCTGCAACTGCTCCAGGAGGCCGTTGACCGCGTCGACGACCTCGCGCAGCGCCGCCCGGTCGGCGTCGGTGACCGGGCGGGCAGCCCCTCCCCGCACGTCGTGGCGGTCGAAGAGGGCGCCGAGGCGCCGGAGGTCGGCGACCACCCCCTCCCGGGCGGCGGCGACCTGGCGCGACCCCACACCAGGGAAGAGGCTGTCGAGGTCCCACCCGGGCAGCACGTCGGTCATGCCGGCGAGGTTAGGGAAGGCGCCGGGCAGGACCGGCCGGCGGGGACCTTCCGGCCGGGGCCGCCGGGCCGGCCGGGTGGTCGCGGTAGCGTCGGCGGCGTGCAGGAGCCCGGGAGCACCGTGAGCCCCGGCGCCGACCTCCGGGTGCTCGAGGTCGCCGCCGCCACCCTCGACCGGGTCGACGCCCTGCTGGCCCGCATCGACGGCGGCACCTACGGGCGCTGCGAGCGCTGCGGCGGCCCGATCGCCGACGCCGACCTGGCCGCCGACCCGCTGATCGACACCTGTGGCACCCACCGCCCGGCGGCGCCGCTGCCCCTCGCCCCCGCCTGAGCGCCCAGCCCCCGTCGGCGAGGGTCAGAGGGGCCCGAGGGCGTGCTTGCGGCCCGGGGTGCGCTCGAGCTTGGTCTCGAGCACCCGGAGGGCGGCGGTGACGGCCAGGCGGGTGTCGGCCGGGTCGATCACCTGGTCGACGAAGCCGCGCTCGGCGGCGACGTAGGGGTTGAGGAGCTCGGCCTCGTAGCGGGCCGCCAGCTCCGCCTGGCGGTCGGGGCCCTCCCGCCGGTGGAGGATCTGCACGGCCCCCGACGCGCCCATCACCGCGATCTGCGCCGACGGCCACGCCAGGCAGAGGTCGTTGCCCATGCCCTTGGAGTCCATCACGATGTACGCCCCGCCGAACGCCTTGCGCAGCACCAGGCAGATGCGGGGCACCGTCGCCTCGGCGTAGGCGGCGACCAGCTGGGCGCCGTGGCGGATCATGCCCCGCCACTCGAGGTCCTTGCCAGGCATGAAGCCGGGGGTGTCGACCATGGTGAGCAGCGGGATGTTGAACGCGTCGCAGAACCCGACGAAGCGGGCCCCCTTCTGTGACGCGGCGATGTCGAGCGTGCCGGCCATCGACTGCGGTTGGTTGGCGACCACGCCGACCACCCGCCCGGCGATGCGGGTGAGGGTGGTCACCAGCTGCGGCGCCCAGCCGGACCGCAGCTCGAGGTGATCACCGTCGTCGGCGATGGCGGTCACCACCCGGCGCACGTCGTAGCTACCGGTGCTCGCGGCCGGCAGCAGGTCGCGCAGGTCGGGGGCCGGTCGGTCGTCGGGCTCGGCGGTGACCCAGGTCGCCGCCAGGTCGTCGGCGTGGTCGGGCAGGTAGTCGAGCACGTCGGCCACCCGGTCGAGGGCGGCGGGCAGGTCGCGTGCGGTCAGCGCAGCCACGCCGGTGGTGCGGGCGTGCACGCCGGCACCGCCGAGCGCTTCAGGGCTCACCTGCATGCCGGTGAGCGACGCCACTGCGGCCGGGCCCGACACGTAGGCCGTGGCCGCGTCGGTCATCACGACCACGTCGGCCATGCCGAGCACGAGGGCCGGCCCCGAAAGCGCCAGCCCGGTGACCACCACGACGATCGGCACGATGCCCGAGCAGCGAGCCACGGCGGCGGCCGCCTCGCCCCATGCATGCAGTGAGGCGACGCCCTCGTCGATGTCGGCGCCGGCCGAGGCCAGCACGACCACCAGCGGCACCCGCTGGGCCAGGGCGAAGCGGGCGGCGGCGGCCACCGTGGCGCTGTCGGCGGGCCCGAGCGCGCCCATCCGGTGGGCGGGGTCGGTGCGCACGACCACTGCCCGCCGGCCCGACGGCAACGCCTCGACGGCGGCGACGGTGCTGCCGGGGACGCCGTGGCGCAGCGCCACCCACGGGCTGACGCCGGTCGGGGCCACTCAGGCGCCCCGCTGCGGGGCCGGTGCCTCGTCGACGTCGGCGGGGGCGCGCAGGCTGCGGGCCATGAGGAAGCCGCGGGCCCGCTCGGCCAGGGGGTAGCGGCCCACCACGGCCCAGAAGTCGGGGCCGTGGCGGGGCACCTCGAGGTGGGCGAGCTCGTGCACGATCACGTAGTCGAGCACCCACCCGGGCTCCCCGGCGAGGCGGGTCGAGATGCGCACCGAGCGGTCGCTCGGCGTGCAGCTGCCCCAGCGCCACCCCTGGTTGTCGGCCCACCGGATGCTGTCGGGACGGGGGAGGCCGTAGCGGGCGGCGAGGCCGTCGGCGCGCCTGGCCAGGTCGACCTGGGAGGTCGCGGCCCGCCGCTCCATGCGCTTGACCATCTCGGCAACCCAGCGGGCCTCGTCGGCCGAGGTCATGGTCGCGGGGATCGACACCCGCAGCACGCCGTCGACCTCACGCGCCTGCACCGTCTTGCGGCGGCGGGGGCTGCGCACCACCTCGACCCTCACGTCCCAACGCTAGTGCCGCGCTCAGGGGATCTCCGCGGCTGCGTCCCGGGCCAGCGGGGGCCGGCGGGGCAGCAGCAGGACGTCGCGGACGTGGCGGGGCCCGTCGGCGTCGAGGAGGTAGCCCTCCAGGTTGGCCAGCGGCCGGTCGGGCACGCCGAGCCACCTGGCCATGGCCCGCAGCACGCCGCCGTGGGTGACGACCACCTCGAGCCCGGCGGGCGCGCCGGCGGCGATGGCGGCGAGGGCGGCGTGGGCGCGCGCCTCGAAGTCGCTGCGCCGCTCGCCGCCGGGCGACACCGCCGACAGGTCGCCCGACCAGGCGTCGACCGCCCCCGGCCAGCGGGCGTCGATCTGTGCTCTGGTGAGCCCGCTCCACTCTCCGACGTCGTGCTCGCGCAGGCGCGGATCGACGACCGTCGGGCGCTGCCAGCCGACCGCGGCGCCGAGCGCCTCGGCCGTGGCCACCGCCCGGCGGAGGTCGGACGCCCGGAGGCCCGCGACCGGCGTGGGCAGCACCCCTGCCGCCAGGGCGGCGGCGAGCGTCTGCCCGGCCCGGCGGGCCTGGTCGCGCCCGTCGGGCGACAGGCCGGGATCAGCGGTTCCCTGCCAGCGGCCGCTGGCGTTCCACTCCGACTGGGCGTGGCGGACGAGCAGCAACCGGCGCACCGCCCGACCCTAGGCACCGCGACCGACGG